>CAZPYG010000009.1:0-78795 GCA_964590465.1 uncultured bacterium | reverse complement strand
GCTCCCACGCCCCCATCCAAACGGGATTACCTCAACCCACTTACGACCAACCATGTTCCGTTCTTTTCCCTCCACCGCTCCCCTCTTCCGCTGGCTGACCGACGTCGTTCCCCGGGGCATCGATTTCATTACGAATCCCCTAAGCCGACTGCAGCTTTTTATTCTGCTGATGTGTCTGGGGATTTTGGCCCAGCCGTTGATTACGGTGCGGCCGACCACCACCTGGCAACAGGCCATAATTGCCACAATGCTGATTGCGGTGGGCTATGGGGTGCTGCGCCTGGAGGAACACCATGCCGAGCAGGGGCGTAAACAGGAACTCCTGCACCTGTTGATGGTGATCCTCAGCGGCATTACCACCCTGCGATATTTCTACTACCGCACCCGCTACACCATCAATTTTGATACCCCCCTGGATACGGTATTTTCCCTGCTGCTATACGTGGCAGAGTTGTATGCCATCAGCACTCTGTTTTTGGCCTATTTTCAAACCCTGCAGCTCAAGTACCGCCATGCCGTTCCCCTGGAGCACAGGCCCCAGGCAGACTGGCCCATGGTGGATGTGTATATCCCCACCTACGATGAGGATGTGGAAATTGTCCGCAAAACGGTGCTGGCAGCGGTGGCCATGGACTACCCGCAAGACCAGAAAGCCGTGTATGTACTGGATGATGGCCGCCAATATCCTGCCCGACGGGCCGCCCTGAAGACCCTGTGCGAAGACCTGGGGGCGGTACTGCTCACTCGGGACAACAATGACCACGCCAAGGCCGGCAACATCAACACCGCCCTGCACCGGACCGAGGGAGATCTGGTGCTGATTTTGGACTGCGACCATATCCCGGTGAAAGGTTTTCTGCAGGACACCGTGGGCTTTTTCTTTGATGAGTCCGTCGCCCTGGTGCAGACCCCCCACTGGTTCTACAATCCGGACCCGTTCGAGCGCAATCTCCTGACCCGGGGCCAGGTTCCCGTGGGCAACGAACTGTTCTATAAGGTGCTGCAAAAAGGCAACGATGCCTGGAATGCCGCCTTTTTCTGCGGTTCAGCGGCGGTGGTGCGGCGCCAGGCCCTGCTCGAGGTGGGGGGCATTGCCACCGAAACGGTGACGGAAGACTGTCACACATCCCTGAAGCTCCATTCCGAGGGATACCGCAGTTTGTACTACGACAAAATCATGGTGGCCGGCCTGGCTCCTGAGAAATTTGACTCCTACGTGGGGCAGCAGGTGCGCTGGGCCAGGGGCATGGCTCAAATTCTGCGGCTGGAAAATCCGCTGCTGAACCGGCGGCTAAACCTCACCCTGCCCCAGCGGATCTGCTATTTCAGCGCCACCTCCCACTTTTTCTTTGGGTTCCCCCGGTTAATGTATGCCATCGCCCCGATTATGTTTCTGCTGTTCAGCATTAACCCGGTGAAGGGCCTGGGCTTCGAAACCCTGCTCTATGCCCTGCCCCACATCGTGCTGTCGATGCAGACAAATCACATTCCCTACAAGCGGGTGCGGTTTTCCTTCTGGAATGAAATCTATGAGTTCGCCATGTCTTTTCAGGCGGGCATTGTGACTCTTCTGGCGTTGTTCAACCCGCGACTGGGTTCCTTCAACGTCACCGCCAAGGGGCTGACCGTTAATCAGCGCAATTTTGACATCAACAGCGTCCGCTATCTCTTAATTTTAGGAGTCTTAACGGCCACCTCCCTGCTCGCGGTGCCTTTCTGGCTGCTGCTCAGCCCAGCCGATCACCAGGCGGTTATGATTAACACCTTGTGGTGCTGCTTCAACCTGCTCCTGGTGTCGGCAGCCTGTCTGGTCGCCCTGGAACAGCCCCAACTGCGCCGGGCCCATCGGCTGCCCCGGCACCTTACTGCCATTATCCACAGTGACGGACACCAATGGCAGGGGCACACCGTTAATGTCAGCGAAAGTGGGGCCCTGATTCAGCTGGAGGAATGGCCCAACATTCCGGATCAGGTGTGGGTCGAGCTGGTGGGCGACTACGATGGCCGCGCCCTGGTGGAGGCCGAGGTGGTCCGGGCCAACGCCACCAGCCGACTGGAAGCCCAGCTCACCCTGAACTTTATGCATGTCAGCCGCAGCCAGGCCGATGATCTGGCCCTGGTGCTGTATTCCGACGTGAAGGAATGGTATGGCCAGACCCGCAGTCAAATTGATCAACCCCTGCGCTCCCTGCGGTTCATTGCCAGCAGTCTGGGCCGGGTTTTCAAAGAGTTTAGCCCCAGCACCGGCACCAGAATGCGTAAACAGGCGGACACCCTGATTCACCTGACCTGGGACGGCTGGCGTGGGGATTATGTCGCCAAAGTAGTCGAAATGGGCACCCACGACCTCACCCTGGAGGTGAAAGACCTGGATGAGCTCGATCACATTACCCTGCTTGAAACACGCCCCATCGTGAGCCTGTTATTTCCCCCCGGCGAGCACCAAAACCTGGCCCAAAATCTGGTGGCCCAGGTGGTACAAACCAGCGAGATGCCTGCCCCCCCCCAGGTCATCCCCCGTCTGCTGCTGGAGCTGAGCTTTCCCAAGGCCCTCGAGCCTCAACAGGAAGCCAAAATTCGCACCGTTTTACGGGGGCTAGGTTAACTGTGCCCCGGCGAGACAGACTCCTACAAGGCCAGCTCGGGAGCTGTAGTTTTCTCTAAGGCAAAACTCCACTTCTGGACTTGGATACGATTTAGTAATTTTTCCCATGGCTCACGGCGAAGAATGCGCAAGTACCCCTTGATTCAAAGTTCATGTATTCAAAACAAAGGAGAAATGTTCTTTTCGTAGATTTTATGTCGCAGATCCGGGTCAAGACTTTTTGCCACGAAGAATTTGATATAGTAAAAATAGAAGGTAAAGGTTATGCGTTGTAATTCCTGAAAAATCGCACCAGCTATTAATTGTTATCCACCGCAACCCTGGTGACATGGCGCTGAAATAAGCCGAGATCACATTTTAAGGATTGCCGAAAGCCTTAAAATCCTCCTGGGTGGGCACCGTCTGCCAGCTTAGATTCAGCGTTGTTCCTCCCTAGTAATTGGGTTGTCTGGTTGCATTCAAGGGTTCGATTAAGCTTGCGCTCAATTTCCCTTGGTCAAGCAACTCCAACTCCGAAGCTTAACCAAAACATCAGAGGTTCCCTCCCGGGTTCACCGATTCATGATTCTGACCACAGGCGGCCCTGTCATGCCTGTGCAGGCGGGATTCAGGTCATAATCTGGCTCCTGCATGGACTCTCTCAAAGGCGGGAGTGATACAAATACGGGCAACTGTATGGTGTCCCCAAATTTCAAAATTTTTCCCTGGGGTCAGAATAGTTGTCTCAGGTCGATGGCAAAGGTGCGTGGGTTGCTGGTTTAGCCGCATTGAATTTCTAAATAGGAACCACAGTCTTCCCTACGGGTTTAGTTATTTATTTTGAGAGCTATGCAATCGCTGACAAGTTATACCCCCATGGCTTCTTCCACTTTTCCTTCCCCCACTCTGCATCCTTTAACTTTATTAGCCCAGGTCAGCAGCCGCCAGGCCACGGGTGGCCTGAAGGTTACCACTCCATCCGGGGAGTGGTGGTTGCTGCTTGAGCAAGGAAGACTAAACTATGTCACCAACTCTGAACGTCCCTTCGACCGGCTGGACACCCATCTCCGGCGGTTGAGCCCACAGGTTCCTTCGTTGGTCAGTGCCGTGCGGGTACAGATGCGGTTGCTATTTGAGCAAGGGCCTGCCGTCAATTCGCCCCTGGCGGATTATCAGGCCATTTGCTGGTTGGTGCAGCAGCAACATCTGCATCCGACCCAGGCCGCAGGCCTGATCGAAGCCCTCTCTAAACAGGTGCTGGAAGCCTTCTTAGATCTGCGCCAGGGAAATTTCGAATTTATCGAGGGCGATTTGCTGAACGATTGCCCCAAGTTCTGCCAGCTTAATTTGCGGGCAACGGTGGAAGAATGCTATTCCCTGTTGAAGCAGCGACGGGGGCGGTCGGCCCACACCAATGGAGTGATGCAGCGGCAAAACCTGCAACCCCTCAGTGCCCCCTCTGCGGGATTAACCTCTTCTCCCCCCGGTCAGGGTGGGCAGGCAACCACCAGTCCCCTGAGACCTGCGCCTAAAGAACAATACACCATCGCCTGTATTGATGATAGCCCCACCGTTCTGCGGGCAATTAACGAGTTTCTGGACGATCGAATTTTTTCAGTGTTGATGATTGATGATCCGGTCAAAGCGCTGATGCAGGTCATCAGAAACAAGCCGGATTTAATCCTGCTTGATGTCACAATGCCCAACCTCGATGGATATGAATTGTGTTCATTATTACGTCGGCATCCCGACTTTAAAAACACTCCCATCATCATGGTGACTAGCAACACTGGCTTTATCGATCGTGCCAAGGCCAAGTTAGTGCGAGCTTCCGGTTATCTGACGAAGCCTTTTGGGCAGTCAGATCTGCTAAAAATCATCTTCAGGCATCTCAGTTAATGGGGACCCTAACCCATTCAGGTGACCCTGGCTTTGGGAATCCACCTGCAGGGTTTTGAAGTGCGGGAGGGTATGAATAACCCGGCCAGTGCTTGATTTTAGAAGACAGCCTGAGCCTCACCAGGCAAGCACAGACTGCACATTATCTCTAGGCGCAGGTGATCTACCCAACTCGTTGGCTGGGCAGCCAATCTGAGCGGTTGGGTGGGAGAGCCTGGTGTCGTCATTTATACAGCAAAAGTTTTCTGGTAAATCTACGAATTGTTCCATTTTTTTGTTTTTCAAAAATCAATCTTCATCCAAAGATTGATTTTATAAATGCTATATGTAATACCCAAAAATCTGGCGGATTTAAGTCACTTTTCTCGAATGAGTTGGCTAGACCTATACGTTGTCGAGAACCATCTATCACTAGGTATTCAATTATGCAGACTCTCCTGGCGGGCACGATTTTGGTTGTTGAAGATACCCCCTCCGAAATGGAACTCATGGTCCACTATTTACAGAGCAGCGGATGGACCATCATCAGTGCGACCAGTGCCCAAGAAGCCTTAGACAAAGCCATTGAACATCGGCCTGATGTCATCGTTACGGATGTGGTCATGCCTGGGATGAGTGGTTTTGAACTCTGCCGCAGCCTCAAAAAACAACCCGAAACGGCGGCGGTTCCGATTGTTATCTGCACCTCCAAAAACCAGGATATTGATCGCCTCTGGGGCATGAAGCAGGGGGCTGATGCCTACGTCACCAAACCCTATACCCAGGACCAACTGGTGGAATCGGTCAGGTCAGTCATGAAGGTGAATCGATGAGTGAGTTGTCCCTAGCCAACGCCCCACTGTCCTGGGAACAGCCGCCCGAGTCTGCCCTGGCCCCACCATTGGAGACTGCCGCGACCCAGAGCCAAAGCTATTTGAAGTTCACCCTGGGGTTCCAGGGGGCATTAATGCCCACCCGGCAGGTGCAGGAAGCCATCACCATGGCCACCGCCCGAGTTACCCCCATGCCCAATCTGCCCCCGGCCCTGTTGGGGCTGATCAATCGCCGCAGCCAGGTGCTGTGGGTAACCGATTTGGCCCTGCTGTTGGGCATTCCCATTGCTTATCCCAACAACCAGCAGTACAACATCGTCCTGATGCAAACCAGGGGCGTTTCCCTGGGGCTGCGGGTCCACACCATTGAAGGCATTCTGAGCCTGCCCCGCCACCAGGTTCAAACCCCTCCGGCCCATATTCCCAATACCCTGGTGCCCTTTTTGCAGGGATGTGTACTGCAGCAGGGGGAAGTGCTCCTGGTGCTGGATGGGGAGGCCATCTTACGGTCTCCCGTACTGCAAATTACCTGACTCCCATTCCTTGCCCATTTGTAATCAAGGCCGTTAACTATGACTACGGAATTTAGACCGTCTGCCTCTACGCCCCCGACCCCTCCTGCTGCCAATGGCGAAAACCACCCTTTGAACAACGGGGCTACGAGTCTCCAGGATATGGACCTACCGCTGGAACCGCCACTGAAGTATCGCGGTGTTGGCTATGGCAAATCCTTCAGTGACGATATTGTCGTGACTCGCCGGTCCCGGTTTGACTGGCTGCAGTGGTTCAGCAACCTCAGCGTCGGTAAAAAGCAGCTCACGGGTCTTTTTGCCTCGGAAGTGATTTCGGTGCTGGGCCTGGTGGGGGTGGGGTCATTTTTAATCATAGCCGGGGGCCGCAGTCAGTTGCTCAACCAGGCCCGGGCAGAATTATCGGTTACGGACATTGGTTACAACATCAAAATCAACCAGATGGGGTTTGGCTTCCGGGGGCAGTCTGACAACCAGGCTATTGTGGATGTGGCGACCTCCGACAATGCCGGAGAAACCCTGTCTAGCGCCGACCTGGCCACGGTGCGACAGATTTTGCAAAATGAAATTACTGCCCGAAATATTGAGTACGCGACCCTGGTGGGCAGCGACTTAGACATCATCGCTAGCGCCAATGCCGATCGCCGGGGGGAACGGTTTGACCCCCAGGGGTTGGTGGGTACTGTGCTGCAGAACCCCCGCCAGATCAAATCCAGCGCTCTGGTGAGCTGGGAAGAGTTAGAAAAGGAGCAGCCGCCATTGCCCGACGGCTTTGCCAACCAGGATGCCCTGGTGCGCTATACCGTTACCCCCGTACTGTCCCAGGATACCGATGAGGTGGTGGGGGCCCTGATTTCCGGGGATATTGTCAACGGCAAAACCGACATTCCCGAGGCTACCCTGGCGGCTTTTGACAATGGCTATAGCGCGGTCTATCAGGTCGATGAAGCGGGGGCATTTCAGCTGGCCACTGCCATGGATATTGGCGATAATCCTGACCTGGCGGCGGCCTCGGTGAATGTGTCCCTGGAAAATACTGACCTGCTGGAGCAGGCCGTAGCTACCCCCGATCGGGTGGTTACCCAGCGCCAGGCCGTTGACAGTCGCACGTACACCCTCGCCGCCAGCGCCATCGAAGATTTCAGCGGCGAGCCGGTGGCGGTATTGGTCCGGGGCACCTCAGAAACTCCTCTTAATGTGCTCATTGGCAACAGCCTCAAGCTGCAAATGCTGATTGCCCTGCTGGCCCTGCTGGCCGATGTGGTGCTGGCCCGCATTTTGGGGCGTTCGATGCTCCGACCGTTGCAGAACCTGCAGCAGACCGCCTGGAAATTCGGCATGGGCGATCGTCAGGTCCGGGCTGAAGTTTACGCCACCGATGAAGTGGGGCGGGTGGCCCAGGTGTTCAATCACCTGGCTGAAAACATCACCAATTCTGAAGATCTGCTGCGGCAGCAGGGTCAAAAAGAGCGGCTAAGTGCCGTGCGTGCCCAGCTGCTGGCAGACCTCACTACCCGCATCCGGCGATCCCTGGACGAAATCACTATCCTCAGTACTTCCGTGGACGGAGTGCGGGAAGTGCTGGATGTGGACCGGGTGCTGATTTACCGCTTCCACCCAGACTACAAAGCCGGGGAGATCACGGCGGAAGCCGTGGCCCGGGGATGCAAGCGAGCCATGGGCCAGACCATTGAAGACCCGCTTACCCCAGAAGCCCTGGAACGTTACCGGGCGGGGCGGGTCACCTGCATGGAAGACCTTGATCAAGCCAACCTTTCCCACTGCCACTGCGAAATTCTAGACCGACTGGACGTCAAGGCCAATATGGTGGCTCCCGTAATTGCCGGGGATGAACTGGTGGGCCTGATCTGCGTCCACCAGTGCTCCGGCCCCCGGCAGTGGGCGCCAGAGGAAATCGATCTGCTGCAGCAAATTTCTGTGCAGATCGGCTACGCCCTGAGCCAGGGTCGACTGCTCCAGCAGCAGGAAATGAACGCCAGCCGGGAACGTCAGCTCAACGAAATTATTTTCCGCATGCGGGAGAGTTTGGAGGAAGAACGGATCTATCGGGCGGCGGTAAACGAAACCCGTAAAGCCCTGAATGCCAGTCGGGTGGTGGTCTACAGCTTCGACGAAACCTGGCGGGGCACCTTTGTGGCGGAATCCCTTGGGGCCGGTCTGCCCACCAGCCTGGGCAATGATCTCTTGGATCCCTGCTTTAAGAACAAATATATTGATCAGTATCGCCAGGGTCGGGTCCAGGCGACCGCCAATATTTTCAAGGCCGGCCTCACCGAATGCCACCTGAAGCAGCTGGAGCCCTACCAGGTCAAGGCTAATCTAGTGGCCCCCATTCTGGTGCAGGAAGAACTGATCGGACTGTTCATTGCCCACCAGTGCGATCGCCCCCGCGACTGGACTCCCACCGAAATTAACTTTTTCCGGCAGATCGCCATGCAGCTGGGTTATGCCCTGGAGCAGGCCCAACTGTTTGCCCAGGCCGAAGCCCTATCTGAAGAACGCCGTCAAACGCAGGAAGCCCTGCAGTTGCAGTTGGTGTCTCTGCTGAGTGAGGTGGAAGGGGCCTCCCGGGGGGATCTGACGGTGCGGGCCGACGTTACCGCCGGGGAAATTGGCACCGTCGCCGACTTCTTTAATTCCATTGTGGAAAGCCTGCGGCAGATTGTGACCAAAGTGAAGCTGTCCGCCGAGCAGGTGAACGCTTCCCTGGGGGATAACGAAGACGCTATTCAATCCCTGGCAGATGAAGCCCTGCGCCAGGCGGAGGAAGTCACCCAAACCCTGGCTTCGGTGGAGACCATGACCCAATCCATTCAGCAGGTGGCCGCCAGTGCCCGCCGCGCTGCCGAGGTGGCCAACAGCGCCTCGGAGACGGCAGAAACCGGCGGTCAGGCCATGGACCTGACGGTGCAGAACATTCTTAACCTGCGGGAAATCATTGGCGAAACCTCCAAGAAGGTGAAACGCCTGGGCGAGTCGTCCCAGCAAATTTCCAAGGCGGTGTCCTTAATTAACCAGATTGCCATGCAGACCAACCTGCTGGCCATCAACGCCGGCATCGAGGCGGCCCGGGCCGGGGAAGAGGGCCAGGGCTTCGCCGTGGTGGCCGAAGAGGTGGGTGAACTGGCCGCCCGTTCCGCCGATGCCACCCGGGAAATTGAGCGCATTGTGGAAACCATCCAGCGGGAAACCGCCGAGGTGGTGGACGCCATGGACCAGAGCACCACGGAGGTGGTGGCCGGCACCCGCCTGGTGGAAGACGCCAAACAAAATCTCAGCCAGATTCTGGACGTTTCCCGCCAAATTGACCAGCTGGTGCAATCCATTTCTGAAGCCACTGTCTCCCAGGTGGAAATTTCTGAAACCGTTATCCAGCTAATGCAGTCCGTTGCCCAGGAGTCTGCCCGCACCTCAACCTCCTCCCGCAAAATTTCCGATTCTCTGCGGCAAACCGTTAACGTGGCCCAATCCCTTCAGGATTCGGTCGGCACTTTTAAAACGAACGAATAACCGGCTTTTGATCCGACCCCGGTAGGGGGCAGGCCCTCTCCTGCCCCTGCCTTCACCGCAGACGATATTGGCCCCAACATTTATCACCAACCATGGCTGACGACAAGGAATTAGAAATTCGACTTCAGTTTCTAGACGAAGCTGGGGAATATCTGGCCACCCTGGAATCCTGTCTCATTGGGTTCTCCCAGGGGATAGATGCCGAACGCATCAATGAAGCCCTGAGGGCGGCCCATTCCATCAAGGGAGGCTCGGCCCTGATGGGTTTTCAGCTCTTGAGTGACCTGGCCCACCGCCTGGAGGATGGCCTCAAGGTGCTGAAGGTCCAGCGGGGAAAGATCACGGTGGATGCCAGTTTAGAGCAGCAGTTTCTGGCCGCCATCGACTGTCTTAACCGAGTCATGCAGGCGTATCGTCATCAGATCCACCCGGGCAATCAGCCACACCCCCCGGTGGAGCAGCACTGGCTACAGACCCATGTGGAGCCCATTTTCGAACAATTACACCAGCGCCTGGGCGATCCCGAGGAGGAAGATGCCCATTCCATGCTGGCCCCCGAAGAGGGTCAGGACATCATTCCCCTGCTCTTTCAAAGCGAGGTGGAGGGCTGTCTCGGTCGATTAGAGGCGGTGCTGGCGGAGCAGTCCCCCTGTTTGCGGGAAGAGGTGCAGATTTTGGCCCAGGAACTCGGGGGGCTGGGAGAAATGCTGCAACTGGAAACCTTTACTCACCTCTGCCAATCCATTGCCGACCAGGCCGAAACCGCCACCGATGCTTCTGTGCCGATAGTGGCCCAGGCGGCTCTGGATATCTGGCGACAAACCCAGACCTCAGTGCTGGGGGGGAAATGGGACCAGGTGCCTGATTATATGGCCCCCCCGGCCGCGGCAGATTTCCTGGATGTTGCCGCGCCCCGGGGCGCGACCGACGCCCTGGGGTCTTCTCCCCCCGTCGATAACTGGCCTGGTCAAGCATCAAAGGCCCCATCCCCCCCGCCCATGGGTCCTGTCACCCCCGCCGCCGCGGATGGCTATTTCTCCCCGGGCGTCCCCCATCAGGATCCGTCGGCTTTTGACCCGCCCATGGATAATTCCGGCTGGCCCAACACCAGCGGGACGGCAGCTCCATCGTCCGTCGGTCAGCTCCCCCAGGAAGATGACAGCACCGTCAGGGTGCCGGTGAAACAAATTAACCAGCTCAGCGATCTGTTCGGAGAACTCACCATCGAGCGCAACCGACTGGAACTAGAAGTCACCCGCCTGCGGGATCTGGTGTCCACCCTGCAAAACCGCATGCGCAATCTGGACCATGTCAACGGGGAACTTCGATCTGTGTACGATCGAGTTGCCACCCAGGGCACCTCCCCACGGTTGCTGTCGCCGGGGAATGGCCATGGCCTCACCACCGCCGATGTCTCCCATGGTCAGCAGTTCGATGCCCTGGAACTCGACCGCTATCTGGACCTGCACCTGCCCTTTCGGGAAATTAATGAAACCGTCATTCAACTGCAGGAAGTGGGGGCTGACATTGAGATCTCCCTGGATGGCACTGACCAGACCACCCGCAACTTGCGCAAAACCTCCCGGCAACTGCAGAAGCACCTGACCCAGCTGCGGATGCGCCCCCTGGGGGATATTTTTGAACGGTTCCCCCGGGCCCTGCGGCAAATGTCCCAGCAGTACAACAAAACCGTGCAGCTGCAAATGCAGGGAGAGCGCACCCTGGTGGACCGCAACGTACTGGAAGCCCTGCAGGAACCCCTGACCCACATCCTCCGCAACTGCTTTGACCACGGCATTGAAGAGCCCGAAACCCGCCGCCAGCGAGGCAAGCCCGAAACCGGCACCATCGCCATCAGCGCCTACCAGCAGAATGGCCGCACCTGGATCACGATCCGCGACGATGGCGGCGGTATTGCGGTGGAAAAAATTCGCGATCGCGCCTGCCAGATGGGGTTAGACGAATCCCTCCTGGCCGCCGCCACCACCCAGGAACTGCTCTCCCTGATTTTTGAGCCAGGCTTCAGCACCGCCAGCGAAGTTACCGACCTGTCGGGCCGGGGCATCGGCATGGATGTGGTCCGCAGCCGTTTGAAAGAAATTCGCGGTGATATTCAGGTCGAAACCCAGCCGGGGGAAGGCACCGTTTTCACCCTGTCCATTCCTTATACCCTATCGGTGACGCGGGTGCTCATTGCCGAAAGCCACACCCTGCGCATGGCCTTCCCGGTGGATGCCATTGAAGAAATCTTTGCCCTGGTTCCTGAGCAGATCATTTCCACCGCCGGTAAAGATAGCTTCGAGTGGAACGGCGAAATCGTCCAGCTGGTGCGGCTGTCCGCATGGCTTCACTTCAACTGCCCCATGTCTCTGGAAAGCCCCGAAATTTCCCCCGCCATTTCCACCCCTACCGTAGTGCTGGTGCAGTACAACCAGCGTTTGGTGGGCATTCAGGTCGACCGATCCTGGGGCGAACAGGAAGTCGCCCTGCGGCGAGTCGTGGGCAACCTGCCCATGCCCAAAGGGTTTAACAGCTGCACCATCATGGGAGATGGCCAGGTCGTCCCCCTGGTCAACATTCCCGAACTGCTTTACTGGATTGCCAGCTGCGAAGCCTCCGGAAGTTCCAGTTCTCCAGAAAACCCCATCCCCGCCTACCTGCCCGCCCACTACGCCCCCGACCCCACCCTCAAGGCCCCCCGCAAACCCACAGTGCTGCTGATCGACGATTCCATCAACGTGCGGCGACTGCTGGCCCTGACCCTGGAAAAGGCCGGCTACCAGGTGGCCCAGGCCAAAGATGGTCAGGATGCCCTGGACAAACTAATCGCCGGCCTGGAGGTCGAGGCCATTATCTGCGACGTCGAAATGCCCCGCCTCGACGGCTACAGCTTCCTGGCCAAACTCAAGGCCGAGGCCCAGCATCAGCACCTGCCCGTGGCGATGTTGACCTCCCGCAGCAGCCAGAAACACCGGCAGCTTGCCCTTGACCTGGGAGCCACCGCCTACTTTACCAAGCCCTACAACGAACAACATTTACTACAAACCCTGGAAACCATGATTCAGCCTGTGCTGTTGACTTAAAGGGAGTAAGGGGTGAGGGGTCTCTATGCTAAGCACCAGCCTTCAGCAAAACCCTTTACCCGCCACCCAACACCCACTACCCGCCACCCAGCTTCTCCCATCCCCCCACCCATCCCCCCCTATGCCCCGGCCCACCCTAGCCCGTACCCGACGGTCCCACAATCCCCAGGAACCCTCGCTGCGCCTGATTACCTTTCAGGTGAGAAACCAATGGTTTTGCCTGCCCCTGGTGTTGGCGCGGCGGGTGATTGCGGCCCCCATGGGCGACCAACCCCCGGTCCCTGGCCTGGCCCAACTGCACCAGGAAAACGTTCCCCTGGTGGATATTGCGCCTTTGATATTTCAAGCCGCTCCTGCCATTCCTGGCACAACGGAGGATCCACCGCTCCAGATGCCGGCTAATCCTCAATCAACGATTTTGGTGATCGATCCCCCCCAGGTAGGGGCCATTGGTCTTTTAGTGGCAGGGACCCCCGCCATCAAACGGGCCAAGAAGTCTGACTTTAGCCCCGTCCCTTCGATGTACCTGATCATGAACCGACTCCAGGGCATCCATACCCTGGTTACCCTCAGCGACAACCATCCTCCGGTGTTTCTCCTGGATGTTGATGCCCTGTTGGCCCGGCTGATGCAGCCCTAATCCTCTGACCCGGTGCAGCTCTGCCCGGGGTGTTACCGGCGCAATATGCGAATCCTCAATATTGCTATAGGCTGTTGGAAGTAGGGTTGACGGTTAGGGTCCCAGGGGAAAATTAGCCATGCTCACTGAACTGCAAAAACGCAAGCTCACCAAGCTGTTCAGCATGTACGACTCCGACTACACCGGGGTTTTGGTGAAAGCTGACTTCGAGCTGATGTTCAACAAACTCTCCACCCTGCGCAACTGGTCCCAGCGATCCCGCCGCTATCTGGTGCTGCAGGATAAACTCATGCGTAAATGGCAGGGGCTCGAGAAAAAGGCCGACACCGCCCACGACAATAAGGTCTCTATTGCCGAATGGCTGGCCTACTATGACGAGGTCCTGGCTGACACCAAAGCCTGTTTCGAGGAAATCGCCTCCCTGATGGACATCATCTTTGATGTCTTCGACCAGGACGAAGACGGTAAAGTGAACCAGGCCGAATGGGGACAACTCCTCGCCGCCTTTAACGAGTCCCCAGTCTACGCTTCCCTTGTCTTTCCCGGCCTGGATGTTAATGGCGACGGCTGGCTGACCAAAGCTGAAATGCTCCAGCTGTTCCAGGACTTCTGTTACAGCGACGATCCCGCCAACCCCGCCAATCGTATGTTTGGGCCTTACTAAAAGGGATCCTTATCGACATTTAGGACCGCTAGAATCGCAGTATCCTGTTCTGCTCCCCTTGGCATGGCTAAAGCTAGCATTCTAGAACCCGGCCGGTCCTATACCTTTCGCAACTACTTTGAGATGGCCCACGAGCCGGACGAGATTCTGGCGGAGTTTGGCTTTTCCCTCCAGCGGGTCGCCCTCACTTTGCCCCAGTCAGATGCTCAATTTGACCAACTGGAATCCCTCAAAAGCTCTATCCAGCGAAGGTTACCCTACGTCAGCCTGACCAGTGAGGTAGCCCGTCGGGAAGTACTCGTTTGGTCGGCTCCATTGAGAGCAGAAGCATATTGAACAAGACTTGAACCTGTATCGTGTCCCCGCTGATTTACCAGATTTGTTTCGAGTACTGGCTGCGGTGTTGCTGTAGCCCAAGGTTGCCTGAAACCCAAAACAGGGGAATTTTTCTACAGCTTGTGCCAAAATTAGCGCCTAGTGGCCAGACCCGTGCCGAATCCAGCCTCAATCTCTCCATCGAATAGAGGAAAGAGGAAAGCAGCCGTTTTCTCTGGGGACATTCTTCTAAGAGGGGGCAGATTCGGAATTGGTGTCAGCGCAATAGTTTCTGTTCTGCCTGAAGGCGTCAGTCCAGTTTTGTTAAGTGATCAGCCCCATGGCGTCGATGCAATCTGTGGCTGGGCAATCTACAGGTAGTTCACTTGGGTTGTCGAGGTGTACAAGCGTGAAAAGCTCCTTTTGGTCAAAATTTCTGCCCTTCACAGTCCTGGGCCTGGTCTTCAGTCCAGGCCCGGCCCTCGATTTCAACTCTCAACAGCTCATTATTTCCTTCCGGGGGGCTACTGCCCAAGCTGCCGACCCTAATCCTTTTCTATGGCGCAACGGCGGCATGGAAAGTATTGTTCAGCCGGAACCGCCACCCCTGCCGCCGCGCCCCGGACACCGTCCGGACCCATCACCCGCCTCCCCGCCAGAACTGCGCCGCCCCACCTCTACAACCCCCAGAACTCCCGTTCCCGTCGTCAATGGAGTACCCCAGGACCCCGCTGATGCCGTTGCCCCGGCGGTGATTGACCTATCTCCCGATACCCGCTTTCTAAACCCGGTGCTGGCCCACGCCATGGAGCAGCAGTTGCGCAATCTGATTGGGCGCTTCGAGAGTGCGCTGATGATGACGAACTCCCTGGATGCGCCGACAACCCTCACCATTGATGGCACAGAGCTGACCGCTGCTGACAAAGAATACCTCGACGCTGCAGAGCCGGGAAATCTCCTCGACACCACCGATCCTGAAGCAACCCTAAACTACAACAGCGAAGACCTGCCCCCGGCCCTGGCCCTGGCTCAGGCCCTGCTGGCAGAGTGGGATCAGCTGATCGCCGATGGCAAACACACCGAAGCCCAGGAGCGTTGGCTCCAGGTTCGCAACGAGTTGTGGCAGCACATGCCCGACGACCAGCCCTACGTCCAGGCCGAAATTCGGGCCATCTGGCTGGACCGGGGGACTATTGTCGAGGCCGGTTCACCGGCCGGGTTAGAGCCCCTGTTTGATCAGCTGTCCGCCGCTGGCATCAACACGGTCTTTTTTGAAACGGTGAACGCCGGCTACCCCATCTATCCCAGTCGGGTGGCGCCCCAACGAAATCCTCTGGTTCAAAACTGGGATCCCCTGGCCACCGCTGTGGAACTGGCCCACGAGCGGGGCATTGCGCTCCATGCCTGGGTATGGGTCTTCGCTGCCGGCAATCAGCGCCACAACCGCATTGTCAATTTGCCGGCCAACTATCCCGGCCCACTGCTCAGCCGCAATCCCGACTGGGCCGGGTATGACAACCGGGGCAATCCCATCCCCCAGGGGCAGGACAAGCCCTTTTTAGATCCCGCCAATCCAGAAGTGCGCAGCTACCTGACCCAGCTCATGTCCGAAATCGTCACCGAATACGACGTGGACGGGCTGCAGCTAGACTATATCCGCTATCCGTTTCAAGATCCCGGCGCCAACCGCACCTATGGCTACGGCGATGTCGCCCGCTGGCGATTCCGCGACACGGCTGGAGTGGACCCCCTGGAGCTATCTCCCCGCTCCGATGCCCGCCTTTCCCGCCAGGCCCAGGATCGGCAGCAGGTTCTGTGGGAACGCTGGACGGAGTTTCGCATTCAGCAGATTAATTCCTTTGTGGAAACCCTGTCTAGCACCCTGCGACGCCAGCGCCCAGACTTGATTTTGTCCGCTGCGGTGTTTGCCAAGCCAGAACACGAACGGCTGCAAAAAATTCAGCAGGATTGGGGCACCTGGGCCCGTAACGGCGACATCGACTGGATCGTTCTGATGAGCTACGCCGAAGACACCAGCCGGTTCGAACGGTTGATCGTCCCCTGGCTGGTGGGGGAAGACTTTGGTTCTGCCCTGGTGATCCCCGGTATTCGCATCCTGGATCTGCCTCGCCTGGCCGTCATCGACCAGCTGCAGGTGACGCGGGACATGCCGACCCCCGGCTATGCCCTATTTGCCACCGCCGATTTACAAACCGATTTGACGACTTACCTGGAGCGCACCCAGGGAACCACCCCCACCCAGGTTTCATCCCCCTTTCAAATGGCCCGCGACCGTTACCAGAGTCTGCAGCGGGAATGGTACTGGCTCCTATCCCAGGATAAATTCTGGATGCAGCAGGACACCTTGACTGCCTGGATCGCCGCGGCCAATCAGCTGGAGGCAGACTTTCAAATCCTGGCCCAGTCCCCCTCGCGTCGCCATCTGGAAACGGTACGGCAGGGGCTGATCCCGGTTCAAGCTCCCCTGGGGGGAACGATCTTGATTGAAACCGTTAACGGCAGCTATCGGGTACAGGCCTGGCAGCATCGCCTGACGGCCATCGAACGCCTTCTGCGCTACGGTGAGCAGAGTACGTTCCAGGACTTTTAGCGACCCAGGCCCGATGGCAGAAGCCGTTCCCAAAAACATATGGTTAGCAGAATTGCAGGCCATCTTACAGGGGGCTGCCGGGGGGTTCTTGTTTGGGATTCCCCTGCTGTACACCGTGGAAGTGTGGTCCATCGGGTCGGCCACAGAACCCACCTGGCTGTTGGCGGTGTTAGGCGTCACCCTGGTGGTGGTCTGGCTGCTCACCCAGGTAGAAGGGTTCCGCCAGACCCTCACCCTGAACCCCGTCGAAGCGGTGCTGGAAAGTATCGAAGCGGTGGGCATTGGGGTGGCCTGTGCTGCGATCGCGCTGCTGCTGCTTCAGCGCATTACCCTCGTCACCCCCCTGTCAGAAATCCTGGGCAAGCTGGTATTTGAAGGGGTTCCTTTTTCCCTGGGTGTGGCCCTGGCCCGCTCAACCCTGAGCAACAACTCCCTGCGGATACGCCGCCGCGTCACCCTGGCCGGGGTCACTGCCTCCCCTACCCTGACGAGTCTGCGGGATGCCCTGGTGGACTTTGACGCCACCCTGATTGGGGCGGTGCTGATCGCCTTCAGCATTGCCCCCACCGAAGAAGTTCCCCTGATTGCCGCCTCCCTGCCGTCCCTCTGGCTGTTGCTGGTCATGGCCGCCTCCCTGGGATTGTCTTATACCATTGTGTTCGCCTCCGGTTTTGCCGATCGGGCCGAACGGCAGCAGCGGGGTTTGCTGCTCAGCCCCGGTACCGAAACCCTGGTAGCCTATCTGGTGGCGCTGCTGGCCTCGGTGACGATGCTGGTGCTATTTCGCCAGCTGCAGCCCAGTGACCCCTGGCAGGAATGGCTCAGCGATACCCTGGTACTGGGGTTACCCGCTTCAGTGGGGGGGGCAGCAGGGCGTATTCTGGTCTAATGGCTGCAGAGGCAGGTGAAATAGGCCAGGCTGATTAACCCAGGATGACTAAGCCAGGATGACCAAGATCGACGAAGCTCAGCAAACCCATGAGGACATCCCTCCCGCTCAACCTGCCCATCGGTCCCTGGCGGAATGGCTCACCCTGCTGATCTCAACGGTCATTTTGACCCTGCTGGTGGGGCTTATCCTATACGATTGGCAGGTCAACCAGACCCGGCCCCCGGCCTTTGAAATCACCATCGCCAACAGCGTGCGGGTGACTGATCGGCGCTACTATCTACCCTTTGCCATTACCAATACCGGCGGACGCATTGCCCGCACGGTCCAGGTGGTGGCCGAACTTCATTTCCCCGGGGCCGCAGACGAAGTGGCGGAACAGCAAGTCGACTTTCTCTCGGGCCATGAGCAAAAACAGGGGAGTTTTGTGTTTACCCACAATCCCCTGGAAGGGGACTTGATGGTGCGGGTTGCCAGCTATCGCCTGCCCTAGTACCCAGAATTTGAAACGTTACCACCCTCAGGAGAAAAGACTTTGCTTGGCTACGGATTAGTACTGCTGGCAGGTATCTGCTTTACCGTTCAAAATTTAATTGTGCGGGTGCTGTTTACCCCAGCCGACCTGTTTGGGGTGTATCCCACCGGGGGGTTTGTGGATGCTGACCTGCCCAACTCGTTTTTGTTGCTGTTCATGCGCATGGCCCTCGGGGTGCCCCTGATGGCGATCCTGCTGCCCAGCCTGTACCCCAAAACCTGGAGTGACATCCGCGGGCTCGGCAAACCTGACCAGAGATCCCAACTCACATTAGCCCTGGCCGGGGGACTGCTCATGTTTCTTTACCTGGCCCTGCTCTACGTGTCCATCGGGCAAATTGCCGCGGGCATTGCCCTGACCCTGTTTTTTACCTTCCCGGTATTTACCGCCCTCTTTTCCTGGGTCTGGTTTAAAACACCCCCGAGCCGATTTCAGGGGGCGATTATGGCGCTGATTTTATTTGGCAGTTGGCTGACCCTGCCGCACCAGGAGTCAGGCACTGGCGGTAATTGGCTGGGGGTGATTTTCGGTTTGGCTTCGGGGGTCACCTATGCCCTGTACACCGTGGTCGCCCAAAAGAGTTTTGAACAATTTCATCCCGTGCCGTTCACCTGGATCAGCTTTGCCTCTACCCTGGTACTTTCGGCCCTGAGCCTGCTGGTGTGGCATGGGCAACTGGCGGGCTTACCCTGGACGGCGTTGTGGATTGGGGGCCTCTTTTCAGCCATCGCCACCTTTGCTGGCCACATTCTCAACAACCTCGGCATTCGTCTCGTGGGTGCCACTGCCGCATCTATGTTGGGGTCTGCCAATCCCGCCCTGACCGCAATCTTTGCCTGGATAGCCCTACAGGAATATTTATCTGGCCTGCAAGCTACGGGAGTCGCCCTTGTGGTATCCAGCGTTACCGCCCTGAGTTTACGTAACCGCAAGGTTGCTTAGAACCAAATACCTCACAGTTTACCTAGGTATCCTATGGAGCAGCTATCCTGCCGCCGTACCAGCCAGGGCCTCAGTGCCCCCGGGAACGGAGGTCATGGCTGAGTTTAGCTGAAGGCCAATTCAGGCTGGGGGCTGGGCCGCAAGGCTTGAGTGCGGGCACCGGGGGCGACCAGAACCTCAGGATCGAGGGGTAATGCTTGCAGGTCACCCTCCCGCAGGGGAACGTTAACCACCGATAACAGTTGCCGCTGCCAGGCGAGATAGTAGGAATCGCCCAGGCGTACCGATTGTCCCAGCTGCTGCAAATTCCGCTCATACAGGTTCAGGGCATCCCTGATACAGTCGGGCTGCACTCGCCCCAGGGTCCCCAAAAGCTCAAGGTTAGACTGTTTCACGACCCCTAGCCCGAGACGATGGCACAGTAAATTTACCAGCAGGCAAGCCCGCTGCAGAGGATCAAAATCCTGTAGGACCCGGCCTATCAGGGTTAAACCTGCGATCCGGTTATCGAAAGAATGTTGGCGCGCCCGGGCAGAATGTAAGGTGCACAGCTGCACAGCTCCAACGGCGTAAATCCCGGTACATTGAAAATAATGGGGCCAGATTAATCGACTCCCAGGGCTGATTAAGTCACTGTAGCGATGACTCACCAATACCAGGCCACCCCGGCTTTGGGGAGCCACAGCAATCGGCGCGGCAGTTTGCTCTAGGAGAGCCAGTAGGAGGTCTAGGTAGTTGACATTTTCGAGCAGATGCGGCATTCGTAAACTCAATGATTTGCCATGATCCTAATGAACCCCAGCCTGGCTAAAAAGCCAGTATGGAAGGATACATTTACTGATTCTGATCGGCCAACCAAAATCAGTAATAACACTGTTAATCTTGTATAAAATTTACAGCTTTTCCCCTTGATCCAGATGAAGACATGTCCCCCCCCTCGGCCCCGTCACTCATAGCCATGGAACCTTCCCCAGTTGCCCTACCTGAACGCTGGCTGGTACAGGTTTGCCAGCATCGAACCTGTCAGCGGCACCAGTCCAGCAAAGTGTTGGAAGCCTTTAAAAGTTACCAATCAAAGCGTATCTTGGTTGCCCAAAGTGACTGCATGGGGCAGTGCAGTTCTGGTCCAACCGTCAGAGTAATGCCCGACAACACCTGGTACTGTCGGGTACAACCGGAAGATGTAGAGCAGATTGTTCACCAACACCTAGAGGGGGGAGAGCGGTTAAAAAAGCGACTCCATCCCCGCTTCCACCCCCAGGTTTAGACTGCCTTAAGTGGCCACGGGCTGCTTGGCCTCAAACATCAGCTTCGCCCGCCGGAACGCCGCCGGAATCTCCACGGGATAGTTCCCCGTAAAGCAAGCCGAGCAAAAACTGTTGGGGTCTTGTTCGGTGGCCCGCAGCATGCCCTCCCAGCTCAAATAGGCCAGAGAATCTACCCCAATCTGCTGGGAAATTTCTGCCTGGGAGTTGGTAGCCGCTATCAGCTGCTCCTGGTTATCGGTATCAATGCCGAAGAAACAGGGGTGCGTTACCGGAGGAGAGGAAATTCGCATGTGCACTTCCACGGCCCCCGCATCCCGCAGGGCTTGTACAATTTTGCGGCTGGTGGTACCCCGCACAATGGAATCATCCACAATCAGCACCTTTTTGCCCTCCAGGACATCTTTCAGGGGGTTGAGCTTCATGCGAATGCCCACTTCCCGCATGGACTGGGTGGGTTGAATGAAGGTTCGCCCCACGTAGCGGTTTTTTATTAACCCTTCGGCGTAGGGAATGCCTGACTCTTGGGAGAATCCAATGGCGGCTGGCACTCCAGAATCGGGCACCGCCATCACTAAATCTACCTGGGCGGGGGCTTCCCTGGCCAGCTGATGCCCCAACCGCCGTCGATAGCTGTAGAGACTTTCCCCATTCACGATGCTGTCAGGTCGCGAGAAATAGATCATCTCGAACACGCACAGCTTGCGCTGGGTTTTATCTGCCCACTGATAAGAAGAAATGCCTCGCTCGGTAATCCACACCAGTTCGCCGGGTAAAATATCCCGCACGTAGGTGGCTCCGATGATATCTAAAGCACAGGTTTCAGAGGCCAGTACATAGGCAGCCGGAGCCCCTTCTTCCGGCACTTCAGTACCCAACGCCCCCAACACTAAAGGGCGAATTCCCTGGGGATCCCGGGCTCCCAAAATTCCTTCGGGGGTGCCGATCACCAGGCTAAAAGCACCTTCACAACGGTTGAAAGCCGCCTCAGCGCCATTCACCCAGTCGTACCCATCATTCACCGCTTCGGCCAGGGCGAAGGCAATCATTTCTGAGTCGGTGGTAGTAATCAGGTCGTGGTCCCGATCCAGGAGTTCTTCCCGAAGCGCTGGTGCATTGACCAGATTGCCGTTGTGGGCCAGGGCCAGCTCTCCCAATCGGCTGGGAATCACCGCTGGTTGGGCATTACAAACCCGGCTAGACCCCGTCGTCGAATACCGGGTATGGCCCACGGCAATGTCCCCCGGTAGCGTGGTTAAGATGTGGTCGTCAAATACCTGGGATACCAGTCCCATGTGCTTGTAGCAGTGGCTTGTAGCACCTTCAAAGGTGGCAATTCCGGCGGATTCTTGGCCCCGATGCTGCAGGGCGAAGAGACCAAAATAGGCCAAACGGGCTACATCCTCACCGGGGGCATAAAGGCCAAAAACGCCACAGGCTTCTTCGGGCTTGTCAGGGCGCTCAAGGGAGGAACTGACGGCATAATCTTTATCAGAAAAGATTGGGTTGGCCGAGGCTTCGGAGGGAAACGTCATCGGTTATGTTAGGTGGCTTCAGTAAGGGGTAGGCAGACGGAGGAAACGATTTAATCCTAAATCAACACAGCTGGCAGCAGCCAAGGTCAGATAGCCGTACGATTCCCATCCAGAATCTGGCTCAGAACTGGGTTCATGAACTGCAGAGGAGAAACTCACGTCCCATCATAGGGGGTTCCCCCCGAAACAACATCCTATTGTTTGGAGGCTGAAAATCCTTTATTAATCCTGTCTTAATGCCATAACAATCATATCACTGCGGTTACTGAAGCTGGACCGCGATAGCCTAACCAAGACCGCTATCGCTACAGTGAATGGCACTGAAATAAGCCAACATGAACCCTGGCATATGGTCCAAGACCAGCCCATTAGGGCCAACCCCAAAAGTCTTAATCTGAGAGGTTTGTCAAGCGAGACTCGAGGGCCTGCCCCCAGGTTTGGGCCAGGGTCTCTACGGCAACGGAGAGAATCATTTGGCCGTCCGCTGTAACCATAGAAAGGGGATCTTGGGCGGTTCTCACCTCACCCAGGGCCTGCCAGTAGCCGGGGAGTTGTGCCGCCAAAAAGGTTTCCCAGGCTGCTGTTGATGCCGCCGCCACAGATACCAGAATGCGGGCTCCCCCCTCGCCAAACAAAATGCGGTCCCAGCGATGCTCTCCCTGGGATGGCAGGGAGAACTTCACGGTGGCCCCCAGCTGACCGCCGATAGCCGCTTCTGCCATGGCCACCGCCAAACCTCCTTCAGCACAATCATGGGCAGAGCGAATCCACCCCTGGCGAATCCCCTCGCGACAGGTAGCCTGCACCTGTTTTTCCAGGTCCATATCCACCTGGGGGGGATGTCCTGTGGCCTGCTGGTGGATCCCCGCCAGGTACTCCGAGCCGCCCAGGGTGACTAATGCCCGACCATTGAGGATGGCATTGCAAGTCTGGGCTACGGGTATTCCCAATAAATAGATTTTATCTCCCGTCTGTTTCCAGCCCTGACCTACGGTGTGGTCCAGGTTGTCAATGCGGCCCACCATGCCCACCACAGGGGTTGGATAAATGGGTTGGGGATTACCTGCACTATCAAGGGTTTCGTTGTAAAGGGAGACATTGCCCCCGGTTATGGGGGTCTCAAAAGCCCGGCAGGCCTCCGCCAGGCCCCGGCAGGCCTCCGCCAGCTGCCAGTAACCAATGGGCTTTTCAGGACTGCCAAAGTTGAGATTGTCGGTTACGGCCAAGGGCTCTGCCCCCACGCAGCTTAAATTACGCGCAGCTTCAGCGACGGCAGCCTTGGCTCCTTCATAGGGATTGAGGTAAACGTAGCGGGCATTGCAATCTACAGTGGCCGCTAAACCCCGTTGGGTATCGGCGGGGGTATGGCCGGGCACATGCTCCAGGGGGCGCAGACGAATAACAGCGGCATCAGCTCCACCGGGGTACTGTACGGTATTGTTTTGCACCTGGTGGTCATACTGGCGATAAATCCACTGTTTTGAGGCCAGGTTCGGCTCAGCCAATAGCCGCAGCAGCACGGTTGACCAATCCAGGGTTTCTCCAGTAGGGGTAGAGCAACCGCTCAAGGCGCAGGACGGTAGGTCATCCTCAGTCCAGGCCCAGGCGGCTTTGGCATAGTCTGGGGGCTCTGGCAGCAAATCTCGATGGTAAACGGGGGTGTTTTCTGCCAGGGCTAGGGCCGGAATTTCCGCTGCTGGTTTTCCTTGAAATAGGATACGCACCATGGGCTCTTCAATCACCGTTCCGGCCACCACCGCATGCAGGCCCCAGCGCTCAAAAATGCTGATGATTTCCTGCTCTCTACCCTTAGCTACCACAAACAGCATTCGCTCCTGGGATTCTGACAGCAGGTATTCGTAGGGCACCATGCCCGATTCCCGCACTGGAATCAGGTCCAGATCCAACTCGATGCCGACCCCGCCTTTAGCCGCCATTTCAGCGGTAGAACAGGTGATGCCCGCCGCCCCCATATCCTGGGCCGCGACAATACCCCCCGTCTTAAAGGCTGCCAAACAAGCCTCCACCAGAGATTTTTCCAGGAAGGGGTCGCCCACCTGCACCGCCGGACGATCTGCTTCGGATTCATCCGTCAATTCGGCGCTGGCAAAGCTAGCGCCCCCCATGCCGTCCCGCCCTGTGGTAGAGCCCACGTACAATACGGGGTTGCCCAGGCCAGCCGCACCGGACTTCACAATTTCAGGGGTTTCCATCAGGCCAATGGCCATGGCGTTGACCAGGGGGTTACCGTTATAGGCCGCGTCAAAGTAAACTTCGCCGCCCACGGTGGGCACCCCAAAACAGTTGCCGTAGTGGGCAATGCCCGCTACCACCCCCTGACACAAACGCCGGGTACGACCATCCTTCAGATCGCCAAATCTCAAGGAGTTCAGCACTGCGATGGGCCGCGCTCCCATGGTGAAAATGTCCCGTAGAATACCCCCAACGCCCGTTGCGGCTCCCTGAAAGGGCTCCACCGCCGAGGGATGGTTATGGGACTCAATTTTGAAGGCTACCCGCAGGCCGTCCCCGGCATCCACCACGCCCGCGTTCTCCCCCGGTCCCACCAAAATATGCGCTCCTTCAGTGGGAAACTGCTTCAGCAGAGGGCGGGAGTTTTTGTAGCAGCAGTGCTCTGACCACATCACCCCGAACATGCCCAGTTCTGCCCGGTTGGGGTGGCGTCCCAGGCGCTGCACAATGTCTTCGTACTCTTCAGGCTTAATCCCTTCTGCGGCGATTTGTTCAGGGGAAAAGGGAGCACTGGATAGGGCCGTCATACTGAATTGCTAGAGCACTGCCTATTGATTCTAGCCCTAACGGGGGAATCCATCGCCAGGGCTAGGAAGAAGCGGATTGCTCCTGGAGAAAGCGCTGTAAATCCGCAAAGGTACCGGCATGGGTCATGATGGGCATTTCATAGCCTTTCATGGTGACGGTATAGCGATGGAAAAAAGCTTCGTCAGCTCCCACGGCCTTGAGGCAGTCATAGGTGGTGGCCCCAATGGCGATGTCGAGGCCCAATTCTTTGGTAGACGACTCGAACCGAAAGGCCGCATTGACGGTGTCACCAATGGCAGTATAGTCAGGACGTTCTCCAGTGCCAGTATTGCCTACCATGGCGTAACCGGTGTTCACCCCAGCCCCAACGCGGAGGGGAAACGGCAGGGGAAACTGCTCATGAAGCTGGCTGGTCATGGCGGCCAGGGCACTGACAGCTCGCATCATTTTCAGCATATCTTTGGGGGTTGCCCCCTCGGTACCGTGCACCCATACCGCCATCACGGCATCGCCGATATACTTGTCGACCCCGCTACCATGTTCGCTGATAATTTCCCCCGCCCGTCTGAACCAGGTGCCAATGGCTTCCGATAAAATTTTCTCGTCCGTTTGCCGGGTCAATACCGTAAAGTCTCGAATATCGGCCACCATGACGGAAATCAATCGTCGCACATGGAGGGAGGCCGTAGCGGTAAATTCCTGGCTTAGGGTGCCGTCGCCAGGCAAGTCAACTTGAGCGGTTGGGGAATCATGACCCGGGCAGTAAAACTTGAGTTCGGTCTGGCCAAAGGTAAGCGCATCTCCGTTTTGGAGCGTAACGGGTACGCTAACCCGGCGACCATTGACGAAAGAGCCGTTACGGCTACCCAAATCAATCAGATAAAAAATCCCATTTTCCATGCATTGAAGCATGGCATGGTTACGGGAAATCCATCGATCAGGCAATACGAAGTTATTGTCGTCGCTGCGCCCAACGGTCCAGCAGTTGTTGCCCAACAGTGCTAGATGACGTTCGCCAGCTTCGGTCTTCAGAATTAGATAAGGAGTAGGAGAAATCACAACTGTGTCAACGACACGACATTGACCGCAGCATTGCCAGGCAAAGCCTGCCAAATCAAATCTCTGGAAAGCTCTCTGAGTGCCTATGCCCTGTAACAACCAAGCTGAATCCATTATGGCAAAGATGATTCAACCTGGAGATGGCTCAATATTTCCTGGTTATATCTTTATTTATCATTTATCTCTGGCCCTGAAGAAGTTAGCCCAGTGGGATTCAGGCTAAGGCTGCCGTCAAAAAGAATAAACCATCCACAATCAAAGTGCTGAACACCGCCCCGCCGAAAGCCCACCAGGCCAGTTGCCGGGATGTACCGATGGCAACGAATGTGGCAACCAATAGAAACAGTACCAATACCATGGCTCTACAGGCCGCGACATCCGTCTCCAGGGAACTGGTAGTTGCCCTCAAGACAATTTGAGTAAAGGCCGGATCTACCCACATTAGCTGTCGCCAGTTGGGAAATAGATGCATCCAGTTGATGTAGAGATCGGTCACTGCCGTACCCAAGAGAGAACCCAGGAAGAAATAGCTGCCGACACGACCTCGATTGAGCCGCAGACAGGCGATCGCAATGGGCAAGCCCAGCGCTTCAATGGGTAAATGCACCACGGGTTCCCACCGGAACCATCCCCAGTAAATTGACCCAGTGAGCCAAATCCAGGCGAAGCCAATGGTCAAATCTCCCCATACTTTCCACCCTGGAAGGCTCAGCAGATATCGACCCAGCAGCAGCCATACTAGGGTTGAGGCCAGGCTAATCCAGGGAAAATACCGCACTAGGGGGGCCTGGACAAATACCGGTAAGATGACTAAGCCGAGGGAGACGACGAACACCTGAAGCTGAGGAATCGACTCCGAGCCCCAAAGCTGTACCGCAGATAGCAAAGATACTGAATCTTGATTGGATTTGGCAGTATAAGAAGGACTCAATGGAATTCTCAGATTTGGGTTAATCATTATTAACATAACATGATCTTTATGCCCGGGGGGGGCATCTGAAAGGCCCTATCCACCGGTTCCATGGCTTTACCGTTTCCCTGTGAGGCTATCAAGCCTACACAAAGACTTAAGAACTGAGGCTAAGGACTCTCTCCTGGGGCTTAAAATAGCTGCCTGAACGGGGCAACTGGTCATGGACGACCCTGTTTCCCTATCGGCCGGCAGATTTGACCGGGCTGGGCAGAAACGTAACGCAGCTTCCCGCTTGCTGATGACGTTTTCCGGTTGGGATGGGGGCTCTCGGGTCTGAGCAGGGCTGTGGGATGTTCTTGAGGGTGCTTGACCATGGTTATCCCCCAGGGAACTTTAACTGATATAAGCCTTGTCCAAGTCCAGAGCTGGAGTTTTCCCTTGGGGAAAGCGACAGTTTTTGATCTGGAACTGTTACAGATGAGGCTTGTACCAGACTTGCTGAAACGGTCGACTATCGTTAAACCATAGCTGAGTTTTTATGGATATAAACTTATTTCAAGGCGGCTACCCGTTGGCTCAGGTCACTGGGAACGGAGTGGCCAGCGGTCTCGAAGACATGAATTTATTTCGGGCTATTGTGCTGGGTATCGTGCAGGGGCTAACCGAGTTCCTGCCCATTAGCAGCACCGCCCACGTTAAGGTCATTCCTGTTGTCTTGGGTTGGGGGGACCCGGGGGTGGCGTTTACCGCGGTCATTCAGTTAGGCAGCATTGCCGCTATCATCTGGTATTTTTGGGACGATTTGCGCCAGGTGGTTGGAGGCATGGTCAATGCCGTGGGGCAAGGCAAGTACGACTCTCCAGACTTTCGCCTAGGCCTGGGCATCCTGCTGGGGACGATACCCATTGTGGTCTGCGGTTTGGCCATTAAAGTATTCATTCCCGACTTTGACAATTCCCCCCTGCGGAATAGCTCCACCATTGCCATCGTTTCCATTGTTATGGCCCTGCTATTGGCCGGGGCAGAAATGTTGGGTAGACGCCAGCGGTCCTTTGCAGCCCTGGATATGAAGGACGGCATTACCATGGGATTTGCCCAAGCCCTGGCCCTAATTCCGGGGGTTTCCCGTTCTGGGTCTACCCTCACGGCTGGTTTATTCATGGGCCTGGAACGATCCACCGCCGCCCGCTTTTCGTTTTTGCTGGGCATTCCTGCCATTACCCTGGCTGGGTTGGTAGAACTCCAAGGCCTGCTAGAAGGGGACATGGGCGTCATCGGGATCGGCCCCTTAATAGGGGGCCTGATTGCCGCTGTAATTTCCTCTTATCTGGCAATTTTCTGGCTGATTCGATTTCTCAAACAGCACAGTACCTGGGTATTTGTCTGGTACCGCTTAGCGTTTGGAGTGGCCATTTTGCTGGCGATTGCGACCAACCATATGGAAAACCTCTAGGCCAATCGGGGTTCGGCGCAGGACCTGAGCCATTCAGCCATAGATATGACCGTCGAACGGTCCTTGCCGGGGATGATGGCTGCAGGAATTAGCCCAGGCTCTAAGATGAAAAGATGTAATCATTCATCCTGCTGCGTTTTCAATGGTTAATCAGGCGGTGCGCCCGGCTCGCATTACTGGAGTCATGGCCGGATCAATTGCATCTGAAGTCGGCTTTGAACCGGGAGATGCCCTCGTATCCATTAACGGGGAGCGTCCCCGGGACTTAATTGACTACCGATTTCTCTGTGCCGATGAGTATCTGGATTTAGAGATCCTCGACGCCCAGGGGCACACCCATCAGGTGTCGATCGAAAAAGATATTGATGATGAACTGGGGCTGGAGTTCGAGACAGCCCTGTTTGACGGTCTGATTCAGTGCAACAATCGCTGTCCTTTTTGCTTCATTGATCAGCAGCCCCCCGGCAAGCGGGGAACCCTGTACTTGAAGGATGACGACTACCGGTTGAGCTTCCTGTACGGCAGCTACCTGACCCTGACTAATCTGCTGCCCCAGGAGTGGGAGCGCATTGAACAGCTCAGGCTATCCCCCCTGTATGTGTCTGTTCATGCCACGGAACCTGAGGTGCGATCGCGCCTGCTGAAGAACCCCCGGGCGGGTCAAATTTTGGATCAGCTGGCCTGGTTTCAAGCAAGACGTCTGCAGATTCACGCCCAGGTTGTTGTCTGCCCCGGCATTAACGATGGCATCCACCTGGAGCGCACCCTCCAGGATTTAGCGCACTTTCACGGGGGAGATATCCCCACGGTAACTTCAGCGGCCGTCGTGCCCGTGGGGCTAACCCGTTTCCGCCCCCAGGATGATGAACTGATCCCCGTTACCCAGGCTAAAGCTCGGGAGGTGATCCATCAGGTGCAGACTCTCCAGACCCGCTTTTTAGATCGGTTTGGCACCCATTTTGCCTGGCTGGCTGACGAATGGTTTTTGATGGCGCGCCAACCCGTTCCCTGCGAAGACCATTACGAAGACTATCCCCAGCTGGGCAACGGGGTTGGCTCAATTCGACAATTTCTCAAGCAGTTTGAGGCATCTGCTGCCGTTCACCTACCCGCCGCTGTGTCCCCCGCCCGGCACTACACCTGGGTGGTGGGTAATGCCGTAGAATATGCCTTCCAGCCTGTCCTAGAGCGCCTCAACCAGGTAGCAGGGTTAACCGTCTCCATGGCGGCCCTGACCAGCCATTACTGGGGCCGGGATATGACCGTTACCGGCCTGCTGACCGGCCAAGATTTGCTCCGAGGCTTACAAGATCGCCCCCTGGGAGATGGGCTGCTGCTGCCGACGGTTATGGTTAAACCCAGCGACACTGGGAACCTAGCTGACACAGTATTTTTAGACGATATGTCCATCGCCGAGGTGTCTCGCCAACTGGGTTGCCCCATAATTCCGGTAGACGATACAGATGCGCTGGTAAAACGGTGCTGCGCCTCCCTTCCCAAAAGCGATGCAGGCCGCTGGCAGCCGACGGCCGGTTACTGGACGCCGACCTAGCCCCTGGCGTGATCCCTGCCTGGCCGGCGGCCCTGCAATTTCTCATGGCCGTAATCTTACTGGCGACGTTATCGTGATGTCCTGGAGAAATTCGCCACAGCTCTATTTCTCAGATGTCTTAAGGCCGCAGCCAAGGGCGAAAAAAAATTCCTATTGCCTGCAAAAGTCAACTCAGATCTCGTTATGCTTAGGTACTGAAGTTGAAAAGCTTCCATTTTTGGCTATATCTAAGTCTTAACCGTTCCCTTGCTGATAGCTCATAATGCTTATGCGTGTTTTTCGTCACCGCTGCTTAATGTTCCTTGGTTTGGCAGCTTCGCTAACCTGCCTGCCCCAATCGATGACGACCGCATCGGAACTGTCAGCAGACTCCCTGACTGTCCCTGCATCTGCCGCTTCATTAAGGGCGCAAACTGAGCCCACCTTAGAACCCGGGGAAGAACCCCTGCCCCTGGAGGCCGACGATCCCCCGGAGGAATCCACTGACTTTGACGGTCCCGGGGGGCTGATTCCCCAATCCGAACGCCCAACAGAAGAAGGATTTGACGAACCCCCAGATTATCTGGTGCCGGTTCCTAATCCTTTACTAACCCCAACTCAACCTGAAGACGTTGAAATTATCGGGACTCAACCCCTGTCCCTGGAGACCGCCATTGAGCTGGCCTATCGCAATAACGAGCAGTTACGCATTACCCAACTGGAACTTGAGCGGGCAGCAGCCGGTTTACGGGCAGAACTGGCCCAGCTACTACCTACTCTTGATCTCTCAGCAGGCATACAAACTGGGGATCAACTTTCCGTGAGCAGTATTCAGGCCAATGCCGACGAAACCATCACGATTATTAGAGGCGGTATCCGCACAGAATATGATGTGGGTATTTCGGGAGAGCGAGCAGCCCGCATTCGAGCCGCTCGGGATCAGGTCAGATTAGCTGAACTCCGGGTTGAGCAAGTGCGGGCCGAGCTGCGTCTGGCCACCATTGACGAGTATTACGCGGTTCAAGAAGCCATTGAGGATATTCGCATTAACCAGGCGTTTCTAGAAGAAGCAGAACGTAACCTGCGGGACACGGTCCTGCGGGAAGAGGTGGGAGTCGGTACCCGGTTTGACGTACTCAGGGCTGATGTACAGGTGGCCAATGCCCGCCAGGCGCTCACCCAGTCCATCAGCCAGCGGCAGATTTCCCAGCGTCGATTGGCCAGTCGGCTGAACGTTCCCCCCAATATTGGTCTGACAACTCTACCGGTAGAACTTGCAGGTACCTGGCCGTTATCTTTAGAAGAAAGCATCGTGCTGGCCTATCAAAATCGGGCCGAGCTTGAGCAGTTTCTGGTCCAGCGGGAATTTAACCAGGAACAGCGGCAAATAGCCCTGGCTAGAGTGCGCCCTAACCTAGGACTCTTCGCTGAATACAACCTCCAGGACGTGCTATCTACCGGAGGGGTATCTGATGACGCCTTTACCCTGGGGGCTCAACTGTCATGGCGCTTATACGATGGCGGAGCCGCCAGGGCCAGAGCCGAACAGGCCGAAAAGGATGTGGCCATTGATGAGTCTGAGTTCGAAAATGCCCGCAACCAGATTCGGTTTGAGGTTGAACAAGCTTACTTTACCCTCCTGGCCAATCAAGAAAATATTGATACGGCCTCTCTGGCCGTGGAGCAGGCCCAGGAAGCCTTAGAGTTAGCCAATCTAAGGTTTAATGCCGGCGTCGGCACCCAGCTTGATGTGCTCAGCGCCACTCGGGAACTCACTGAGGCCCAGGGCAACTTATTAACCGCCGTGCTGGAATATAACCGTGCCCTGGCTCGGCTGGAGCGAGCCGTAAGCAACCTGGCCGATATAGATGCAGTCGAGGAAGTGATTGATTTATAGCCGTTCAAGTTCCTTCCTCTTTGCACGCATACCGGGGGTTACTGAGCCAGACATAATCGCTCAATGGCCTGATCGGCGGTCATGAGTCGTTTCAGCACAACCTGCCCAAAGGCGCTGGCTTGATCCGATTCGGGCATTACTTCTACCATCAGCACCGCCTCTTCGACCTGATAGAGCCAGAGGGTTTCGGTTTTTTCGGTAATGGATAAGTTCAGGCGGCGAATCATGGGCTTGCGTCGCCAGGCCACCTCATTCCAGATGCCGCCAAATTCCCAGACTCTGCCGGTAGTCCAACCTGCGGAAAGAAAAAAATATTTCACAACCCTCCCCCTAACCAAATCTCTATGGCATTATCTACCCTTCCCCGGGGTGAGATGCTCCCGCGGAGGAAATTTTATTGCTCCCCCTATGGGAGCCAGGTCTAACTTTTCATCATGAACCTTCGCAGGTTACCAAAACCTTTCCGGATTAGCGCTAAAACCTCAGTAAAAGGTAGTGGTAGATGCACCCTGATTGTTAAGCCCTGGGATACCTGGAGGGATCCCGGGGCTTTTCTTGTCTCCAGTCTGTGATACCCTATCCGCAATTCATGGATAGTTCACCTGGGAGGCATAGGGTTTCTTTCGGGACGCTTCTGAGGGACCCTTGGACAGGGTATTGGCATTCGACTGGAGGGCAACGGTGACCAAGGCAACGGTGGGGCTTGTATTCGGCGGCTGTTCTGGGGAGCATGAGGTTTCAATTCGTTCGGCCCAGGCCATTGCCCGGGCCCTCTGTCAGGGACAAAATTTGTCTAAATACGAGATCCTGCCGGTTTATATCCGAAAAGATGGGGTGTGGCTGGCGGGAGAGCGGGCAAAGGCGATCTTAACGGCCGGCAAGCCCCCCGCCGAAAATCTGGATCAGGTCGATCCGGGATGTCCTGCCAACCGGTTACCAACGTTTTCCGAAACGGACCAGATCGACATTTGGTTTCCAGTGCTCCATGGCCCCAATGGGGAGGATGGTACCGTGCAGGGGCTCTTGACCCTCATGCAAATACCTTTTGTGGGATCCGGTGTGTTGGGGGCGGCCACGGGGATGGACAAAATTGCCATGAAACAGGCCTTCGCCCAGGCCCAGTTGCCCCAGGTGAAGTACCTGGCGGTTAGTCGGGCCGAAGTTTGGTCTAACCCCTGCGTGTTTCCCAAGTTGTGCGATCGCATTGAAACCGCACTGGGCTATCCCTGCTTCGTTAAGCCAGCGAATCTGGGCTCATCGGTGGGGATCAGTAAAGCCAATGGCCGAGCTGAACTGGAAGCCGCCCTTGATAGCGCCGCCAGCTACGATCGTCGGATCATCGTGGAAGCCGGAGTGACCGCCCGCGAGGTGGAGTGCGCCGTTCTGGGCAACGATAATCCCAAAGCGTCGGTACTGGGGGAAATCGCCTTCCAGAGTGACTTTTATGACTATGAAACAAAGTACACCGACGGCCAGGCAGACCTGATGATTCCCGCTGCCCTGCCCCAGCAAGTGGCCCGCAACATGCAGGACATGGCCATCGCAGCCTTCAAAGCGGTCGATGCCGCCGGGCTATCCCGGGTTGACTTTTTTTACATCGAAGCCACCGGTGAAGTATTCATCAACGAAATTAATACCCTGCCGGGCTTCACCGCCACCAGCATGTACCCCATGCTGTGGGCCGCCAGCGGCATGCCCTTTGATGCACTGGTAGACCAGTTAGTTCAGCTCGGCTTCGAGCGCTTTGGGGCATCCTGTTCAACCTCCCAAAGCGGGTAAAAGCAGATAACAATTCCCCTGTTGCTGCTGCAATCGGCGATTCTGGTGCGACACTATAAAGCAAGACAGTAAGGTTGATTCTCAAACTGGCGCTACCGTCAAGCAGAGCCATGGCGAGAAACTGAATGTTGAACTAAACCCATAGCAATCACTCAGGCAGTGGCGTTATCCGGAGGAGTATAGATGACAGGCCGTACCCTGTCCTTTTCAGAGATCCCGGCCCTCGACCAGCAGGGGTTGCCCCCCTTATCGGGGTGGGAAGCAGAAGTGGAATCCGTCACCCGGTCTCGGGAAGCCATTTTTCTGCCCTATACCAATTTGTCTTTGGACAATATTACGGCTGGCTTTGCCATTGCTCTGCACATGCACCAGCCCACTATTCCCGCGGGCCAGCAGGGGGAGTTAATCAATCACCTGCAGTACATGTTTGAGCATCCCTACCAGGGGGATAATCATAATGCTGGCACCTTTGCCTACTGCTACGCCCGCTTGGGAGACTTTATTCCCGAACTGGTGGGGCAGGGCTGTAACCCCAGGGTGATGCTGGATTATTCCGGGACTCTGCTGTGGGGGCTACAGCAAATGGGTCGCCACGATATTCTCGACAAGCTGCGGCGGATCGCCTGTGACCCCAATTACCATCCCTACGTCGAATGGCTGGGAACCCTATGGGGCCATGCCGTGGTGTCGTCCACCCCGGTACCGGACCTGAAGCTGCAGATCAGGGCCTGGCAGCAGCATTTTGCTGCCCTGTTTGGGCTGGATGCCCTGGTGCGAGTCCGGGGATTTTCCCCTCCCGAAATGCATCTCCCCAACCATCCTGACCTGCTATATGCCTTCATCAGCGCCCTGAATGACTGTGGATACCGCTGGCTCCTGGTTCAGGAGCACACCATCGAAACCATGGATGGTTTGGGCATTACCATGCCCCATGTGCCCCATCGCTTAATCGCCCGTAACTCCCAGGGGGAAACAACCGAAATTGTTGTGCTGATCAAAACCCAGGGGTCAGACACAAAATTGGTCGGGCAAATGCAGCCCTACTGGGAAGCAAAAACCCTGGGGCGGCAAACTATTGGTGATTACTCCATCCCGCCCCTGGTATCTCAAATCAGCGATGGGGAAAACGGCGGTGTGATGATGAACGAATTCCCCAGCGCCTTCATGCGTTCCTGGTACGAAATGCGGGACGCTGGGGGGGGCCGTTCAGGGGTCGTCGGCATGAACGGAACTGAATATCTGGAACTGCTGGAGGCTGCAGGCATTACAGCGGAACACTTTCCGGTGTGTCGAGCGCAAGGGCAACACCGTCTTTGGCAGGAAGTGGGAGAGAATATTAGTCCCCAAGGGGTGGCGGATGCGATCGCGGCTATTCAGGCCGTAGACCCCAACTTTGCCATGGATGGAGGCTCTTGGACCAACGATCGCAGTTGGGTTACGGGTTATGAAAATGTCCTGGCCCCCCTGGAACAGCTCAGCGCTCAGTTCCACCAAACCATGGACAAGCAGCTCGTCCAGCCGGATGGGCTGCCATTACCCCGGCAAGACCGTTATCGGAATGCTCTGGTCCATAACCTACTCCTGCAAACCAGTTGCTTTCGCTACTGGGGGCAGGGCTCCTGGACAGAGTATGCCCAGGAGATTTATCGTCGGGGTAATGCCATTCTGCTCCATGATTTCGGATGACCAGCCACCCCGCCTGGGTGATTCGCGCCACCGTCAGTCAGCGGCTGTTGTTCAGCCAATACCGGCATCCCCAGGAGAGGCCGCCTATGGCTAAGGGGCCTCTCTCTGGGCAGAAATGCCCAACCATACTCTAACTTCATGGGTAATTCTAGTGAACCGAGTTACTGGGGAGATTGCGACTCTGCCGCTTCGGGTTCGACGGTTTCCGTTTCTACCGATTCTGCGGCTTCGATAGACTCTGGTAAGGTTGAAGCAGCTTCTGATCCACTGGCCATCTCATCCAGAGCCATTTGAATAAAGTTAGAGGCAATATCTACTGAATCCTGGTGGGAGGCGAAAACAATGGCGATGCTGGCTTCCCCTGCCCCATAACAGAGTATCCGGAAGGAACCATCTTCGAAATATCCGGTGCGGTCGATGGCCCCCTGGTCTGATTCAACCCCAAGGTCGGTAATTAAATCGTCTGCTAAGGACAAACATCCTGGCACATCAGTAGCCAGAAGCTGATCACCGCTGGCGATTTCCGGCCGAGCAGCAGCCGGTAAGGAGAGGGTAGTAGAAGTCAATCCCGCCAGGCCGATAGAGAATAGATGCTTTTTCATCACGAGTGTCATATGATATCTAGCGCTATAAGCCGGTTCCTGGTCGTAAGTCACTATGGCCAAACAGCCAAAGCAACCATGGGTCAGGCTCAGGTCTTCTATCATTTCTACGGCAACCCGCCATGGGTTTCCGGACAAGCCTCGTAAGATACGCAATAACCGGTACTTTATTTTGAAGCGAATTCCTCAGGAATCAGGATCCAATAATATGGAATAGCTGTCTCGGCTGTTCAAAGGTAGGCCGGATGCGGCTCTACAAAAACCGGATGCTATAAAAGTCTCATTCCTTAGTTATTCCTGGTTCCAAAGAAGTCAATGCGGTAATCGGTGATGGTAATCCCGGTTTGCGCTTCGATCTGCTGAATTAACTCCTCGGGGAGCTTGACATGAACGTCAATAATGTCATTCGTATCGAGGCAGTTAATATGGCTGTGGGACTCACTGAAATGGCCATAGAGTCTACCGTCAGAGCGTTCCAGACATTCAATAATCCCCTGTTCAGAAAGGGCCTCTAAATTTTGATACACGGAAGTATGCCCAATCTCTCGCCCCTGCTGATTGAGCCGGTCATAAATTTCCCGGGCCGTTAGATGGCTTTGCTGCTGCCACAGAAGTTCCAGGATGTAGCGTCGTTGACGGCTCAGCCTCATGCCCAGAACCTGACAGCGCTCAATGGCATCCTCCAGGGAATGTAGAGGAGGTAATGTATCGGCGAAGTCGGGCATTGGTGAAAAACTCCACGCAGCAACAGCAAAACGGGAACTAAACCATAGTCAGTACCACTTTATATAGGATAGCTAAAAATGCCCAGCGGCAAGCTCCTTTAATCCAGCACCGGTAGCATCGGAATGTCGATTTTAAACATTTGCTCGGTCATCTGTTCCTGTTCGGATAAAACAGGGGCCTCGTCAGCAGCCTCCTTTTCACGCTCCTGATCCTGGAATGTAACCTGTTGTTGCAGGGTCTGCAGCAGTCCCTCCGGCAAAGATGGTTTAGGGGAAGTCTTAGCCTTTTCTAATAACGCTGTAGGCGCCACAGCCTCCGGTCCAGACAAACCCGGGAGGGAAAAAGGAGCATTATCCTCTGTCAGAGGAGACAGGACCCTCGTTTCTGGGGCCGCCCCGGACTCAGAATTGTCCCCCGCCGGAAGGGAGGTGCCAGCTTCAGCCTGAGACTCCAATGGGGAGGACATGACTTTCTCAACGGTCAGGTTTTCGCTTTTGGCCATGGCCTGGGCCTTCTGGTTCAAAGTCTGATTCTTTTCCCGGGTTTCGACCCAGGTGGGCGGAGATGAATCAGGTCTTTGATGATTCGAGGCGGAAAGATCCCCAGGCTTCCCCTCAGGGGGGGCTTCCCGACCAGCAGGGGCAGTTGGCGACTGGGGTAAACCAGTGATTGCTACAGTGGAAGAGGGCTGAGGGGCCTCATTCCTCCCCGCAGCATTGGCTTTATCTTCCGTTTTTTGTTCCATCGCCCGGGTTTGGGGGGCAGGGTCGGAATTATCCGTCCAAAGGGAAAAAATAATGTCTTCTGGCTTTTCTTTTGCCAGGACTTCTGCCTGGGCAGGGGCCTGGACGGCCATCAGGGACTCGGCTGAAGGCATCAAAGCCCAATGTTCCCAAGCAATGTCGGGATTTTCCTGCTGATATAACTCCATGGCCCGAGCGACCGCATTTGCTCGTCTGCGCTGATCGCGGGTAATGGATTCCAGGGTGTTGCCCAGTCCTGGGGCATTCCATCGCTGGGTATCGGGGTTAATGTAAGAGCGGGTTCTGGCAACCACAATGGATTCAAACCCGGTATAACCCATGTTGCGAGCTTCCACCAACCGTTCGATGTATCCTACCCGACCAATGGCAGCCAGGGGAGACTGATTAGCCAGGTCAATGCCATTCAGCGTCTCCTCCAAAGTAAGATTAATGTCATGGCTGATGGCGCGCCGTTTCAGCACCTGGCTTTGGTTTTGCAAGCGACTGAGCTGTTTCTGGTCCGCTTCCGCGGGGGTTTTTGCCCCATGCTGGTAGGAAAAGGTTCCCATATTCCAAACCCCATTGCCGGGATCCCGGTGGCCGGCATAGGCATAGGTCTTTCCACCGTCGGGGGTACGGGTTCCTTCGGCACTACCTACTGCTCTAGCCACCAAAGAGTCCGTTCCCCCGTCGAATAACCCCGGTAGGGGGTCAGCCGGTAACTTAGGAACTGGAGCTGGTGGTGATTGAGCCACCTGAATATCGCTGGAAGGAGCGATATCAAAGGTGAGGGCCACGGGTTCGGGAGCAAAGTCCTGCCTGTCCTTTGCTTCAGGCGGCGCGTCAGCATCTTTTTCTGGGACGGCCTGTTGGGCCAGGGACGGGGCTGGACCATAGACCGGAGGGGCCGGGGGCAGTACTGCGGCGGGGGAATTGCCAGCATTGATACTGGCTGCTACGGCCTGGCGATACACTCCCGCGGGAAGCTGCTGGGGACTGTGGGATCGCATGGGGGGACTCCCCGCCCCACGGGGAATCGGTAGGGGCTTCGGCCCCACAGCGGCGGGTAGGTCAGTCTCGTTGAGGTCAGTCTCGGGAATGATCTTTGCCTCGGTCCCTTGCTCCTGGGGTTCTGCTTGACGGGAGGGCGGCAGCTCAAAATTAAGGGCAATTTCCGCCGCCTGGGCCACTGGAGAAATCAGAAGGATAATTAGGGAGCTAACTGCAACTACAAAAGAAAGCTTGTTCATAGGAGGAAGACCCTAGCTGAGAGCGCCAGAGGAGAAACAGGACATATTCGCAAAAAGATTGAGAAGACCAATAGAATTCAGGGGCCAATAAGCGTTTTTTCTAGAACCTGATTCGAGGGTTCCACGATGGCCCAGGTGCCATCGGGTTGCCGCCGCAGGGTAGCAAAGTGAATATGCTGACCTCCGCCCATCACTTCGCCCGGGGAAAGAGGTCCAAGCTTGGGATTTTTAACCCCGCAGTACCGGAACAGATAAGCCGGAATATCGGGGGTGGAGAAATATATGCACAGGGGCCCTTCTGCCGCTAACTCGACCTTTCCGGCAAAGGGAGCGCGGAGCGAACCATGATTAAGATTGACTGTAAGATCCCCCAAACCTCCTGTGATCAAGTGACCAGAAACGAAGTCCCCAGAATTTAACTCCCAGGATTGCTGTAAAACAATTTTTCGGGCGGGTCCGGCAGGAGCCTGCTGGCAGCCCGTACTGCTGATCAGAACCGCCCCCAGCAAAGGACCCAGAAAAACATTGCCCAGCCGGGCCCCCCCCCTGCTCAGCTGCAAAAGCGTCCGGTGCCTTTGAGCCGGGTGAATTGCCAATCCTTGCCAGATAGCCAGGAGGCGGGAAGGTTGAAAATGATGTCCTCGAAAATTATTCAAACCTGAAGCGATAGCCTGCGTACTCATCGTTTTCGTAAAGGATGACCAATTGGGTATTGGGATCAAAAGCCAAGGGGTAAGCCTCTCGCTCAGCCTGAACCCCAGCCCGCACTTGCAACGGGGAAAGTCGGCAGTAGGGTTCCGATACAATTTGTCGAATACTCTTTTTGGCATCCCTTTCCGGGACGGTCAGGAGTTTGGCGAGCTGTTCTCGGCTGAGGCGAGCATCGGTCTGAACGATCGCTTCACAATGTTCCACTTGCCGGGTAGGGGCAGACCGCGAAACCCATTGCTGAATCCCTCGAAAATCCACCAAGAAACCAAGACCCGCAAAAAGCATTCCCCCCGCTACTAGAGATTTCAGGGAGGTACTGGTTGAGGATGGGGACGGTCTTTGGGCATAAGCCATCGCATGGACTCCTTAAACGCGACAAAAAACGTGACAAATTTGATGGGTTTTGGCTCCAAATGGTAGTGCCTTAAGGGTTCAAGCCAGCTCGGATGAAGCATCTGCTAAAGCTGCTTGCTGCTCCCCAGCCACCTGTAAAAAATCTGGCACCGGCGAACGACAATGGCAAAGATCTCTTAGAATTGGCTGCCTATCAATAACCCTGCAATGACTAAGAACACTCGATAGGCCAACCCAAAATCCCGTCTGGGAGCGAGGGTCGCCCGATAGAGGGCGTAGGCGGTGATCCCGGTCAGTACCGCCACTGCCAGAGACCACAGGGGGGGAAAGGCCGCAAGCAGCAGATTCAGCGCCAGTCGACCGATGACTCCGCCGCCGAACCACAGCAACATGTCTACCGGGGCCAGAGGAGCCCAGGCGGATGATTGAGAAACGTGCCCTCCCGGGGCGGATCCAGCGTTACTCGACCCGGGAGGCTTGAGTTGTCTACCGAGCCCGCTGAGCTGTTGCCAGACCTGGCTCATCAGTTCTGAGGGTTCCTGCCAAACTATTTGAAAGTCTGACCAAAGGTTGGCAAAGGAATGATTCCAGCGGGAGGAACTTCTACCGTAGGTTCCCCTCAGGTGCTGGGCCAATCGATGCGCTTCCTTCTCGGGTTGGGGAATATGAGCTGAGCGGTAGGTCAGGGTGAAGTGGGTATCGGGGTTGCTTTCTGCCCAGGCCAGGACCGCATCATCGAGAACGATCATCGGCAGAGGCACAGCCCCAGCTGCGTCCCCTTGAAAGTAAGGCTGTAGCAATCTGAGGCGACTTTCAATGGCTCGAACTTCTCCCATGAGCTGTTCTTGCTCACCCGATAACCCATTAATTCGACTGGCCAGGGTCTGCAGACGTTGGATGTGGATTGCTGCCTCTTGCAAAATTTCAGCTTCTAATGCTGTACCCTGGGCCTCATTTACCCTGGGCTGATCCTCAGGATGACCTGCTTCGGGGGAAGCGGCTCGGTGCTGCAACGTTTCAACCGCATGTATAAGTCTTGTGGGTTCGGTGGGTAGGGGCAAAGATCCTGACCCCCTGCGGCGCTGCACCTGCGTTTTGGGCCAGTCAATGGGGGGACTGACAAGGTCTTGTGGTTGATCCCTCACCTGACTTTTTAGCTTGATGCGGATTTGGTCGAGGTCCATAGCAGAAAACCTAGGGCATGGTAAACAGCGAAAGTAAGTTAATACAATTGTACTATAGACGAGGCTGAAGTTGTCTAGGGACCGTAGCAATTTGCAACCCACCACGGGGGAAGACTTTGCTTAGACTCTTTAGATTTACTTACATCGCCTGTTTGCCCTGGAGAATGGGGTTAGAATTCTTTTTTGAAGAAAGTCTAAAGATTGGGGAACGGTGTCCTGCACCTTGCCGTCCTTTGGCAAATAAGGTAATGGCGCAGCTCGCAGTATGGATCGGCAACCTGCCCGGGGCTTCGGTGCATTCATTAAGGTGAAAAAAGGTTTCCTTGTTCCCCTAAGCTCGTGCCGAACCAGTTTTGAATCAGGATTTCTATGGTCAAGGCTTATTCCTCCGGCGAATGGGATTCCACCGAACTACCCCCGGCTACCAATCCCACCTATGTTCTAAAAACAGACCCCTACCCTTCAGCCATTCGCCAACGGTCGTGGCTTTTTCACCTGGTCATGGGGGTCTTTTTAGGAGGACAGGTTCTACTACGGGTGTTGCAAGGTCGCGTCAATCGCCGCCATGCGCTTGACCATATGGTTAGCGCTGGCCCCGGGGCCCTCAGCCCCGTATTGCTGACCAATCTCTTTGCCGGCATGATTTTTACCATCCAAACTGCTCGGGAGTTAGATCGGTTCGGAGCCATCCATGCCCTCGGTGGAGCCTTTGGTATGGCTTTTTGTCGGGAGCTAGCCCCCATTTTGACGGCGGCGATTTTAGCCGGACAAGTAGGAACTGCCTTTGCTGCAGAAATTGGCTGCATGAAAGTTACTGACCAAATTGATGCCCTGAAAGTTCTCCGCACTGACCCGGTTGACTATCTCGTTGTACCTCGGGTCGTTGCCTGCTGTATTATGCTGCCGGTGCTCACGGTTTTGGGTTTAGTGGTCGGTATTATTGCCGGAGCTACTGTGGCTCAGGGCTTTTATCAAGTGCCGTTTAACCAATTTTTAGATTCCGTGCGGTCTTTAATGGTGCTGAACGATTTGATTGCTGTTTTAGTCAAGTCACTCCTGTTTGGGGCCATTGTTGCCCTAGCGGGCTGTACCTGGGGAATGACAACCACCTGCAGTCGCTCAGTGGGACGCTCGGCCACTTCTGCCGTGGTAACAACCTGGGTATCCCTGTTTGTGGTGGATTTCTTTTTATCCCTGATACTGTTTCAAAGCGGCGGGCCGGCAGTCCACTAACCTCCCTCAGCCGATGTTGCGTTCCAGATAGATGATATTTTCCGTGACCTTTTCGAAGGTATCGTCGTGACTGATCACGAACAGCTGTTGAAAGGCTTTGATCCGTCCGATTGCCTCTGCCAGGCTTTCGCGACGGGCTCGATCCATATTGGTGGTGGGTTCATCGAAGAAAGCAATATCGATATCCGCCAGAACCTTTAAGAGCGCCAAACGCACCGCCAAGGCAGCACACATCTGTTCCCCTCCCGAGAGGTTCACAAAGCGGCGCTGATTTGCCCCTTCCTGCACCAAAATTTCATAGTCCCGGGTCCACTCGAGGGCGACATTCGGGCGACCCAACAGTTCTCGAAATAACCGGTCAGCCTGGTAAGAAATTGCCCTGACGTACTGTTCGGTAATGCGAGGGCCAGCTTCTTTATAGACCCGGCGGGCAAAGTTGATAAAGCGCTTCGCCTTTTCTTTCCCCTTGAGCTGTTTCTGGGCCAGGTTGCGCTTTTCGGCTAGGTCTTCCAGTCCTTTGATCTGCTGGCCAATGTCCTTCAAACGGTGATGCATTTCCGGTAGTCGGCCCGAAAGCTGGTCTGCCTCAGACCGTTTGCTCTGGTATTGGTTTTCCAGGACCACCGCCGTTACTTCGTCGAAATTTTGCCGGGCCTGGGAAAGTTCGCCCTCGATGGTTTTAAGTTGGGCCTGTAAAGGCTTGATTTCGATCTGAATGGCCTCAAACTCTTGCTGCAGTTGCGGGTGTTGGGTAGCTAAATTTTGATGCTGCAGGTAAAGGTTATACCCGGCTTGGCACTCCGTTCGCCGCTGTTGCAGTTCCTCTACGGCTTGATCTAACCCCTGAAAGTCATCTAGTGCCGAGGTTAACTGAACCAGTTGTTGGTCCTGTTCAGACTGACTGGCTAACAGCGTGGCATAGTTCTGCTCCATACTGGTTTTATCGGTCAGGGTTCGGGTTAAAATTTCGCTTTTTTCGCGGGGATAACCCAGATCTTTGATGCTCTGTTGCACTGACGCCACTGCCTGCTCTACGGTTTCTCTCTGGACTAGGGTCTGCTGCAGTCCTTGAATTCGGTTTTGTATCTGCCCCTGCTGCTGCTGGTTTCGGTGGAGTTGTTCGCGCAGTGGCTCGAGTTGAACCAGTTCTCCCTGCCAGCGGTATCGCTGGGTAAGCTCATGCTGTAGGTTTTTCAGGGCTTTGGACAGTTGGGCTGCATTGGTTTGATCGGTCAAATCGTTTAGAATCGCGTTTAACTCAGCGAGCAAATGGTCTGTGATAGCAGCCCCGGCCTCTACATGGGTGTGGAGCTTCCCCATGGAGTGGGCAACGCTTTTGGGTAAATTCGTCAGCTTTTGCTCAATATCAGCCCAGCTTTCTTGCCACGTAACGCGATGTTCCCGCTGCTGATTCTGGCATTGATGAACTAAATCCCGCAGTTCCTGCTCAAATTGACGGGCTGCATTCAGCCGATTCAGCTGCTGCTGGGTCCGATCGCGCCTCTTCTCTAGCTGGGGGATTTCAGCTGTTGCGGGTTCTAACTCCGCCAGACGCTGACAGGATGCTTCTACCGTTTTCGCCTGCTGCTGTATCTGAAGCAGTTGTTGATCCAGCGTCTGTTTCTCCAGGGCCAGTTGCTGCAGCCGGTCGATTTGGCGCTGCCAATCTTTCTGCTGATTTTCCAGTTGGACCTGTTGCTCAATTTGGGGTTGCAGCAGGGCCAAATCCTGCTCGGTTTTGACTAGCCCGTCGAGCTGGGTTCTCAGCTGGGCCAGCTTGGTTTGTTGTTGACTGCGGCTAGATTGCAAAGTTCTGTATTCGTTCTGCAGGGTCTGCCGTTGACGCTGGCGCTGGGATAAAACCTGTAACTCCTGCTCTGAAGCCTGATATCCCTGATAAGCTGCTGCGTGAGTATTACACAGTTGAATGGCTTGCTGGGCTTGCTGCAGGGACTGCTCCAGTCGCCCCAGCAGGTCCTGTTTGCGGTGAATGTGCTGGGTCACTGCCTGGTGTTGTTCCTGCAGGGTTTGGATGTGTTGCTTTTGGGTATGCAGGGCTTGGCGCTGTAACGTCAGGTCCGCCAGGGTTTTCTGCAGCTGCTCAAGGTGCTGCTCGGAGGTCTGAATATCCTGCTGGAGGGACTGTTGCCGCTGCTGCAGAGGATCCCACTGGGTCAGGGACTCCTCGTACTGGGCAATCTGTTGCTTCAGGGCATGCACCTGATCCTCGGCATAGCGTCGTAGGGAATTCATTTGCCGGTAGGCCAGCTTGTAATCTTCCACCTTTAGGATGGCATCGAAAACGGCCTTGCGTTGTTCGGCTGACTGTAAAAAATCCGCCGTAAAAGTTCCCTGGGGAACCCCCACAGTGCGGGCGAACAGCTGGGGCAAATTTGTCGTCAGGGGAACCCCAATATGTTGCTTCAGCCAGGGCAGCACCTCATCCTTAATGCGGCTGTAGGGCAGGCGTTCATTGAGTTGGGGGTCGAACAGGGTATAGCCCCTCTGGGTGCAGCGCTGGACCTCGTAGGTGCGGTGGTCGTAATTGGAGGTAAACCGCACCGTAACCTGGGCGCTGCCGCTGCCATTGCGAATCAAGTCTTCTTTGGCATAATCCCCCTGATAATTAAAGAGCACCCAGGCAATGGCCTCTAACAGGCTGGTTTTGCCAGCCCCGTTTTCGCCACAGATAGCATTGATCCCGGGTTGAAATTCAACGTACTTATCGGGATGGGTTTTGAAATTTTGAAGGGCAAGCGAAAGAATTTGCATCCATCAGTTGGCATAGCAATCTATGCCAACTATAGCGGTTGCGTTCCAGCTTAGGCATAAGGATGGAATCACCCCCCATGTAGGTCCAGTATTTTGCCTGCTTGCCGAGAGCCAGGGCGGCTATCGCCCCTGATCGAATTGCCATGCCGCAGGACCAGTTGCCTGCAGGAGCTGCACCCTGATAGGCGTCGGCTTATGTCCTTATAGATGAGCGGGGGAATCGGTCCTGGATGCCCTAGTGGGCCTGGGGGTAATGAGGGGCATCGCTACCAGACCACAACTGGTCCAAGGGAGCACTGGTCAAGCCTGAAATAGCGTTCAGTGTGGTTGAAGAGGTGAAACAGGCTGGTTCCGGAGCATTGTGAATACACCAGACCTGAATCAAGATGTTTGGATCTGCCGGAGAAATCCATTGGGCTACCGGTTGCAATTTCAAATCTCCCTCCCCGAAGCTAACCGGGGCAGGAACAAAACCCCTGGCAGCGGCAGTGGAGCTGATGGGAACTTTGACAGGAGTTTCTTGCCAGGTATCAATCCCGGTTTGGGATTTTTCCATGGTTTGGGAGAGGGGCTGACCTAAGGGGCGGAGCGGGTGGGGTACTTCTGGCTGCTTGGTTTCCATAGGCCCTAATGCGATTCCCGATGAAGCATGAGGGGTATACCGGGCTGTGGAAGCGGCTGTCCGAGTTCCCCTGCCATGATCAGCAGTAACCTGGCCTTCGAAGGCGTCGGCTGCACCCGGTTGGGATGCCGGTGTGAAGATACCAGGGGCCCTATTTGCCGGGTTTTCAGATCCGGGTTCTTTGCTGTAGTCGGGCTGGGTTAGCTGATTGTAGCTGTAGGCGGTTAACATGCCCGTTGCCATGGAAACAGGAATCAGAAGCCGCATGAGGTAGCGTTTACGTTTGGTTTTGCGGGCATGTTGATGGCAAATCCCGAGATACTCATGGGCTAGGGCCGATAAATGCTCACCATGGTTAGCCTGGAAGGAAGTCGCCTCTGCCAACCGCGTCTGACTTAGAAAGAATTCAGCATGATTCGGCTGCTGGTGCTGCTGCCATTCCATGGCGGCGGCCTCAATCGAACGCTGAAGCCTCATAATGGGCCGGTACTCCTCTAACCAGCTTTCATAAACGGGCCAATTGTTCAGCAATGAGTCGTGGCATATTTCGAAATATGGCTCTGTTTTGTTGCCGTAGGTCGACAGGGAATCTTGCTCCTGAAACAGGTGGCCGAGGATGCTCACCTGGGGGGTAGAACTCGGTTCCCTGGACCAGGTCGGCACCGCTTGGCAGACACTGGCCTCAACCCCGGGCTTAAAGGTGTAATCCGCATGGGTGATGAGTAGACGAGCCGCCACTAGCTTACTGGCTGTCACGGCAACCTGTTCCACAGACAACGAGGGGGTTACCAATTCTTCCTGCTCGACCTGCCTGCGGGAGGAGGTACTGCCATCACCAAATTCACCCATGCTCAGCAAAATGCGCTGGGCCACGGGTTTTTCCGTTACCAGTAACTTATCGATAACCTCGGTGGCATGCTGCCTCAAGATATTTCGCACTCCACCTAACTGCACGTAGGTTTCGAGGGTTAGTCGAGGGGGGAGATGGTCGGCAGCTTGGTGCTCCCGGTGCTGCCAAAGTTCCTTCAGGGCCATTTGCAGCAGGGGCAGTTCCCCCGGGGAACCGACGGCATCCAACAGCAAAGTGTAGATGAGATTTGCGTCGTACTGCAGCCCAATTTTGTCAAGGGGGCCCACAATGGTGGACTTGAGCTGGTCGTAGGTCAGGGCGGGAACCACCAGACAATGCTTTGCAGCTAGGTCATAGAATTCTGGATAAGCTTCCAACGACTGGAGATATTGCGATCGCATCCCTAAGACGATATGAATCGGCACATGGGTTTTATTCGCTACGGCTGTCAGGCAGTCAAGAACAGCCTTTCTCTGGGCCGCAATGTCTCCATCGTGACTGGGGGTGAATAATGCTTCAAACTGGTCAACCACCAGCAAAATTCGGCGGTCTTCCATGCCATTGGTCGGACGGCGATTCAGGGTCGCTTGCACCAGTTGGGTCATCCCCTGGACTCGGTTTTGAAAAAATGACTCAGCCGTCCGAATTTGTTCTGCCCGCTGTAGCCCCTTAACCTGAGGATCGACAAACGCTTCCGCTAGCTGCTTCAGGGGATCAAAATCCAGGCTAACGTAGCGTATATCCCACTGAATTCCCTGCTGGGCTTGATTCTGCCCGGAAAGGGAATGGATTAACCCCGCCCGCAGCAGGGATGTTTTACCGATGCCTGATGCCCCTGTAACCAGAGTGAACCGTGAGAATTCAACCATCTGGGCCAGGGATCGGGTAAGCTCTTCCCGGCCAAAGAAAAAATCTGCGTGGATCGTATCGAAGGGATTCAAGCCCTGAAACGGGCAGTATTTATATCGTACCTGCTTCAAACGGTCGAGGGCTGAAACCTCTGCTGGCTGGGCCGAATGGCATCCCTTTTCACCAAACCGGGTCAAGACAATTTCGGTGCCAGAGCTCTCAAACAGGGGTTGCTGCAGTTCTCCCTTGAGCTTTTTGTTGACGTTGTCGATTAAGTGATGCCCATTAACAATACCGCCTTTAACCTTATAGGGATTCAGCCCCGAAAGCAGAGCCTCGGTAAATACGCTATGGGAACTGGTTAGGGCCTCGTAAGCCTCTTCATATTCCCGGGAAGCGGCCATAAAGAGCCGATCTGTTCCGGCTTTTGCACCGGGATCGGCCTCCAGAACGTTAAAAAATTCACCACTGTTACAACAATCTAGAATGATCACCCGTTGCCGCACAGGACTTTCCTGCAGCAGCCGCCTTAGCCAGTACAGAGAAAGACCATAGTTACCGGTTTCGGGATTCGTATCGCTGGTAGCCAGATATCCCTCTTGAATACCCGCGTTGCGCTGTAGCCCGTGGCCAGAAAAATAAAAAATGGCGGTTTGAGGAACGTTTTTACCAGACGGCTTAAATAAGCGAATCAGTGCTGCTTCCAACATTTGGGTCGTGACTTCAGCCCGCTGACTGATGATCGGACGCTGATCTTGAATGGCTTCTGGCAACCGTACAACCCGACACTCGCCGAAATTTTCCAAACAACGGGCCACATCTTCAGCGTCGTGGGCCGGAGCACAAAGATTGGGAAGATTTTGGTATTGACTAGTTCCAACTATGAGGGCGTCGCGGGACATGGGAATTGCACCTGATGTTTTGAAAGCTGCACTTATTTAAAGTTTGGGATGGTTATTAAAGTAATATTTGCCTTGAAACAACCTATTAGTAGGGCTCGTGCTGAACCAGGTTTATCACTCAAACTAATGTCTGATTCACCTGTAGTAATTCAGCAAAGTAGGCCCATATATGAGGGGAGTAAACAGCATCTTAAAGCGGGGGTAAAACATAAGGTATTTTCTCTAATAGGTGCTCTCACCGTGAGGAGCAAATTCTAAGGGCTCCAAAACTCAAATTGACCGGTCAAAACCATAAAAGCAATCTGGCTTAAATTGATGAGAAGTCTGAAACTCGACAATATGGTCTCAAAACTATTTAGGGAAGACATCTAAAAAGCTTTAGCTGACTATGTTCAATTTATCTAAGGACATCAATTTAACTAAGGGGGGTATAACCCCTGACAAATGTTTGAAAAAAAACTCTCAATTAACAAAATAAAGTAAAGCCAGGTGGTTTTACGGAGTGTTTCCATAGCCAGAACATCAGGGTTAAGTGAAAACGCTCACAACTTTAAATCTTTCTCAATTCCAGCAGCAACGGTTTGCCCCCCTGCGAGGGAAAAAATCCGTGGTGTTTCGGAAGTAAGAATGTACTTCGCTAATTTGGCTGATTGGTAGAGCTTGCAGGAATTTTTCCCCAGGAACTCAATGACAATTCCATCCATCAAGCTTTTGAGGAAAATCAACGCTAGGGATAGTGTCAGACGATATTGGTAACCCTAGGGATTACTGGCTCAGGCAAAAGAATTGACGATTTGTAGCCTTAAAACAAGAGTCCGGATATTTCGTGGCCAAAGGTATAGCGGATTTAACTCGAATGAGGTACCCGCAAAGATCCCCCCCGCCCCCTATTAAGGGGATACAGGGTGAATCTTCTACAGCTAGCAGTTGGGGGGATCTGAAGCTCAGCAGATTTGTGCATCCCTGAACCGAGAACCGCTATATAGCGGTTCTCGGTTCAGGGGAGTTCGAAGACTCCTTATGAACAAGGGGCTTAAGCCCCTTGCCCGCACCTCACTCAAGCGAAAAGGGCTATAAACGTCTTTTTAGTCAGTTAAACTGCTGCCCCAGGCCAGGTGGTTACCAAAAAAACAATGACTGAAATCAGAGCCAGGAGACCCTGCAGCAGATTTCCGATGAGAGTGCCCACGACAATGGCCACCCCAACTTTGAACGACTGTTTCACCCGGGGCAAGAACTGCAAATTGCCTCGGTGCAAATACTCCCCTACAAAAGCTCCCACCACCGTTCCCAGCAGCAGTCCCAGCAGAGGGATACCGGTGGGTAAGAAGGGTAGCAACCCAAACAAACCTAACAACATGCCGATGACTGCCCCAATCTGCCCCCAGCGGCTAGCGCCTGCCCGTTGGGCCCCAAGGACGCCAGCCAGGTAGTCAATTGCCAGGCTGAGTACCAGGGCGGCGATCGCAACCCCCAGAGCCAGGGCTAAACTCTTGAAGCCCACCACGAAACCCCATACCACCATTGCCCCTAAAACCAAAGTCATCCCAGGTAATGCCGGAATGACCGCCCCAATCACCCCGATCAACATAACCAAAACGAGAATCCAATAGAGCACGGGTAACCACAGCGCCTGGCTGGTTAGCAGGGTGTTAGTTTGCCCCAACCAGGAGGTGACGGCAAGACTTAGCTGGGTCCCATGCAGGCTCAGCCACTGCCAAACGGCCAGCAGAGCCTGAGTAAGCCGGGCTAAAAATTGCTGCCACCCTTGGCTAAGGGCTTGGATAGCAGGGGCTAAAGTAAGGGAAATGACGGACATCGGGGGCAACAGCATAGCAGAGTCAAAAAAGCCGAGACTTAATAGTGTAGGGCTTCGCCCATGATTGATTGCAGCTGCAAAAGATTCTTTTGCAGCCCCCCTAGGGGCGTCGATGCTTCGTCGATATCGGATGGCTCATGGGCGTTCTAGATTCCTGGGCTAAGGCCCATCATACCCAGGAAAACTATGAACAGACATGGGATGCACTGGAGAACATGGTTCTCTACCCGCGGCATTTGTCCTTTTGGTCTATCTGTTCGTGCCCCCTTGCGGTCAGCAGGTTCAATGGCGTTTATGGAGCCGACCGCAAAATCATTCCCATCCATCCCGTTTCATCCTGGAGAAGCATAATTTGTCGGAAAAATCCATCAATTCACCATTCCCCGCCTCGAGTTGGGTGATTGCGGCGATCGCATCCACCCAACTTGGTTCAGCCCTGGCCAAAAGTGTTTTTGACCAGGTCGGGCCCTTAGGCATGGTTTTACTACGGGTAGGGCTGGCGGCGATCATATTGCTGGCTGTCTGGCGGCCCCGCTGGCGGGGCTACAGCCGCCAAGACTACGTCATTCTGCTGGGGTTTGGCCTTTCGCTGGTGGGCATGAACAGCTTTTTTTATAGCGCCATTGCCCGGATTCCCCTTGGGGTAGCCGTAGCGCTGGAATTTACCGGCCCCCTAACTATTGCACTGCTCACTTCCCGTCGCCGCCTAGATGGCCTGTGGGTTGCCCTAGCGGCCATTGGTATTGTGCTGTTGTCCCCTTTCAATACCGCTGGCTTAGATGGATGGGGCGTTCTGTTCGCCCTTCTGGCTGGAGCGGGCTGGGGCTGTTATATTCCCCTTTCCGCCCGCACCGGGCAGATCTTCAGGGGCAGCGATGGGCTAGCCCTAGCCATGGGGGTAGGGGCACTGGTTCTGCTGCCCATCGGTCTTGCCGTTGAGGGAACGGCCCTGCTCAATCCCACCGTTTTACTGGCTGGTTTAGGGGTGGCTTTGTTATCTTCGGCGGTGCCCTACTCCTTAGAGCTAGCAGCCCTCAGGTCTATGCCCCTGAACGTTTTTGGAGTTCTAATGAGCCTGGAACCCGCCATCGCTGCTCTCATTGGTTTTGTCGGGCTGGGAGAAAGGCTGACCCCCAAAATGGTGATAGCGATTACGTTAATTGTGGTGGCGGCGGTTGGCGTCTCGCTTCAGGCCCGACCAGATAAATTCAGTGCAAATTAATTTCACCCCCTGGATAGACCGCCTCCATTCCGTGGAACACTGAAGAAAATAGGGGATGCATTCCACACTGAGCCATGAGTCTTTGTATTAATCCACGCTGTCCACAGCCCAACCATCCCGAGAACGACACCAGCCATCACTGCTCTGCCTGTGGCACAGAACTCACCCTGCAGGGGCGTTATCGGGTGATGCGGTTAATTAGCAGTCAAAGCGGTTTTGGCTGGGTTTATGAAGCCTATGAGCAGAATCTACCGAAAATTTTGAAGGTGCTCAAACAGGAATATCACCAAAACGAGAAAGTTTTGGAGCTATTCCGCCGGGAAGCCCAGGTGCTCTGTCATCTCAACCATCCGGGGGTCCCCCAGGTTGAACCGGATGGATATTTTGTGCTGCCATTGCCGGGAACCTCAGCCCCGCTCCACTGCCTGGTCATGGAAAAAATCGACGGGCCTAACCTGAAGCAGTGGATGATTCAGCAGGGGAATCATCCCATCAGCGAAAAGCAGGCCATGTTGTGGTTGACCCAACTTGCGGATGTCCTGCATCTGGTGCACCAGCATAACTATTTTCATCGGGATATGAAGCCGGAAAATATTATGCTGCGATCCACGGGCCAGCTTGTGCTGGTGGATTTTGGGGCTGCTCGCCAGATTACCCAAACCTATATGGCCCAGCTGGGAGACAGCGGCATTACGGCGGTGAGCTCCGCTGGGTACACGCCGCCTGAACAAGAGCAGGGCCAGGCCGTTCCCCAGTCAGACTTCTATGCCATGGGACGCACCTTGACCTATCTGCTTACGGCCCGCACACCTAATGACTCAGCCATTTATGATTCCCGCACCAATGCCTTCAACTGGCGTCCCCTGGCCCCCCAGATTTCTCCGCCCCTGGCGGACCTAATTGACGACCTGATTACCCCAGCAGCCATGGATCGACCCCAAACGACGGAGGTTATTTTAGAGCGGTTGGGGAAAATTCGATCGGCCCAGGTGACCACCCCGCCCGCTGCCGTCTCTCCTCAGAATTGGCCGGACACGACCCTGGCTTCCCATGGGGCTCTCCCCCAACCGGAAAAACCTTCTGTCGGGGCAGGGGGGAGGGGGTTTAAGAGGTCCTGGATACCCCTATTATTCATTGGCTTAGCGGCGTTGCTCTATCCCCTGCCGTGGCGGGAATGGCTACCGGGAATACAGCCCCCTCAGGTAGAGGAAGGCACAACCCCTGCAGCTGCGGCCCCGGTATACGATGTCAGTGAATATCGCTCTCTGCCTGGGCACACCGCCGATGTTAAAGATTTACTGCTGCTGAAAGACGGTACCACCCTGGTGACCGGCAGCGCCGACGAGACCATCCGCCTGTGGAACCTGCAAACGGGAGCCGAAGTAGGGCTGATTCAGGGCCACAGCAGTAGCGTCAATGCCCTTGCCCGCACCGTTGACCAAAACATCCTGATTAGTGCCGGTGCCGATCGGCGCATCCATTTTTGGGCATTGCCCAGTGGCGAACCCATCGAGCAGATTGATGAGGCCCACAGTGGCTCTATAAACTCCCTGGCGGTGAGCAACAACGGTCAGTGGCTGGCCAGTGCCGATAGTAATGGCATTATCAAGCTGTGGGATTTAAATACCCTGGAAGTTCTGGATACCCTGACCGCAGACGGTACTGGCACGATTAATCATTTGCGGTTTACCCGGGATGACAGCTACTTAGCCAGCGGAGGTAAAGCATTACTGCTGTGGGATTTAAATAATCCGGCGGAGCCTCTTCTACTAGAAGGCCACACCACCTTCGTTAACCGTATAGAGATCAGTGATGACAACCAGACGTTAATTAGTGCCTCCGCTGATAGAACCGTGCGCCTTTGGGATATTCCTGCCGCCACCCTGCGGGCGACGCTGGAGGGCCACCAGAGCTACGTCAATGATCTTATGGTGGATGGCCCCCGCCTGTGGAGTGCCGACGAAGCCCAGACGATTTTTGTGTGGGATCTCAACCAGGCAATGCCCCTGCGCCGTCTCCAGGGCTTTGATACGGACATTTGGCGCTTTGCTGTACAACCCAACGACCGCATCGTCACGATTGGGGGTGACCGTCACAATGTCACCATCTCAGTACCAGATTTAGAACCGACCGGGAACTGAAACAACCTTGCGATGGCGGACATCGAACTGATCTCCATGGCACAGTAGGTGAATCTGTAAGCCGTGAATGCTGATCGGATCAGAGGGGGAAATATCGGGTTCGTTGGTGTGGGTGACGCCCCCGGGGTCGACCACCGTTACGACCCCTTTGCCAATAACTTTAAAGTTGCCATTGCGTTCAAATAGGGCACAGGTATCCTCGTCAATGCCGATCCCTAAACGGTCTGGCTGCATCGCCACAGCACTCATGAGCCTGGCCATCCGATTGCGGTTGTGAAAGTGTTGATCCACTACCACATCGGGAATAAATCCGAGACCAATGGCCATATCGACTAAGGAACGGTTGGGCGATTCGCCACTACCGCCCCCGGCAATCATGTGGTACCCCATCACAGCTGCCCCAGCACTGGTGCCCGCCAGGGTCATTTCCCCCAGCTGAGCCCGCTGCCGCAGCAGATCCACTAATGGTGTATCGGCCAGCAGACCACAAAGACGAACCTGGTCTCCCCCGGTAATAAAAACCCCTGTACAGGTTTCGGCCACGGTTTTCCAGCTGGGCTCCTCTCCCTGACTGCGATCGCGGATATCCATGACTTCGATGGCAGTCGCCCCCATGTCCTCAAAAATAGTCCGGTAGCGCCCAGCAATGGCAATGGGATCCCTCGAAGCGCAGGGAATAATGCCGATACGGGCTTGTTTCCCACCACTCCGGGAAAAAAAAGTATGCAGAATTTCTCTACCGTGAACTTTATCCTCGGCACCGCCTATGGCTAGGATGGCATTTTGCTGAACAAGAGACATGGGTGGCTTAACAAAGGGATGAATAGGGGAAACTACAAGCTATTGCTGCATGATAAAAAGCATTGGTGCCAATGACCAGACCTGGCTCCAGGAAGCTGTAGTTCCTTCAAACTAGATCCATAGAACCTGAATCAGGTCTATTATCATGCAGGTGATGTTCTGCGGTTACTCAAGGAAGGCTTGACCATGACAAAGCCTGTCGATGGGGTTGCTCCACTAAGATTTGACGTGGTGAGCCTGTTTCCAGACTTCTTTACATCCCCTCTGGCTTCCGGCTTGGTTGGGAAAGCGTTGACCCGCAGAATTGCAGAAGTTCATCTTACCAATCCAAGGGACTTTACAACGGACAAGCATCATCGAGTCGATGATGAACCCTACGGTGGCGGGGTTGGCATGGTGATGAAACCGGACCCTATTTTTGCTGCCGTTGAGTCGCTTCCCCAGCGGCCCAGGCGTGACATCATCTTAATGAGCCCCCAGGGGCAACCCCTGACCCAGCCTTTACTTCAGGATCTGGCCACGAACTATGACCAGCTGGTCATTATCTGTGGCCATTATGAAGGAGTTGACGAACGGGTCAGTCATTTGCTGACGCGGGAAGTCTCCCTCGGAGACTTTGTTCTAACCTGTGGCGAAATCCCTGCTCTAGCCCTCATTAATGGAGTAACCCGCCTGCTGCCAGGCACAGTCGGAAAACCCGATTCTCTCCTCTACGAAAGCTTCCAAACCCCCCTCCTGGATTACCCCCACTACACTCGCCCAGCCAGCTTTCGCGGTTGGTCTGTGCCCGAGGTGCTGCTGTCGGGTAACCACCAGGCCGTTGCCGATTGGCGGCTACAGCAGCAAATTGAGCGCACCCAGGACCGTAGGCCGGACCTCTACAGGCAGTGGCAAACCTCGGAGGAAACGTAAGGGGCTGTGAGACAATGGGGCCATCACCATCATCAACATTGAAGTTAAATCAGCACTCCATGGCACTCAGAATTGGCAATGGGTATGACATACACCGTTTAGTTCCGGGACGTCCGTTGGTTCTGGGGGGCGTACTGATCCCCCACGAGTTGGGCCTAGATGGCCATAGCGACGCTGATGCCCTCACCCATGCCATGATGGATGCCCTGTTGGGAGCGCTGAGCCTGGGGGATATTGGCCTGTATTTTCCCCCCGATGATCCCCAATGGGCCGGAGCCGACAGCCTGAAACTACTGGCCCAGGTGAACACCATGGTGCGGCAACGAGGCTGGACCATCAATAACCTAGATTCTGTGATCATCGCCGAACGGCCCAAGCTGAAGCCTCACATTGAGGCCATGCGCTCGTGCCTAGCCAAAACCCTGGAGCTATCCCCAGATCAAATCGGCGTAAAGGCCACCACGAACGAAAGGCTCGGGCCGACCGGACGGCAAGAGGGGATTGCGGTGTATGCCGTAGCCTTACTCACTGCCCTTTAATACTGTCCAGTCAGGAACTTATTGGCCCCCAGCCCGTCAAACGTTAGCAATTGCTTAATATCAAACTCAACATAAGTTCCTGAAAAAGGATGAAATTTACGTGTTTACACTGGGGAAAACAGGTATGATGTTTAATAAGTTTTTGAAGAAACAGTAAAACTACGCAAATTTTTATTGCGGTTATCTGTTTCGTGGATTGTTACATCCACTGTCAGGTGTTCCCAGAAAAACGTCCGTAGATTAAGCCCCATCGCTCGGTAACCACGAGTCTCCATCGGTCTCGAAGGCATTCAGCGGAGCCACCATTTTGTGGTGTCCGGCTGTGTACCTTTGGCTAAAGTCACGTTCATTCGTCCTGGGTATTTGAGGGAAACGCGCCATGACTCGAAGTCTAAAACCTTTCGTGATTAGAACTGGTCGAGTAATTAATGGCACCTACTACAGGTCCTCTGACGATGCCCCGGGCTCGGTTACGGGCTTGCCCACCCTCCCGCCTGAACGGGTTGGCATAAATGGTGAATATGACTACTATGGCCTGGCCAATCGGGTAAATCTTGCTTTATGTCAACATTTTGGCCCAGAGATAATCAGCCAACTGGATATTCACCAGCGGGGGTCGGCCATTATGCTCAGCGGAAAGATCATGAGCCGAGCCCTGGTAGAGCGGTTGGTGCAATTCATTCTTGAAATGGATGGAGCCAGTCAGGTCGAACTGCGGCATCTTCATGTAATTGAAATTCCGTACAGTCGTTTACCATCTTCGCCTCTGACCCCGGTCCAGGCTTAGCATAGGCCAACTATCCAGTGGCGAATTGACGTTCTGCTCTGCAGAGTATAATATGCATTCCCCGATCTACGCCTGCCTCCCAGCGTCTTCCTCACAGCACGGAAGTCTGGTCGTCGGTTTGCATCGTGAGCCGTATGGCTGACAGCATCAAAATCACCAGGAACAGTACCAGCCCAATGGCGCAGGCATAGCTGACTTCTAGTTTCTCAAAGGCTTGCTCGTAGATGTAATAGACTACGGTTTTCGTGCTGTTGCGTGGTCCCCCCTGGGTCATGATATAAATTTCTTCAAACACTTTTGTCGCTGAAATGGCCGAAATTACGCTGACCAGCAGCAGATAAGGGCGCATCAGCGGCAGAGTAATATCCCAGTGGCGTTGCCAGCCATCTGACCCATCAATGGCGGCGGCTTCATACAAATCCCCAGGGATAGCTTGTAACCCTGCCAGGTAAATCACCATGTAGTACCCCAACCCTTTCCAGATGGTGACAACCATCACACTGGGCAAGGCTAGTGCCGGGCTTGTCAACCAGGGAATGCCCTGTTGTAGCAACCCTAACCCTTGCAGCACCTGGTTAAATAAGCCATTTTCTGCATATAGCCACCGCCAGGCTAGACCAGCGACGACCATCGACACCACCACGGGCGAGTAGTAGGCTACCCGCAACCAGTGTATGCCTTTAAGGGATCGGTTAACTAAAAGGGCCAGCCCCAGAGGAGCCAGGGTCAGCACCGGTACAACGCCGACCAGATAAAATAGGGTGTTGCGAACCGTGAGCCAGAAGACCTTGTCTGCCAGTAGTTTGCGGATGTTGTCCCAGCCTACCCAGGTGGGAGGGGCGGTTAAATCAACTCCGAAGCTGGTAAAGCTGAAGTAAAACGCCTGCAGAGCGGGCCAAAATACCGAAATGCCCAGAGCCAGGAGAGCAGGCAGCAAAAATAGGTAAGGAATTAGCGGCTGAGGCACCTTCATGTGGGTCAGCCGGTTTAGCGGGGGGGCAGAACGGCGTGTTGTTGTCATCGTTACTTAATATCGCTCCACCTCCGGAAAGGACTGGGTCGCCTGACTCCGGGCGGCTTCGCCACAGGTGCGAGGGGTTGGCAAGAGTTTCGTTGGATTGGCCAATCCTTTAGGGTTAAATACCTGCCGGACCCAGGCCATGGTGTCCAGGTCGGTGGGGGAAAACATGGCGGGCATATAGCATCGTTTATCAGCCCCTATGCCGTGCTCTCCGGAAATGCTACCTCCCACTTCAACGCAAAGCTTGAGGATGTCACCGCCCAGTTCTTCGACCTCCTCCAGCTGCCCGGGAATAGCATTGTTATAAAGAATTAGTGGATGCAGGTTGCCATCCCCCGCGTGAAAGACATTAGCCACTCGATATCCGTGGCGTTTTCCCAGGGCTTCAATTTCCTCCAGTACGTAGGGCAGTTGGGTGCGGGGGATGACCCCATCCTGAACATAATAATCGGGACTGAGCTTACCCATCGCAGCAAAGGCAGCCTTGCGGCCCTTCCAGAGGCGAAGGCGCTCTTCCGGTTCGGTGGCCAGGGTAATGTTGCGGGCCCCATTCTGGCGACACAGCTGCTGAATCTGCTCGCCAGTGGCGGCGACCTCTGCCGGTAGCCCATCAATTTCAATCAGCAAAATCGCCGCTGCATCCCGGGGATAGCAGTCGGTGGCCACTACATCTTCGACGGCGTTAATACTGAAGTTGTCCATCATTTCCAGTCCTGCCGGGATGATGCCAGCGCTGGTAATGGCTGATACCGCGGCTCCGGCAGCTTCAACTCTGTCAAAGTCAGCGAGTAATACCTGAATTGACTCCGCTGCTTTCAGAATGCGCAGGGTAATTTCTGTGGCAATTCCCAGGGTTCCTTCAGAACCCACAAACAAACCGCAGAGATCGTAACCTGGGGTCTCAGGCACGGCCCCTCCCACTTCGACAATGTGGCCATCGGGCAAGACCAGCTTCAAACCCAGTACATGGTTAGTGGTGACGCCATACTTCAGGCAGTGAACGCCTCCAGAGTTTTCTGCCACATTTCCCCCCACGGAGCATACGGATTGGCTGGAAGGATCCGGAGCGTAGTAAAATCCTGCCCCTCCCACGGCCTGGGTTACCCAGTTATTAATCACGCCGGGTTGGACCACGACTTGCTGATTCGCCAGGTCAATATCGAGAATGCTACGCATGGTGGCCGTTACAATCAGCACCGAGTTTTCCAGGGGCAGGGCACCCCCTGACAGGCCCGTTCCCGCTCCCCGGGCTACAAAGGCGACATTGAAGCGATTACACACTTTTACAGCCGCCGCAACTTCTTCAGTAGAGTTGGGCAACACCACAATGGCAGGACGCTGTCGATAGCTGGTGAGGCCGTCACATTCATAAACCAGCAGTTCTTCTTTACGACGTACCACTTTGTTGGTGCCCAGCGCTGCCTCGAAGGCCTGGGCCACCGAGTCCCAATCGTATCCTTTCAGATCTGTTGCCACCATGGTGAATCCTCTACCCATTCCTTGTGATCCTAACTTGAACCGGAGGTACCGGACTGTAGATCTTGGGGGTTGAAGAAACCCATGGTGACTAAGCTTCCTGGGTTTGGGCTGCGGTGGTGGCGTTGATCATGCTCTCACCATTCAGCATACGCTGGGCCGCATCTAGCAGCATTTCCTCTAGATAGGGCTTGGTAAAGTAGCCACTGGCTCCCAGGTCTACGGCCATCTGGCGGTGCCGATCGGCCCCCCGAGAGGTCAGCATAGCAATGGGGATTTGGGCCAGTTGCTCATCCTTTTGCAGCCGGGATAGCAATTCCAGGCCATCCATACGGGGCATTTCAATGTCGCAGAAGACCAGATCGCAGGGGAGACCCGCGCGGAGTTTTTCCCAGGCTTCCTGGCCATCTCGGGCCTGCTCGACCCGATAGCCCACTTTGTTGAAGCTCATGGACAGTAGCTCCCGGACGGTAATCGAGTCGTCCACGATAAGTACGGTGGGTTCCTCCCGATCCATAGCCCGGGCAGCCTCTTGGGCTTCTTCGGTCTGAGACCAAAGGGACGTGGCCTGGTCCCGACGAACCCGCCCCGTGGATAGATCAATCAATTCGAGGACGTCGGCGATGGGCATCACTCGACCATCCCCCATCACCGTTGCGCCGGCAATGCCCGTCGGTTTGGGGACGGGACCTTCGAGCTGTTTAATGACAATTTCCTGCTCCCCAATCACCTGGTCAACCTGCAGCCCAATGAAGGTACTGGCGCTGCGGAGCACCACGATGGAAAGGGTGTTGTCGTCACTGGAACCGCCATAGACCCGACCCCGGCCCAGGCTACGGTTGAACTGCATCAACTCGCTCAAAGGTCGGAAGGGCAGCAGTGTATCCCGCCAAAGGATACAGGATACGCCCTGGTCATTGGTCTGAATGCGGTCTTTCGGCGCATCAAACATATCTTCCACCCCGTCCATGGGGAAGGCGATTCGGGCCTGGTTGTTGACGCAGCTTAGAGCCTTGGTAATGCTCAGGGTGAGGGGCAGGCGAATGGTGAAACTGGTCCCTTTGCCCAGGTTAGATTCAATGGTGATGGCTCCGCGGATATCCGCCAGAGCGGTACGAACCACATCCATGCCAACCCCTCGCCCTGAGAAGGCATCGGCTTGATCTCGGGTACTAAAGCCGGGGAGGAACAGCAGGTCATAAACCTCAATTTCCGACATACTTTCGGCTTCCGCTGAGGTCATCAGCCCCCGTTTTAAAGCCTTTGATTTCACGATGTCTGGGTTGATGCCACCGCCATCATCAGCAATATAGATAACGGTCTGGTTGCCCTGATAGAAGGCCCGAATTGTGATCGTCCCTTGCCGAGATTTGCCCCGGGCTTCCCGCTCGGAAGGAGACTCAATACCGTGGGTAATGGCATTATTGACCAGGTGGGTGACGGGATCGTAGAGCCGTTCCAGAATCATTTTGTCGATCAAGGTGTCGCGCCCTTCTACCACCAGGCGAGCTTCTTTGCCGCATTTCAGGGAAATATCCCGCACCGCCCGGGGGAGTCGGTCAGCGGTCTGGCCGAAGGGCACCATGCGAGCTTTGTTCAATCCCTCCTGAAGCTGGGTGGTGACCTGGCGAAACTGACGGGTAATTTGATCGCTAGAGTCAATGGTAAATTCAATGTCTGAAGCCGCTTCCCGGACCCGAACGATGAGTTCAATCATCTCCTGGGACAGGGTATGGAACCCGGTAAACCGGTCCATTTCAAGGGCGTCAAAGGTTGCCCCTGTGGCGTGACTGTCACCCCCGTTATGATTGGAGGTATTTGGGGTAAGGGCTTGACGGCTGGAAATCAGGGAACTTTCTAACAGGGATCGTTCGTAGAGATCTCGCATCCGCTGCCCCACGTCGTTGAGCTGTTGAACCTGGCCCAGCAAATTATCCAGAAACTGCCGTAGACGCTCCTGGTCTTGTTCCAGGGAGTTACGGTTAACAACGAGTTCCCCCACCAAGTTACTGAGGATATCTAAATGACTGACCGAAACCCTCATGGTCTGGTCGGTGACCGTGTTGTTACGGCGAGGGGTGCGCCGGGCGACCTGGCCAGCACCGCCCCGTCGATTCGTTAGAGAGGGGCTTGAACCGCCCAGTTGGTCCGTGTCTTCTAGGAGTTTTTCCAGATCGCTGAACTCGTCCAGATCATCCCCTTTGGCCTCCGCAGGGTTTACAGCGGGACTGCTAAAGGCCCCATTGGGCTCCGATGTCGAGGACTCTTCCCCCAATAGCGCTTCCAGGTCGTCGAAATTATTCTCAATTGCTTCCCTGGGGAAGGGTTCAGGCGCTGGAGGAGAGTCCTCAATCAGGTTTTCCAAATCATCGAAATCCGATGGATCTTCCCCTGCCGTTTCACCCTCCAGGGCCTGGCCATGGCTCTCCACCGTACCTGCGGATATGTCTTCTGGTTCGAACGGTGTTTCTCCAAGGTCGGGGACTTCGCCCTGGGGCTGATGTTCAGTTGACCATTCTGCTGGAGGAAGGTTTACTGCTTGGGCTGCGGCCGCAGTCACTGCGGCTGAATCATCCCAGATATCTTCTCCCAGATCCAGGTCATCCAGGTCAGAGGATGGGGTAACTGCATCCGTTAAGTCAAATTCTTCTGTACCAAACTCCAGGTCTTCAGGCGCTTGTTCTGCTGTCGCTTCGGGGTCTGGTGCTGATACCTCTTCCAGGTCAAAGTCAAACTCCCCAAACTCAGCTTCTGCAGAAGTTTCGGCTTCCTCCTCCGAAAAATCCAAATCGATGTCATCTAACTCCACTTCAGCAGTAGCTTCTGCCGATTCTGGAAAGTCTAGACTAAAGTCCTCAGCCTCGGCTGTAGCCTGGGTCTCTGGTTCTTCTGCAAAGTCCAGAATGAAGTCGTCAGGTTCTGAATCCTGGGTTGCTTCTGGTTCTTCTGCAAAGTCGAAATCCATGCCTTCAAACATGGGGGTATCGGCAGCCCCGTTGGCTTCCGTGTCTTCGAATAGATCGTCGTTTGGAGAGTGGTTAGAGGCTTCAGTGTCTGTAGGGGTTGGTTGAGGTTCTGGTGTTGGCACCGTTGCGGTCGCAGTCCCATCTACCGCCAGATCCTCTACATTACTGTCTGCCGCCTGCCCTCTGGATTCGGCAGCGGCGGCTTCCGCCGCAGTCGCTCTGGAGACATTTTCGAGGGTGCCGTCAAAAAAGTTGTCAATGTCAGCCTTAGCAGACTGCCCCGATGGCTCAGGGACGCCAGGTTCATCTGACTCGACCGAGAAAAAGTCGTCTAAATCCTCTGTTTCAGGGGTGGCAGCAGTATCCTCCAGGTCGGCTCCAGTTGAAGACTGGTGTTCATTCCCAGAGACATTGAGGTCATCCAGAACGGCATCAAAGGGTTCTGCTCCGTTGGTAGATTCGGCATCTGCCCCTAGGGCCTGGTCAAATGATTCGCCAAACAGGCTAGCAAAATCATCTGTACCATCGCCGGAGGTCTCTGCTGCATCGGCAGTGCCCAATAAATCAGCCAGGTCACTCTGCAGGTCCAGTTCTTCGTTCTGGTCTCCTGCCGCCGTGGACCAGGTATCAACTACCTCTTCTTGCCAGGCTGCTTCCAGGTCCGCGGGTTCTCCTTCGAATAAATCCGCCAGGCTATTGAGTTCTGCATCTCCTACCTCTACCCCGCCATGGCGATGGTTAGGTCCTGGGGAACTGGTCTCCAGGGCTTCCGCCGTAAGACTATCAAAGGCCGCTTCCAGATCATCCACATCACTCACTTCCGTTGTGGACACCTGATCCAGCCAGCTATCGTCAGGTTCTGTCTCTGCGGTGGGCGTGGCTTCTTCCTCGGCGGCGGCAAACAGATCCGCCAAATCAGGTCCATCGGCGGTGTCATCACCCAGGGCTTCTGCCAGCAGGGCATCGAGAGCGGCATCATCGCTGTCGCTAGCAGCTGGCTGCCCTGGGGCCAAAGCCTGTAACTCAGGGGAGGCCATGATTTGACTGGCATTACCCGCCAGGACTAAATCTTGGGCCTGCTTCAGATCCTTAATAATGACCGAAGCCAAAGACCTGAAGGTTTGGTAAGAACTTGCCACCACCAATGTGGTCAGGCTAATCAGCTCATTCCATTCACTAAGTTCAAACTGATCTCCGATGCTCTTGAAACGCTGACAGAGTTGTACTAGCTTCTGACGGGTCGCCTCTGTATCAGCTTGCTTAAACGTAGCCAGCATATCCCGCAGTAGGGCGGGCACGTCGCTTTGAAACACCAGTTGTAGCGCACTGGTTTCGGGGTGGGAGGCCGCCACTGTCACAGGGGCAGGGTTGGGGGCTGGGGTAGGGGCAGATTCGGGGGCTAACGGAGCGTTTTCAAGCAGTTTCTGGAGATGGGCCTCGGTCTGCGCGAAAACCGGTTCCAGACCCGCTACAATAGCCTGACCCTGCTCGTCGGATAGGCCATAGGGCCCCTGGAGCTGCTCTAATTGCTCCTGGAGGCCATCAAAAATGCTCAGCAGCATCGATTCCAAATCTCGATCCGCCTGGGGAGGAGTCTCTTTCATCAGTTTGAAAAAGTCTTCCAAACGGTGGGAGGTGCGCTGAATGCTGTTCAGTCCCAGCATGGCAGCTCCCCCCTTGACCGAGTGAGCCGCCCGAAAAACTTCATTCACCATCTCAGTGTCTTCGATGGTTGCCTGTAGATTCAACAGCCCCTGCTCGATGGTATTAAGGTGGTCTTTGGCCTCCTCAATGAAATATCCTAAAATGCGCTTTTGATCTTCAGACAGCATGGTGGTTTTCCCCTTATTGCGTCCCGGTTGCAATCCCTGGCGTTCATTGGCCCCCAGTCAAAATGGTTTAGCCATCGTCGGATTTTTCCACCTTGAATCGTTCTACGGAGGTCAGCAGATCCCGGGCAACTCCCACCAGATTTTGCAGCGATCCTGACACCCGCTGGGCCTCCTGGGACGTTTCCTGAGCCGTTAACTCAACGGACTGCATAACCTGGGCCACGGCGCGGGAAGTTTCCGTCTGCTCTACGGTATCAGCGGTAATGGAGCGTACCAGTACGTCAATGCGGTTGGACACTTGAATAATGTCCTCCAGCGATCGCTTTGCCTGTTCTGCTAATCGGGTGCCCTCAATAACCTGTTGGGTCCCCTCTTCCATGGCGGTCATCACGCTGCCGGTTTCGCCCTGAATTTGCAGCACGATTTGTTCGATTTCCTTCGATGCTTTAGCGGCCCGGTCTGCCAACTGTCGCACTTCATCGGCCACGATGGCAAAGCCGCGCCCTGCTTCCCCGGCCCGAGCGGCCTCAATACTAGCGTTTAAGGCCAGCAGGTTAGTCCGGGAAGCAATCTGGGAAATCAACGCCACAATTTTAGAAATTTCCTGGGATGATTCCGCCAGACGTTTCACCTTACGGGTGGTTTCTGCTACTGTTTCACGAATTTCCAAAATTCCTGCTACGGTGCGTTCTACCGATTCACCTCCCTTCAAGGCTGTGGAGGAGGCGCTGCGGGCCACTTCTTCGGCCTCGCGTGCACTTTCGGCCACCCGTTGAATGGAATCGGTCATCACCTGCACTGAATTCAGGGTGACGGCGAGTTCCTCGGCCTGGCGCAGGGCGTCGGCGGAGAGGCTGCGGGCAAAACTTTCGTTTTCGGTAGACCCCTTGCTCACCTGGCGAGCCGCTACACTTACCTGTTGCACAATTTCCCGCAGGTTTTGAATAGTCAAGTTGAAAGAGTCGGCTACCGCGCCCAATACGTCGGCGGTGACTTCAGCCTGCACCGTCAAATCTCCTCGAGCGGCACCCTCCACGTCGTCCAGCAGGCGAATCACCTGGCGCTGCAGATCTTCTTTGGCCTGCTCTTGCTCCTGGGCTTTACGCTGGGCTTCGCTGGTGGTGGTTAAAATCACCCGCGACATTTGGTTAAAACTGCTGGATAGGAGACCAAACTCGTCTTCTGAATATACTGAAGCCCGGGTCGATAGGTTCCCCTGGATCACAGAGTTGAACTGCTGTTGCAAATTCTCCACCGTTTTGTCGATGGGCCGATGGGCCAGCTTCCCTGCCACCCAGGCTACCCCAAAGCCGCTTACCCCAGCGGCTAGGGCCATCACCGCATGAAGTCCCTTCGGGGTCTGTTGCTCGGGTTGCAGGGTAGATGCGGCAAAGTTGATGATCCCCACAGCTAGAGCCGAGGCGATACCAGCCCCAGCCGCTACCATCAGCTCTTTTTTGCGCAGGGGAGCATTTTCCAAAAATCCCAGCCAGCCCTGCTCGACGGAAACCTCTTCCAGGCTGGCGGCTTCCCCGGCGGCAAACACCGGCAGGCTGTCGTTGCTGCTGGTAAGGCTGAACATATCCTCGTCGCCAATGGCCGACTGGTCGTTCATCTCACTGATGTCAAAGGCAGAGGTGCCGATGTCCTGTTCGGTGTCATCATCGGTAGAACTCAGGCCCGAGGGACCCACCGCAGGACTGGTAAAACCCGCTGAGCTGTCAGACAGCTCAAAATCCGGTAGGCTGCCCAGGTCGTCAAATTCGCTAAACTCGTCTAGAAAGTCGACGTTGCTGCCGGTTTGATCTCCATCCAGGCTGTCTGCAGACAGCACAGTGCCATTGTTGGCAAAGTCAGGTTCACCGGCGTCGTCTACATCCAACAAACTGTCGGGTTCTGCCAGTTCGGGGTCGGCGGCAAACACCGTCATATCTTCCTGATCGGCCCCATCTACGGCCCAGGCCGGAGGGTTATCGGCCTGATTGGTACTGTCTCCCATGAACAAAGTCTGCTCGCTAGAGTCTCCGAAGCCCTGGGCAAAATCATCGGTATACTCTTCTCCCAGATCCATTTCGGCTCCCAGATCCATTTCGGCCGCACTAAAGCCCCCGGCAGCCGTACCTTCGGATTCAAGGGAATCGAAGGGATTATCTTCATGGGCCAGAAACTCTTCCCCCGCCATGGCCATGTCTGGGCTAGCAAAGGGATTGTCGGCAACCTCTCCACCCAGGTCGTGATTTAGGGAAAAGGCGCTGTCATCCCCATCGGTGAGGGGATCAACCAGGAAGGGATTTTCCCCGTCATCGGCGAAGGGGTCATCAAGGTCGGCCAGGTTGTCTGCACTGGACGCGAAGGGGTTTTCCCCCAGGGGACCACTCACAGAAGCTTCGTCTAGCAGGTCTGACTCACTCAGGCTGAGATCCTCAAAGCCCTCCCCCAGGGGACTCCCCCGTCCGACCGCCAGGGCATCTTGGTTGTCACCCAGGGTATCTGGGCCTGTAGCGCCCTGGTCGAAGAGGGTTTGACTATCTTCGGCCTCTTCGAACGCAAACTCATCCCCTTGACCATTCCCCTGGCCGTTGGTGAATTGAGAAGCATAATCGAGGCCATTGTTGGCATAGTCGACAAATTCTGGCTCGGAGGTAATATTCAGGACTTTTTGGTACTGATCCCGGGCGATGTCGTACTGCTGCATGCCATAGCAATAGATATGCCCCCGTAACAACAGGACACTTGGATCTTCAGGATATTCTGTCACCAGCTCATCGATCACTGAGGCAGCATCCTGGTAGTTACCTTGCATATAGGCTTTCTCAGCTTTCTGATATGCTTGGGAGTAATCAATGCCTGAAGCCATAGTCTTCTCCTGCCAGTGCAAGTATCATTGGGGGTGGGGGTGGCCTCATCGGTACCAATGAAGCAAGTCGTCAGGTGGCCCATCGGGCTGAGCGAATAATAGCGATGTGGTCCAGTAGTCTCAGGGTACGGTCTTCGTCGGGGTGCATGACCCATTCCCCTCGCAAGAACGGTGCCATTGTATCGGGGCTATCCGATGACCCCCTGGCTTTGTCGGGATTCAGCCATCGGGTACCGATGATCCGATCAACGGCTAAGCCTAACATAGTTCCCTGATCTTCGATGGCGATCACCTGAATCTCAGGTCGGTCTGTATTGAAGACCTTGCTGTATCCCAGGAACTGTCCCAGGTCAGCGACCCAGATGACTCGTCCCTGCTCGTTTAAGGTGCCCAGCAAGAGATGAGATACATTGGGAATGGGAGTAATCCGATCAGGAGTTTGTTCGATAATTCGCCGTATCCCAGTGGCCGGCAGAGCGAACTCATCCTCTGAGGTGACAAAGAATCGCAAAAAAAGTTCACCTTCAGGGGTTTCCAGTTCCTGCAGTTCTGGATCTTGATCTTGCCCGGTTTGCGTTAAAAAATCAGGATTGCCTACCATAGCCTTTTCCGGTATCGATTATCCCCTCAGCAGCTGCTTGACCGTACCGATTAACTCCATGGGCTGAAAGGGCTTTGCAATGTAAGCATCGGCCCCCTGCTTCATACCCCAGTAGCGATCAAATTCTTCTCCCTTGGAGGAGCACATGACAACGGGTACGTTTTGAGTCATGGGGTCGGACTTGAGGCGACGGCAAAATTCATAGCCATTCATGCGGGGCATTACGATATCGAGTACCACCACATCTGGCACTTTGCCTTGAATCCGCTCTAAGGCTTCCATGCCATCTTTGGCAACCGTTACCTCTAGGCCACTGCCTTTCAATAAATCAGTGATCATTTCCCGTTGAGGAACACTGTCTTCCACCACTAAAACTGTACTCATAGGTTGATTAATTATGGATGCCCCATAGTTGAGGAAAACAACTCTAAACCTTGTCGAAGTCCAGAAATGGAGTTTTGCCTTAGAGAAAACCACAGCTCTTGGGCTGGACTTGGTATAGGACGCAACCTCCTAATCACAGAAAGCTTACCCCAACAGCCGATGAGGAAGGCTTTCTGTGTTTATAAGGTACCCCAAATGCCAGAATTGCTTTCGGCAACCGCAAATTACTCAACTCATTGCAACAAATTATGTCGAATTTTTTCGCAAGTGAGTGAAAAATGTGCCCCAAAGTAAGAAATATTAGCGTGGGAACTGGGCTTGGCTGAAGTCAATATCCAGATCTTCTTCCAGGGCTTTAGCTAATAGCTTGTCAGGACGAGGTCGGTCGGGGTTGCCAGGGCCAACATATTTTTCCACCAGCGCCAGTAGCTCACTGGCCCCAAAGGGCTTTGTCAAGTAGTCGGTGGCACCAGCCATGCGGGCTCTGACCCGGTCGATAAAGCCGTCTTTACCGGTCAGCATGACGATGGGCGTTTGACGAAAGGCGCTGGAATGGCGCAGCATGGCGCAGAGTTCATACCCCTCCAGCTCGGGCATGGCAATATCACAGAGAATTAAGTCAGGCTGAAGCTGAAATAGCAGCCCCAGAGCCTTGAGGGGATTGCCAATGGAGGTCGCTTCATAACCGTGGCGGTCGAGAATTTGCTCGACGGTTTGACGAATGGTGGTGCCATCGTCGACGCAGACAATGCGCGGCACTTGATTTTGCCAACTCCCATCCCCAGCGGACGCACCAGGAGATCGCTGGGGTGGATGGGTGAGGCTGACCAACCCCTGCTGAATCGAGGGTAGCAGGCTACGGGCTACGGTGACTAAATCCCGGTTGAGGTAACGGGCCATTTGACGAATTGAGGTTTTGCCGTTCATCCACCCCGCCAGTCGTTGGTAGGCATCGGCAGAAATATTGTCCTGAAAGGCGGCCTGATCCAAAATGACCGGACACTGGTAGGGCGACTGGATGTGGGGATGAAACTGATGCCAAATCTGAATTTGGGGCGTGAGTTCGGCCACCAAATCATTGGTTTTGTGGGTGGTGAGTTGGGGGCTCAGGGCTGAACTGAGCTGAAACACAAAAGACCCCTGATGCAGGCTGAGCAGATCAAACAAAGTCTCGTGGATCATGTGGCTGAGGATAGACCGGCTTTGCTCGGGGGTCAGCAGGCGACGCTCGAGTAAAGCCCACAGGGTGCCATACTCGGGGGAATTAAAAGATGCGATGGCCGAGGTGGTGCTGGGGTCAGGTAAGGAGTCATCAATTTTATAGCGATGGAGATGGTCCCTCAATCGCTCTACCCCACCATGGGTCGGACCGGCATAGACCACCTGGCCATGGGCAAAAAACACCAGCCAGGAGCGGTGGGCACCGTCTCTCAGGCCCTGGGCTGCCTTGGGAAGATGCCCCAGGGCCTTCGGTTCATCGGCAGCATAGCTTTCCAGATAGAGTTCGCCAGTGCGTTGCCCCAACTCAATCAGCTGCAAAATACTACGAATATCAATTTCCGAGAGAAAACCTTGCATGGGCAACCAACGAAAAGGCTGGCAACAGGTAGCGCCTCTCAACAGAGGTCATGGTTAGGCTGAGGTTAAAAGCAGGGCCGGAAGCGAAAACAGAGCCCGATCGCTGCGTGGTTCCGTCAATCATAACCTTAGTGTTTCCAGTATAGGTCCGGAACTTAAGTCCATCGCCCGGGAGGGGTGGGTTCGGGCATAGTCCCCAATCCGGAGAAAGTTTATCTTTTGTCATGATTTGCTGTCAGGTTTCTCCCAGGATTAGATATTTTCTAAATCGACGGTCAGCCCCGGCAAAAAATGGGGCACATTAAACCTACGGTGTTACGGCATGATTCCCCTGGATTGATCGAACATCAAGACGAGCAAGAACCAGCTTAGGGTGCATTGGGTTCAGCAGACATCAATCCCCCAGGAATCCTGGGTTGACGACTGTCTCCTAATCCAGAATTAGCTAAGATGCGTTTAGCGAAATAACGGTTGTGCCGCTTATCGGCCAGCTCTGTCCGGCGAGCTTCCAATGGAGGGGCATCACGGCCAGGGTCGACATCAGTGGCTACCGACACCCCGCCACCGAATTGGAGCTCATCGCATTTCACAGCAAATTAACTGAATCTCTACCCTAAACTTTTAAGCAACGAGGACCACCAGCGTGCTGTATTTAGCAGAAGTCCAGAAAAAAACCGGATTCATCGGCTCTGGGAAACCCGAATTCAAGTTACTGGCCTGTCAGCGTGGCGAGAATAGCTGGTCTGCGGTGCCCGGAGACGAAACCCTAGGTGCTCCAGATGATGCCACCTATAACGCTGGCACCCTGGTGCTGGTCGAGCTGACCAACAACCGACAGATCCAGCGCCACTACGAAGCTGGTCGCTCTTTAGTCAGCATTTTGCAGACGTTTTCTAACCTCAGCAAAAAGTCTAAAACCCAGGAAGAGGAGATTGAGCAATGGAAGCAGTCTCTCACCTTTCAGAGTCAAGAGCTTAATCGCCGGGAGTTAGAGCTGGAAGCCCGCCAGGAGCAGGTCGAACAGGCTGAGGCTGACATTGAACAGCTTGAAGGCCGAAAGCAAGCGCTGCAGAAGCTGAAAGACCAGCTCAAGCACCAGCAGGAAGAACTAGATCGCAAAACAAAAGACCTCGAAGGAGCCTGGGATCATCTTAAAGGTGAACGGCGCCAGCTTGAGGAAATGCGATCCGAAGTGAACCCTCAGGGAGGGCTAGATGAAGCCCAGGTCGAGCAAATGCAGGCTGCCTTGAACCGGTTGACGGAAGTGGTGCTGCCCATGGAAGCCGTACGGGGCCCCCTGGGAGCAGCCCATGATGGCCTGGCCCAGCACCAAGATCTGATCACCACCTATCGTCAAGCCCTGGAGCAGCAGGGCCAGACCCTGGAGCAACGGCAGCAGGAGCTGGATCGCCAGGCCGCCGACCTCAAGCAGCAATGGGAAGATTGGCACCAGGCTCAGAGCACCTACGCCGTAAAAAAAGAAGATCTGAAGCTGCAGCAGCAGTGGGTCAAGAATCAGCAGGATAAAATCCAGGCCCTGTCTGACCATCTCCATGCCCAGACTAATCTACACCAGCAGCTCTATGAATTACTGAATACCACTGACAAAGTCCGGCTTAGCAAAAAGGTGGATGTAGCCTCCCTGGAGGCGATGAACGTGAACGATCTGCAGACCCTGGTCTCCGACCTGGAAAAGGATCTCGAAAAGGTCTCGCGGTTTGTTTCCGACCAGGAAGAAGAACTGACTCTAGAGCAACAGGCCCTGGATGAAATTAAGGCCAAAATTGAGCAGGCCAACGAGTTTGAAAAACTGCAGCTGGAAACGGAGCTGGCAGAAGAACATGACCGCTATCAGATGCTCAATGAGACATTAGTGGGGCAGCGGCGCAACCTGCTGGAGCGGGAAGAGGTGCTAAGCCAGCATCGGGCTGTGCTAAACCGTCGTCAGGGCCTGGCGGTGAATGAGAACCAAGTCAATGCGGTGAACCTGGAACCCCTGCTGAATAGCGTGGATGACCAACGCCAGGATACCTCCGATACCCTGCAAGCTATGGAAGCAGAGATGAAGCAGGCCCAGGATGGCATCGCTCAGCTCAAGCAGGAGCTAGAAACCATGGAAACTGACCTGGCCAACCGTCGGAGCGAAGTAGAAGCCTTTGAAACCCAGGTGCAGCAGCAACAGATGGATCTGGCTGGACTGAACGGTAAGCTGGCCGTCTGCGAAGAACTGCTTGATCCTGCCCAGGCGGGCGCAGATGGTCTGCGTCAGTCCCTGGAGGCATTGTCGGCGGCTGTGGCCAAGCTGCAGGAAGTCAACGACTACCAGCTGCAGTCCATCGCTGATCTGCGTCAAACCGTGATGGCTGTGGCCACTCCCATGCATCAGATGGCCGCCTCTTAGCCTGGCTTCGGGGGTCCTGCTCATCCCTGGGTGTTCCCAGGGGTGCTACAGTCAGCACAGTGAGCAAACACAGTATCTATGATTTGGGTGAATGAACAACTCGATCCATCCGGCATCGTCTATTCCTGCATTGCCTGCTGCGATGAAGAACAGGCTCAAGCCTGCCACGAGTCGTTTCAGGAAAATTTAACCGCCGAGCAACGGGAACAGGGATGGCAGGCCCGGTTGCGTACCGTGGAGTCATGGGACGACGTTCCCGTCAATGCCCTCAAGCTGAGTTATTGATCAGCGAGTTTCAATACCTGGGGCGACGCCAGCGCCAGCGTCGATCCAGCAGGGTTTGGCTAAGCACCCGCAGCGGTTTGTGGGTTTCCCCTGAAAAGAGGGCAAAATCAACCGGCCCCCAGGTTTGTTCGGCTTCCTCCGCCAGGTCCAACAGGTGGGGATCATCCAACGCAATGCGATGGTTCAGGCGTAACGTGAGTAACGGCAACCCATTCTGCCCGGCACCAGATACAATACCCCAGTCATACTGGTCGAGTAAATTTCGCATGGACTGGCTGGAAGCCTGGCGAAAGGTTTGCAACTGCCGCTGCTTCTGGTGCAATTCATGGAAGAGTTCACGATCGTTGGGCAGCATGAGCATTGATACCGTAGAAATTTACGTAGACCCCTAATTTGAGTTTAAGGGGCGCTTGCGGTTCACGAGTTAAAGACTTTCTATTGCTATCCAATATGCCCGCCATAGATTACATAAAACTCGACCAATTCTTAAAACATCAGCACATTGTGGGGACAGGCGGCCAGGCCAAGCTGCTGATCCAGGACGGTGAAGTAATCGTAAACGGCAAGGTGGAAACTCGCCGGGGCAGGAAACTGGTCACTGGGGATGAGGTCGAGGTGATGGGAAACCGGTTTCGGGTAGACCTATCTTCTTTGGACATAGGTCCAGGGTTTTTACGGTGACAACCATAACAGTTTAGGGAGAGTTCACCTAAGGAAATGTAACGTTCAGTTTTGATAAACCTGGGCCCAAACCCGACCCGTCACCTCGAAGGCTGTGACATTCTGAGGACAAGCTAAGGCGGGTTCAAACAACCACAGGAAATCCAAACCTGAATTGGGGGACTAACCTCTGATGTCAGGGATCTCCTGGCCAAGGCTGTAAATCCAGGCCAATATCTATTGCTAACTTCCTATTTCTAAACAGCCCCGGTGCTTCACGGCATCGGGGTTATTGATTGGAAACGATTGGGGATTACCAGAATAAATGGTTAAGCCAACGGTGAAACAGCTTTGGTCCCTTAGGTTCTTGGTAATGCTGGGGTAGCAAATCCTGGAAGGCGGCTTCCAGTTGGGCAAGGGTTTGATCGATATCTGGGCGCTTCGGACGCTTTTGGTGGGGCACCGATAGGGGAGGTCCAAATCTTAAGGTCAGGCGTTTGCGGAAATACAGCTCCCGGGTGCCGATGATCGCTACGGGCACAATGGGCACCCCTGAGCGCATGGCATAGATCACCGTCCCTCGCTTCAGGGGCAGGTGCATTTTGCCCTCCGCTTCCCCTAACCGGCCCTCGGGAAACAGCATGATGCCATCTCCCCGGGTCAGCAACGCCTGTACCGCCTGGTCGATTTGCCGCATCTGCTGGATGGAACTGCCGTTGGGCACATCGTCGCGAATGGCCTGGGCAAGATCTTTTAAGTCGGGGCGTGCCCGGCGGTCGGCAGCAGCCATCACGGCAATTTCTTCTTTCCACCATCGTTCCAGGGGAATAATGCCCCCGGCCCAGCCGATCAGCCAGCGTTTCCAGCGTTTGTTGTAGAGGGTGCGGGCATCTCCCAGAATATAGTAATAGGGTTGGGGCGGCACAAAGGCCAGAATCAAAAATGGGTCCAGGTGGCTGAGATGATTCGCGGTGAGAATGTTTGGCTCGGTGGGAATATGTTCTGGATTTTCGATGCGCACCCTAAAGAACGTTTTGATGAACCGTCGCATCACCCAGCGGCGAAACCGTCCGCTCACGCGCCCGTCGAGGTTGCCTTCCGCGATGGCGGCTAACTGGTCCAAATCCTCGTTCACGTGCCTGCGCACCAGGGGATTTTGAGCTGCCGCTACCCCCTCCCTGACCCGCTCGATTACCTCCGGGGTCAACTCAACGGCGTGAGTTTCCAGTATTTCCCTGGGGCTGGTGGCCTCGGTCAGGGTATCCGAAAGTGGACTGGCTATGGGTTTGGCAGGGGTCTCAGTCATGGCAAACCTCTGACATCGGCTAGGTTATCTGGACAACTCAGCTCAGACTAATTACTCTGAGCTGAGTTGTCTGAGTATGAAACGCCCAGGACGGGTTTTGCCGCAAATAAAGGCAATCTTAAAATTTCAACCGTGACAGGCTTTAAATTTTTTGCCGCTACCGCACCAGCAGGGCTCGCCCCGTTTAGGCCAGATGGGCGGCAGCATCACTCCATCCAGGTACAACCAGCGCCCTTTTTGGCGAACAAAGCGAGAACGTTCGTGGATTTGGCCTGGGGAGGGGGCCGTATGGTAAGCGACGAATTCTACCGTGCCTTCTGGGTCATTCGCCTGGCCTCCCCGGGTAGCCAGTACGGTCAACTTGGCCCAGTGAGTCGTGCGGATACTATCGGCCAGGGTCATTCGCTCGTCAGCCTGGCGCTGGGTCGGATGGTGGGTGGTGACGAGATAGTCAACCTGCCCCTGACAATACGCCGTATAGCGCGATCGCATCAGCGCCTCTGCCGTAGGGGCCTGGATCTGACCGCTGAGATAGGGCTGGCAGCAGTGCTCAAAGGGCATACCGCTACCACAGGCACAGGCATCCATCATCTTAGTGCCGACCGCTGGCTGGCAGAATAAATGAGTTGGTCAGCGGTTCAGCCCCATAGTTGGGCAGGGGCTGATAGGTGGTCGCATCCAGGTGCTTGATGCGGTTGTAGAAGACGTCATGCAGCTGCTCCAGGCGATCGCAAAACCAGGTCTGGTAATCTTTCCACTGCTCCCGATCGGCGATGGTGACCTCCGGCAGGCTGCAGGCAATGGCGCAGGTTTGCTCTCCACTATCGTCCCAAATCAGGGGATAGCCGATTTCGTCTTCCACCAGGGCCTGCTCGTGGGCCAAAAGGTAAAAGTGGGGATGGGCATCGACCCCAGACAGGAGAAGTTCGGTGTGCAGGCTGTGGTGATCTCGATCCAGAATGGCGTAAAGGCGAAAGTCTGCCCTGGCGATGGCGAACCCCATGGCCGGTTCGGTGGTTGGTGCCCCCGGTTTAACGACGCTGCCCCGACGGTCGAGTTTGTCGCAGAGACCCGTCCAAAACTCCAGGTTCTCCTGCTGGAGTTCAGTCAGGGGTTCGGGCTCAGGTTCAGGAGGTGTCTCGTCCAGGTTATCTTCTTCCCCATCAGCATTCTCACCATGGGCAGTATCTGGGCCCGGTTCAAGGGTCAGGTCCAGTTGATGAAAATTAGCGGCCATGGCATTCTTGCCAATCCGCCATAGCTCTACCTCTACGGCCTCAAAGGCATGGGCGTCTCCCGACAGTTGGTCGAGCCAGGCAAGGGTTTGGAGCTGGTCCGGTAAAAATTCAGCTGTCACCCAAACAATCTGGGCAGCCTGCTCCCGCGCCGTCCAGGTGATGAGATGGCCCAGGTGGGTCACGTCAGACGCAGTCACCTGGGGCACAACCAGCACCAGGGATGCTGACCCGACATCTTCACAGATTAAATAGTCAGGGGCTGGGCTATCTTCGTCATCGGAACCGTTATCGACAGGGTGAAGATCGAGTCCCAGGGCTTCGCTCAACAACTCGAGGTTTTCGCCTTCCCTCAACCAGTCTGCAAAATCGACATCGCTCTGCCAGTAGTCAACGGGTTCAATTTTTTCCAGTCGTCCTAACTTGGGTTTGGCAGATCGCTTAGGCCGCATGGCGTGGTTGCTCTAGCTTCGTCAATACTTGATCTTAGTGTAGTGCAGCCTGGTGCAGGTGTTGGCCTGGATTTGTGCTGCAGCCATCCCTGGGGGTTCACGAAAAGGAACCGTGGACCAGGTGCAAAGTACCCCGGAAACGGATAAAGTGGCTGTATGTATGATGACGATCTGACCACCCTCAACCCAGATCTGGAGTTCTCGGATCCCTTAGATGAGTTAGGGCCACCGGAAGAAGACGGCGCGCCCAAGGTTGATCCTGAGCTGATGTTGCCGCTTCTGTTGGATCCCCGGCCCCAGCAGCGGATGCTGGCGGCAAGAACCTTCTGCGAAGTGGAGGACGAACGTTCAGTTCCGGCCCTGATTAATTTGCTGGATGACCTCTGCCCCCTGGTGCGGGTCAGTGCGGCCTATGCCCTGGGGCGCAATTCTTCAGACAATGCTGTAGCCGCTTTGATTGAACATCTTGCTACCGATGTGAACGGCTATGTACGCAAAGGGTTAGTCTGGGCCCTGGGAAATGCTGGGGATGCCAGGGCCCTAGAACCGTTGATTGACGCGCTGAAGACGGATATTCCATCGGTACGTTTATGGGCCGCCAGTGCCCTGGCCCAAACCGCCCAGGTCGGCTATGAATCGGTGATAGGTGCCATTCCTCCGCTGATTGAAGCCATGCGGCGGGATGCCGTAGCAGCGGTGCGCAGCAACTGTGCCTGGTCCATTGGTCAACTTTGTCGGGAACTGCCTTCCAATGTGGTGTACCACACGGCGGTAGATGCTTTGATTGAAACCTTCGCCGAGGACGATGACCTGGGGGTTCGGGAAGATGCCCGGACGGCTATCCTCAAGATGGGAGATACCCGGGGTCTGCAAACCATCGAAGAAATTGAGCAGGATGGATTGTTTTAAACCTTGTCCAAGTCCAGAAGGGGAGTTTTGCCTTAGAGAAAACTACAGATCTCGAGCTGGACTTGGTATAGGCATGGCTATTTTTTGTGGGAGAGCTCCATCTAAAAGAGTTCCATCTAAACGAGTGGTCGAGCTGCAATAGGATTCTCAGGGAACTGGTCCTGCCCACTCACTCAATCCCTCGGTGATATGTCCCGTCAAACCTCACCCTCTCCGGTGTTTTTGCCCAGCTTTTTGCGGCTGGCGACAGCCAATATCATTTCAAACCTGATGGTGCCCCTGGCCGGGCTGATTGATACGGCCTTTTTGGGACACCTGGCGGACATTCGTTACCTGGCGGGGGTGGCCCTGGCAACGGTAATTTTTAACGTGGTGTACTGGAGCTTCGGCTTTTTGCGCATGGGCACCACCGGCATGACGGCCCAGGCCCGGGGGCGACAGGACCCGGAGGAACTGTGGCTGATTTTGCTGCGGGGCGGGATGATTGCGCTCGCCTTTGGGGGCTTGATTCTTGTGCTGCAGGTGCCCATTCGGGACATGGGCTTTGCCCTCCTGAATGCTGAACCCGAGGTCAAAGCGGCCGGCTACGACTTTTTCAACGGTCGCATCTGGGGGGCACCGGCGGTACTTCTGAATCTGGTGCTGATGGGCTGGTTTTTAGGGCGGGAAAAGGGCCGTTGGGTCATCTGGCTGTCGCTGGTGGGCAACGGCAGCAATGTGGGATTGGATTATCTGTTTATTCGACAATTTGGTTGGGCCAGTGCCGGAGCCGGTTGGGCCACGGCCCTGAGTCAATATTTGATGATGACGGCCGGACTGCTGCTGATTTTGCGGGAAGGGGGACTCAGACCCCTTGGGGCTGTGGTTCCAAAGGTATGGAACCCGGCAGCTTTGAAAGGGGTTTTTTTGCTCAATCGGGACATTGTGATTCGCACCTTTGCCCTGATTCTGAGCTTTGCCCTGTTTACGAACTTCAGCTCGGCCATGGGGACCCCCACCCTGGCGGCCAATACCCTGCTGCTGCAGGTGGTGACCCTGTCGGCCTACTTTATTGACGGCATTGCCTTTGCGACGGAAAGCTTTGCCGGACGGTTCTACGGCAGCGGAGATCATCACCAACTGAGGCGGCTTTTGTGGATTGGAGGTGGCACCAGCGTGGCTCTGGGGCTGAGCTTTGCCCTGTCGTTTGTGCTGCTGCCCCAGGTCTTGTTTGGTCTGCTCACCAGCCACGGTGCAGTCATCGAACAGGTGCAGCGCTACGTGGGCTGGCTGGTGCCGGTGCTGGGGATTGGGGCCATCGCCTACATGCTCGACGGCTACTTTCTGGGCCTGACCGCCGGCAGGGTGCTTCGTAATGCAACGGTTTTAGCCGCCGGAGTTGGATTTTTACCCCTGGCTTTGGTGGCCCAATCCATGGGTAGTCCGCATATGCTGTGGCTGGCGCTGGCGGGTCTGATGACGGCTCGCTCTGCCACGCTGGTTTGGGCATTGAAAGCATCGTTTAAGTGATTTTTAGGGCTGTTCGTTGGCCTTTAACCTGGGCCAGCAGCGCTCCGGCGGGCTGAGGTTGGATAAAACTAAGGAATATTGAAATCACGGTGGTGGTCTGGGTATGTTGACTATTGCCCCCATGCATCGGGGACTTCCCCAAGGGACCCATGACACGAATTTTACTGATTGGCTCTGCGGGGCAGCTGGGCCACGAACTAACCCACACGCTGCCAGGGCTGGGCGATGTCCTGGCGGTGAACCGCAGGGAATTGGATATTGCTCAATCCGAGGCTGTCCGTCAGACCATAGCTCAAGCTAACCCTGATGTGATTATCAATGCGGCAGCTTATACCGCCGTTGACAGGGCTGAATCTGAACCGGAGTTAGCCCATCAAATCAATGCCGCTGCTCCCCAGGCCATGGCTGCAGCCGCCCAGGATTTGGGGGCACTGCTGGTGCATGTTTCCACAGACTATGTGTTTGATGGAAAAACGACTCGTGCCTACGGTGAGGCCGACCTACCGAATCCATTAGGGGTTTACGGCGAGAGCAAACTGGCTGGGGAAAAGGCCATCCGGCAGATCAGTCCACGCTATCTAATCTTAAGGACGGCCTGGGTCTACGGCACCTACGGCAAAGGCAATTTCGTCAAAACCATGCTCCGGTTAGCGGCGGAACGGGACGAGCTGCGGGTGGTGGATGACCAGATTGGCACCCCGACCTGGGCTTTTGATATCGCTCAGGCCATTACCGGGCTGGTAGATAAATTTGCCATCCCTACCCCTGAGTCAGCCCTACAGGAAATCTTTCATTTCACCAATAGCGGCGTTGCCAGCTGGTACGACTTGGCGGTGGCCATCGTGGAGGAAGCAACCGCCCTAGGGTTCCCTATGCAGGTGAAGCGGGTGACTCCCATCAGTACGGCAGAATATCCCACTGCTGCCCAGAGGCCGGCATTTTCAGTCTTAAACCACCGTAAGCTACAGACTGTTTTGGGCACCCCTGCCCCTCACTGGCGCAGTTCGTTGAGAAGGATGCTGCAGCAGTACCGACGGTATGGCGGTCCATAGATTTTATGGGCAGTGCCCACCCTACGGCAGATCAGGGCTTTCGGCGACCTGTGAGGATTAGTTTCAGCTTATTTCAGTGACCTTCAGATCAACATCACCCTGGGGCGGACAGCTCATGCTGAATCGAGCCATTAAATTTACAGTAGACTTCACTCTTGATACAAGGGGCACCCATGAAAGCACTCATTCTGGCTGGCGGTAAAGGCACTCGCCTGCGTCCCCTTACCTATACGGGCGCTAAGCAGCTGGTGCCGGTGGCCAATAAGCCGGTGCTGTGGTTGACCTGCTCGAAGCCAACCGGATTATCTTGGATGCCTG
>CAZPYG010000008.1:0-82541 GCA_964590465.1 uncultured bacterium | reverse complement strand
GCCTTAAGGAGATTTCTGAGAAAAAAAGTACCCGCCGGAGGGGCGAAGCATCTGGACGAAAACGATTTGAACAGTCACGGCAATTGCCTACCAGATGCTTCGCCCTTACCGCGAATGCTAGATTCGGTACATTCTTTTTCAGAGACCACCTACACCGTCGCCAGCAGCTTATCCACGTTCTTCGCTGTCTCGAAGAAGTAGGCCGCATTTTCCTCGGGAGTTCCAGGCAAAATGCCGTGGCCCAGGTTGAGGATGTGGCCACTGTTACCGGCCTTTTTGATGGTGTCGAGGATGCGATCGCGAATCAGCTGCTTCGAGCCAAACAGCACCGCCGGGTCAACATTGCCCTGAACGGCAATATCGGGACCGAGGCGACGGCGGGCATCGGCCATGTCCATGGTCCAGTCAACGCTGACGATATCCACACCGGATTCGCCCATCATATCGAAGATGCCGGCACTACCGCTGATGTAGAGAATCAGCGGCGTGTCGGGGTGGGTCTGCTTCACCTGCTGCACCACCCGCTGCTGGTAGGGCAGGGCAAAGGTGCGGTAGTCCATAGGGCTGAGCTGCCCGGCCCAGGAATCAAACAGCTGCACCACCTGAGCCCCGCAGTCGATCTGGTAGCGCACGTAGGTGGCGATGTTATCCGCCAGTTTGCTTAGCAGAACATGGAGCATTTCCGGCTCAGAGAAAGCCATGCCCTTGATGTTGGTGTAACTCTTTGAGGTCTTGCCTTCCACCGCGTAGGCGGCCAGGGTCCAGGGAGAGCCCACAAAGCCCAGCACCGCCGCTTCGTTACCGACCTCCTGGCGCAGGGTCTGCAGGATGGTGCGGATATAGGGCATCTCATCATCGGGATCTAGCTCATGCACCGCGTCAATCTGCTCCTTAGTGCGGATGGGCGGGTCGATGATCGGGCCTTTGCTCTCCACAATGTCGAAGGGAATGCCCATCCCCGGCAATGGCGTCAAAATATCGGAAAACATGATCACGCCGTCGGGGCGAAATGCCCGCCAGGGCTGCAGGGAGATCTCAATGGCCAGGTCAGCATTCTCAGACCGCTCCCGAAAGGAGGGATACTTGTCGCGCAGATCCCGGTACACCTTCATGTAGCGCCCGGCCTGGCGCATCATCCACACAGGGGGCCGATCAAGGGGTTCTTTACGGGCGGCGCGGAGTAAGTAAGGTACCTGGTTCACTGCGGTCATTGAGGCGTCACCAAAATTTCAAAAACGATAATTAAATAGAGTCCGGTTCAAACGGAATGTGGCCCAGAGCCAACGCCAATCTCTCATTGGACGTGCTGTCAACACAATGGTTAGCTTATCACTCTGTGATTCCCCCATTCACAGGGATAGGGTGGGTTGGGGCAATTTTCCTGTCTGTGGAGAGCGCCACTTCGCCGTAGAATTAAAGACTGTGGATTAATTGGCGGAACTCAGACTGAACCGATGGAAATTGTGAACTTTTTTGAAAGCCTGGCCGGAAAGTGGTTTTCCCAACGGACGACTCACTATTTATCAAGCCAGAGTTCCAAAGCCGGTCAGTCAAATCTGCTGATTGAGTTTTTGGCCCACACCGACCCTTCCCTGAGGCAAATCTGCGAGCAACTGGGCCAGGATCCCGGCCAGATCGCCTGCGGTCTGAAGGTGAATCAGGATAGCCGCATGGATGGCGATACCGACAATACCAAAAGCTCCACCCTGATGGTGGCCATGCATCCTGACGACAGCGGCAAGGGAGTCCTGATGCAGTCTGCTCCTACTCAGTCCCCTGCAAAGGGAGAATACTCCGTCGAGAATGAAGTGCTCTCCATCGTCACCCAGACCAGTGAGGGAGTCATCGAGGAACGGCTGTGGTTCGTAAATCCCAATTTGCGGATGCGCACCAGCGTGTTCAAAACCGGCGATGAGGTGCAGATGGCATCCTTCTGCTCTGAGATTCGGATGGGGCTGTCGTAGATGAGACCAGAAGGTTTGTAGACGGGGTTACGCTTCACTCGGACGAACAATCAGTTCATTCCCCTCCCGCCCCATTACCGTTACGACCTCTCCGACCTGGAGCCTAGTCTCCGAATCCAGGGGAACTGCCGTCCAGTAGGTGCCCTCAAACATGACCTGATATTTGCGGCCATGGGCCAGCACGTCGTCTACCGTGGCAGTGTTGTCAGACCAGGCTCCCTCCGGGAAGGTCAATTCCGTTTCCGCAAAAAAAGGATCGTCACTGGTGCGCGATTTCCAGTGGATCTGGTCGGGGGGCACCTGTTGAGGCTGATCGGGGTCTGCCATGGCTTGAGTCCACACTCTTTAGAGCTAGGGGGTAAGGGACGTGCGTCTAAACAAAGTGCCAGCTGTTAATCACTGTAGGGTGCATAACGCCAGAGGCGAGGCTTCGCCAACGCGAAGCAATGCACCGATAGGAGAGATGGTAATTGGCACCTTATTGTCTTGCGCATCCCTAAACTCCATCCTGGCTTAAAGAAAGCTGTGCCGAAAGGCCCTCAGGGAGGAATTTAACGAAACCAATTCCAGCCTCCCAGGGGCGTTCTACAATGGAGCATCGATATCAGACGGTTGGCAATGTCGGAAGTAAGCCGCTATGCTGCCGTGGGAAGTGAGGAAGATACCGTTATGACAGGGCCCCAGTTAGGACAGCGGCAAGACTCAAACCAGCAGCCCGACCTCTCTGCTCAAAGTCCAGCCTCATCGGCAGCTATTACCCTGGCAAATCAGCCGTTGGCCCCTCTGCCGGAGGACCGTCCAGCCTGGCAAAAGTGGGGCGCGATCGCAGCCGGTCTCCTGGCCCTGGGCGGTTTGGGATGGCTGGGGTGGTGGTCCCTGCTGCGGACTCCTCCCAGGCCCTTTGTGCTGGACTTTGCCCCGGCGAACAGTCGCTACAATGTCGCCGATCAGCAACCCCCCACCCTGAACTGGCGCATCAGCAACCCCAATCAGGTAGAAACCCTCATGCTCCGCACCCTAGATGCCGAAGGTGCCCTGGTAGGCGACCCTGAAACCTTCGACCTGAGCAGTTCCCTGCCGGTGAACCTGCTGCCCTACTGCACCGAGACGAACCGCGATCTGACCTGTCAGGGCGTGCCCACCACCGTTCGCCAGCCCGGGCAGTACACCTTTGAGCTATCCCTGTTACCCGAGACCGCCTTGAACCTGCCGCCGGTGGAGGCAACCAGCAGCGTGGTCACCATTGTTGATATCCCCGATCCAACCGTGGTTGAACTGGCCCCCCAGCAGGTGATCTATTCAGAGGCGGGTACCCAGGTGTCGGCGAACAATCCGGCCCTGGCCCCCCCAGTCACCCAGGCCGGCATCCTGGTGAGCTGGATAGTGAATCACCCTGAGGCCCTGCAAGACTTGCTGCTGATTGTGAAACAGGCCGACGGTACAGCGATTGGAGGCCGACGGTTCAGTTTCCGTGACCCGGAAGCGCCAGATAACGTTGCCGTACCCCAGGAACTCCAGCCGTTTTGCCGCTTGGAAAACACCCTGGTGTGTCAGGGAGTACCCACCGGCATGACCCAGGTCGGTAAATATAAGTTTGAACTGACCGCAGTTCCCGTCGGCCTTGAGGAGGCCGGCGCTATCCCAGAATCCCAGGTCAGCGAGGTCGTAGAAATTCAACCCCGTCCCGTACGCATCGCCTCGTTTACGGTGAATGGTCAGAATGCCGAACCGAAGTATCTCATCCCCGTAGACCAGGGGCAACCCATTCCTGGCTTTCGGATTGGTTGGCAGGTAGAGGGCGGCTCCACGGCAACGGTAGAGTTGCTTCCTTCTCCCGGCTCGGTGGGTCTGCAGGGAATGTTGCCTCTGCCTCTGGGCCCCACAGGCACCACAACCGTAACTCTACGGGTTAGCGATGGCCAGAATCCCCCCATTCTGCGGGCGGTTACCTTCGAAACCTTTGACCCCACTCCCAATCCTCCGGTGATAGTTAATTCTGCCGAGCAAGGGCCCCCTTCTCAAAGCCAGCCTCAACCCGAGCAATCTTCTGACTCTACTCCCCCTCACGACCCTCTGGGAGAACTGTTACAGCAAGAAGAGACGCCAGGGGAAACCTACGATAGTTCCCCCTCCCCCCTCCCCGATCAGTCTCCCGAGGGATTAAACCTGGGATTTTGAGGTAGGACTTTCTTTTCGCTCCCATGTTAACTGCGAAGTCATGCAATATCTAGATTTCAATATTCTGTCAATCGGATATTAATCCGGACATTTTTGTCTTAAATTGATTTACCTTGATATTTTCTAGATAGACATAAATTCCTGGTATTTCTGTCGTCCAGTCCTTGTTCTCCATCGGGTGAAGTTGACATAATAGTGCTCGTCACTAACAGTCAACGGCTTGATCCTAACCCAGGCACAGTTGGCAAACCTCTGTAGGTGAAACCTATGGTGGTTCTTACTTGTATGAGGCCTGAAAGTTTCCTGAATCACTTGTATAGCAAGAGTTTTCCATACGTCCCATTCAAAAATCGTTTATTTAGTCTAAAGAAAATATAATTTCAGGATTTAAGAGTTAGCATCGCTTCCCATATTCAGTTCACTTTTCTAACTTCTCCAGATTTAGTAGCCTGGGTTTTGGCATACGCGTCCAAGCCTGGATTCTCCTAGTCGGCTTGACATCATCTGCCAAACAATATTCTTGTTAAGAGAATTAAAATGTGGTCATCTTCTTCCCATAACGATTCATTATTTATTATCTCTGAAGCCAAGAAATTGAAGCTATTCAGGGCTTTAAAAGACATCGATTTTTCCGGAAAAATCATCTGGGAGAATAGTAATGATCAATGGATTTGCTTTTATGAGCATGGACGTTTGCTATATGCAGGCGGCGGCAAGCATAAACTCAGACGATGGCGTAGACACTTACAGCAGCAGCATTTCAGTCTTGAAGCAATCTCGAAACTGTCTGGTCTTGAGCTCTTGAGTAACAGTAATCTAGAGCTATTAGAGCATCAAGAATATTTACAATTGTGTGCATTAATAAAGACAGGCGAAATTCAGATAGGGCAAGCCGTTGGCTTGGTTCAGGGCATATTATCAGAGGTCTTATTTGATATACTACTGGCGAGAAAAATCAGATATAAGGTGGTCAAGAATTCCGATATTTTGCCAGCTTCATCCAACTTCTATTTAGACCAAGAAGATCTGTTAAGGAAGGCATTTCAACTTTGGGAAGCTTGGGATAAATCTAATCTTCATCATTATTCTCCGGATCAAGCGCCAGTCATTAGAAAACCTAAGAAGATACAGGAAAAAGTAAATAAGCAACTGCATCAGGTGCTAACTACCCTGTTGGATGGCCGCAATACCCTGCGAGACGTAGCCCTCAAGACCAATCGAGATGTCGTGCAAATTACTCAAGCATTAAAAATGTTCATTCAACTTGAGTGGATCGAATTGCTTGATATTCCAGACTGCGCGCCATCGATTGAATCTACTGAGGTTCGAAACAAAACCGTTGCTGCTGAAAAAGATTGGGGGCTAATTGCCTGTGTTGACGACAGCCCTCTGGTTTGCCAAACCATGGAAAGGATTGTTAAATCAGAAGGCTATCGATACATCTCTGTTTTAGATGCTCAACGGGCTATTCCAACGCTCCTTGCAAAGAAGCCAGACATTATATTTTTAGATTTGGTAATGCCCCACACAAACGGCTATGAAATTTGTAGCCAACTGCGAAAACTCTCTAAGTTTAGCAACACTCCGATTATTATCCTGAGTGGTAATGACGGCGTTGTAGATCAGGTACGAGCACGATTAATGGGAGCAACTGATTTCATCAGTAAACCGGTCGATTCGGCCATCATTTTAAGTACGACTCGCCGATATTTAGAAGCGTCGGTGTCAGTTTGTTAAGCATCCCGTGACTTAACCTTCTCACCGGCTCAGCTTTTACCCAGACAAATTTTATTGTTTATCAGGAACCTATTATGCCCACTGCCCTGGTTGTAGAAGATAGTTTGACCGATAAAGAAATTATCACCGGCTTCCTGCAGCGACAAGGAATTAATTTTATCGTTGCCCAAAATGCTGAAGAAGCCTTTGATAAGGTCAAGAATAATCAGCTAGATCTGATCATTCTTGATGTCATTCTTCCCGACCGAAGCGGATATGAAATCTGTCGGGATTTAAAGGACGAAATGGGTACCAAGAAGATTCCAGTCCTTATTTGTTCTACCAAAGGTACTGATATTGACAAGTTTTGGGGCATGAAGCAGGGCGCAGACGCCTATCTGTCAAAGCCCCTCGACCAGGTGGATTTCATGGAAACCATTCAAAAACTGCTTGGCTTATCCTTTAAATAAATCTGCCCTATGAATTCTAATTTGTCACTCAAGGTTAATAATACTGCAGCGGTAATGGTTGACAATGAAGTCCCGGTCATACCACCTGAGAAGCAATTTCTACACCTGACGATTGAGATCGAAACACCTATTTTATTGTCAGTTCTCAATCTGGTTGAAATTCTGACTATTCCAGTCAATCAGGTTGTGCCCATGTTTGAAATGCCAGCCTGGGTGGCAGGTGTATACAACTGGCGAGGAGACATCTTATGGGTTGTTGACCTAAACCATTTGCTGGGTTTAGTTCCCTGGCACCAACAAAACAATTATGTCTCAAAACACAATGTTGTAGTGCTTAGAAAGGAGTCTGAAGACACTCATTCTACGGATGAGAAACCAGTGTTAGGACTTGTGGTTAACCGGGTGAACAACATGGTTATTTGCGCACCAGAGTCATTGTTATCTGTTGATGACTTAGGATTACCCGAAACAATCAGACCCTTTTTGAAAGGATATCGCATCGGGGAAGATGGCCAGCCTGAGTGGATTTTGAAAGGTGAATCCATCCTAAGCGCCATGCCATGCTGAGAATGTATCGAGACCGTCAGGGTTTTAAAAAAATCAAACTTTTTTTGATAGGAAGAATTTAAGGATTCCCAAACAAGGAAAAAAAATGGTTAATGGCTGGAAGTCTCAGGTTGAATATACGAAGCTTTTCTCTTTTCAACGATTTTGCAAAATTTCGTTTGCCATTGGAACGGCAACTATATTGATGATGTCGCTAGTGAGCTGTAGCAGCCCTCAAAATAACGCTATAGACTCAGATACTGTGGCCGACAATACTTCTGGTCGCAGTTCAGATGATGCGGTTCAGGTAGGCGCTCTGGTGATTCGTAATATTGAGACTACCCGCCAACAGTATGAACCCATTCTAAACTACTTATCTCAGCAAGTTGGACGTCCTTTTTTGCTGGTTCCATTAGCTCAGGAAAGCCAATTTCTAGAAGTTGAACAAGGCAGAATTGACTTTTTAATCAGTAATCCCCTGGCTTCAGTGCAAATTCAACGGCTCTATGGTACGGAGCTGATTGCCACTCAGTCGCTGCCTGATACCGGCACTGAATTTGGTGGTCAAATTATCGTTAGAAGCGATAGCGCCATCACCAGTGTTGCCGATTTAGCCGGTAAAAAAGGAGCCTGTGTATCCCTGGAGACGGCGGCGGCAGGCTGTTTATTCCAGATCCTCTACGTGCAGCAAAATGGTATTAATCCTTTTTTAGACTTCGAAAGTCTTGCAGAAATTCCGTCTCAGAACGATATTGTTCTCAAAGTGATCGACGGTGACATCGATTTCGGCTTTGTTCGTACAGGCCAACTGGAAAGCATGGTCGCCAGTAATTTACTCACTGAGGTCGACCAGGTTCGGGTCTTGAATCCCAAGCAAGACGGAGGGTTTATCTACAACCACACGACCCCCCTTTACCCCACCTGGCCTATATCTGCTACTAGCAATGCCTCACCAGAACTGATCGAATCCGTCAGGCAGACCCTGATAGATATGCCAGTGGATAGCCCCGCCCTGACCGCTGCTGGCATTGAAAGTTTTGTGCCGGCAGTAAATTACACCGCCATTGGCCAACTGGTCGAAGAACTAAAACTGCGCAGTTGGGACCAGCAATCACCCTAATCCTGTTGTTTTCTGGTTTAGAACAAAGTTCTTTTTTTGCCTGCCCACACCGCAGGCCCTAGGGGAGTGGGTTACGCACATTCCGTATAGATAGAAAGGCTCATTGCAACAAGGTTTACACCATGACTCAGATTCCCGTACGCTCTACCCTCGAAGATGGCACTCGCAATGCTGATTCAACGACGCGGCCTGAGGTAATCGTAGTGCCGGCCAATGAAGGTCCCGAAATGCAAGCTCAGAGTGGCTTCTGGAAAGGGCTCGGGGCTATGCGCCCGTCCACCCTGAGTAGGCAGCTACTGAATACCGTTTTGCCACTATCTCTAGCTCCCCTGGTGGTAGCCAGTATGGCCGGTTATGCGATTACGCAAAACCGGGCGCAATCTCAGGTCAACGCTCAGCTAGAAGGGCAAACACTATTGACCAGTGCAGGGGTAAGCGAGGCGGTTGAGCAAGAGCTGGAAATGCTGGAAAGCTTAGCTATCAGCCCCTTTATTAAAAACCTGGCGGAGGCAGCGGCTGATTTTGCTGATCAAGAAGGTCTGCCCCAGGAGTCGGTGGAGGCTCTAGAAGCTCGCTTCTCAGATCGTAAACAAGTGAATTCGAACCAGGCCCTGAATGACTACTTCAGGCAGCTGGCTGAGACAGAAGGTTTTGCTGAACTGCTGTTGACCGAGCGCCACGGATTAACCGTTGGTTACAATACTCCTCCCTCTGGGTTTGTGCAGTATCGAGATACCTGGTGGCAGCAGGGTAAGGCCCAGTCTCAATGGATCGGCGATCCTGAGACGGATGAATCGGTAGATGCTTTCGGGTTTGCCCTCAGTCAGCGGATTGGAGATTCTGATACCGGCGAGTTCTTAGGCGTATTAAGGGGATTCATCAGCTCGAGTTCCCTGGACTTTCTGACGAGTTATCTACGAGATGCCGGGATCACCGGATCGCAGCGGGTGCAGCTGCTGGATGTAAGCTCGGGGTTTGCTCTGGCGACCTTCTCGGAAGAGGGGGCAACAGTACCCGAAGACACCGGTAGCGCACTGCTGGTAATCGGAGGCCGCACCGTGGCTGAGGTGACGGCCCAAGTGATTGAGGCCGTACAAGGGGTCCAGGGGACCAGCGTCGAAGACTTAACCAGTCGTTTGCAGGGGATTGAGCCTATTCGCCGACTGCAGGTGCGCGAGCTGCCGGGGGGCGAAGCCGGCCAGGGGTTTGTAGTTTCCTTCGCTTATGAGGGCAAGCAGTATGCCCTATCGACGGTCCCGAATTTAGACTGGGTGGCCATTGCCTCAATGGACATCGCCGAAATCCGAGCCCAGGGCCGGGGGCTGTTGGGGGTATTTAGTTTGATTGCCGTCCTGCTGGGGGGGGTAGCGACGCTCATTACAGTGGGTCTATCCAATCGGCTTTCGTCTCCCCTGAACGATCTATCCGAAAAAGCTCAGATGGTGTCAGCCGGGGACCTGAATGTCATGGTCGACCCCAAAGGTACCGTAGAGACCCAGAACCTGGCCCAGACCTTTAACCAGCTGGTGCAGCGGGTCAAGGGGTTTCTGGAAGAACAGACCCTGACTACCCAGAAAGCCAAACTATTCGCAGACATTACCGGAGCCAATGTCGTTAACTCAGCGGAACTGAGTGGTCTTTTCAGCCAGGTGCTGGTGGAAGCACGGGCAATTCTGGGGGCCGACCGGGTGGTGGTCTATCAGTTTGGCCAAAACTGGCAGGGATTCGTTGCGGCTGAATCCGTAGCGGAAAAATTCCCCCGTGCCCTGGAACAGGGGCTTAATGATGCCTGTATCCCCGAGGGAACCCGAGAAAAGTATTTAGCCGATGAAGTCCTGCGGGTTGATGACGTCTTCTCGGAAGAGTTCCACCCCGAACATTTACAATTGCTCAACAACTTGGATGTCCGCTCTATTCTGGCGGTGCCCATCAAAGCCCAAGGACAACTCTACGGCCTGGTGATTGCCCACCACTGTCAGTCCCGCTACCGCTGGTCGGAGACGGATGTCAGTTTCCTGCAACAGCTTGGGGGGCAGGTTGGTCTGGTCATTGACCGAATTCAGCTGCTGGAGACCACTGAAGCTCTGGCTGCAGAGCAGCGCCAGATTAAAGAAGGGCTGCAGCAGAACGCCCTCCAACTGCTGATGGACGTTGACCCGGTAAGTCGAGGGGACCTGACGGTTCGAGCCAAGGTAACCGAAGACGAAATCGGTACCATTGCTGACTCTTACAACGCCACCATTTCCAGTCTGCGCAAGATTGTGGGGCAGGTGAAATCTGCCGCTGAGCAGGTGGTGGCCACCACAAACACAAGCGACCAGTCCATTCGTCAGCTCTCGACCTCTGCCCTGCAGCAGGCCCAGGAGATTGAGTCTGCCCTGAACCAGGCTCAGTCCATGGCCAGCTCTGTGAGTCAGGTCGCCGCCAACGCTAAAGAAGCCGAGTTAGCCGTGCAGCAAGCCGCCTTAACGGTGGAGTCGGGAGATCAGGCCATGAACCGGACCGTAGAAGGGATTATGGCTATCCGTGAAACCGTGGCTGAAACCGCCAAAAAGGTGAAGCGATTGGGCGAATCGTCTCAGAAAATTTCTAACGTCGTCAACCTGATTAGTGGCTTTGCCGCCCAAACCAATATGCTGGCCCTGAATGCCTCCATTGAGGCATCCCGGGCCGGAGAAGGGGGTAAGGGCTTTGCCGTGGTGGCCGAAGAGGTGCGTGAACTGGCCCGCCAGTCGGCGGAGGCAACCACCGAAATTGAGAAACTTGTGGCCAGCATTCAAACCGAAACCAACGACGTGGTCCTGGCCATGGAGGTGGGCACCAGGCAGGTGGTGGATGGTACAGAACTGGTGGATGAAACCCGCCAGAGCCTCAACCGCATTACCGCCGCCAGTGAAAAAATCAGCACCCTGGTGGAGGCGATCACCCAAGCTACCGACCTTCAGACTAAAGCATCAGAGGCGGTCACCACCAGTATGACCAGCGTGGCCACCATCGCCAATCAGAACTCCCAGGAAGCGAACCAGGTTTCTACCTCATTTGGGCAACTAAATGAGGTAGCTCAAACCCTCCAGGAAGAAGTCGACCGATTTAAGCTGGCTTAGGTTTTTCGGAGGGCTTTCGCTTAAACCAAAAGGTGACTAACAGGCTGCATCATCAAGGGCTCAGTTATCCAGGCCCCAAATCCCGCCCCTGATAGCAGCCATCCGCCAGGTTTGGACGCCCGGGGAAACTGCCCCAGGCTCGACGGTGTATTACGCTCAATATGCGAAACAGCTATGACTATTGACTCTGACATTCGCGATCAGGCCTATCAATTCTTTATTGAAGAAGCTCCGGAATTGCTGCAAGACATTGAGTCCGGTATTTTAGCCCTGAGGCAAACCCGGGATACCAATACTATCCATACCATGATGCGAGCTGCCCATTCCCTCAAGGGCAGCTCCGCCAGCGTCGGCCTGGACGCCATCAAGACAATAGCCCACCGCCTTGAGACCATCTTCAGGGCCTTTTATAGCGACACCGTCAGCCTCAATGATGGGTTGGAAACTCAGTTGCTGCAGGCCTATGATTGTCTGCGGCTGCCCCTGATGGAGCAGCTCCAATACGGCCAATTCGATGCTGAGCAAGCCCTGGAGGCCGCCGCCCCCATTCTGAGTCAGCTTGAGTCTCAATTCAGTGAAGCGATCGCAGCCACCGCCAACTTTTTGCCCAGCTCTGCCGACTTCGGCATCGACATGGCCCAGTCGATCTTCGCAGTGGATGTGGCGGAGGGACTGGAGCGCCTGGCGGCGATTGTGACCGATCCCTCTGGACAGGATTTGGCGGAGGAACTGCGGGCTCAGGCAGATACCTTCAGTGACTTTGCAGAACTGCTGGGGTTGTCGGGCTTTGGGGATATTGCCAAAACTACTCTGCAGGCCCTCGATCGTCATCCAGAACGGGCTCTGGAGATCGCCCGACTGGCACTGGCCGATTTTCAGGCTGGCCAGAGGGAGGTGCTGAACCAGCCGGGCTCCCAGGGGGGATCTCCCTCGCCTGCCCTGCTGGCCTTAGTCAGCGAAAATGCATCCGGTATCAGCCGCAATGGAGAGACAGACTGGTCTCCGGAAGAAGCCGCAGAACTCCTCAGTCAGCTTGAACTCGAAGGAGATCCGGACCAGGTCTTGGCAGAACTTGGGTTGCTGGATCAGACGGTAGAGGACCAGACGGCAGAGGACCTGGCAAACCATGACCTTGTTGAAGCAGAGCCTATTTCCCTGACCCAATCGGACCTGACTCCAGAGGAGGATCTGTTTAGTCATGCCTTTGATCAACTGGGGGCGCTGGCGGACCTGGAGCCAGATTTGGCCAGCACAGACGAGGTTATGAGACCGGACGCGAGGGTTCCTGACCCCACCATTGCTGCGGCAACCCCAGAAGCCAGCCCAGAGGAAAGCGCTGCTGTCCCTGCCCTTGATGCTGGCGGTCTTGCGCCTGAACCAACTACTGCATCTCCCCCAATTCCAGCCAAAGGGATTAGCGAACCGGTGCTGACCGGGTTGACCGTGCGAGTAGAAGCCGATCGGCTGAACCGCATGAATAACCTGATGGGGGAACTCACCATTAACCGTAACGGGGTAGAGCTGCAAAACAGCCAGTTACGGGGGGCGGTTAAAGAGTTGACCGGGCGCTTCAGCCGCTTTCAGGCCCTGGTGGAAAACCTGCGACGGCTATCGGACCAGATGCTGGTCTCGTCCGAACGGCAGCACAGCCGTTCACTACACATGAATGGGCATTCCAAAGGTTTCCGGGGGAGTCAACAGGAGGAATTTGACTCGCTGGAAATGGATAACTACACCCAGCTGTATACCCAAACCCAGACCCTCCTGGAGGAACTGCTGCAGGTGGAGGAGACGGTGGAAGATATTTCCCTCTTCAGCTACCAGTCAGACCAGATGCTGGGTCGCCACCGCAAGATGCTCTCCCAAATGCAGGATGAGCTGATGTGGGCCCGTATGATTCCCCTGGCTCAGGTGCTGAATCGGTTTCCTCGGGTGCTGCGGGACCTGTCCAGCCGTTATGGTAAGCCCGTCACACTCGATCTCAACGGCACCGATATTCTGGTGGATAAGGCCGTCCTCTCCAAGCTGTACGATCCGTTGGTGCAGCTTCTGCGCAATAGTTTTGACCACGGCATTGAATCTGCCGAAGAGCGACGGCAACAGCATAAACCGGAAGCGGGAAACATTACCATCCAGGCCCGTTATCAGGGGCGTCAGGTCATTCTTGAGGTGCAGGACGACGGGCGGGGGCTGAACTTTGAGCGCATTCGAGATCGCGCCGCTGAACTCGGCTGGCTGAGCCCAGAAGCCGCGGCCACTGCCACCCCAGAGCAGCTGAGCCAATTGATCTTTGAACCAGGGTTTTCCACGGCTCGGCAGGTCAGCGAACTTTCGGGCCGGGGAGTGGGATTGGACATTGTGCGAGATCAAATTCACACCCTCAACGGCTCCATCACCGTGACCTCAACACCTGGGCAGGGAACGACCTTCACCCTGCCCCTGCCCCAAACCCTATCGATTATCAATCTTCTGATCTGCTTTGTAGGAGCGACCCCCCTGGCCATTCGCAGTGACAGCATTCAGGAAATCCTGGTGCCGGCTCCTGACCAACTGCGACAGGTGGGCCCCCGGCAATTCCTCGCCTGGCAAGACCACGACCTTCCCGCATACAAACTCTCCGCTTTATTGAACTACAACTGCCTGATGCCCGAAGTGCCGCCCAGTCGCGTCCTGGCCACGGTTCCCACCCCCACCAACTGGAAAGCTCCCATGCTGGTGCTTTCACGGGGAGACCAGGCCTTCGCCCTGGAAGTGGATCGTCTGGTGACGGAGCAGGAAATGGTAGTCAAACCTTTCGGCACCGCCATTCAGTCCCCCCTATTCGCCTATGGCTGCACCGTGCTGGGAGACGGCAGCCTGGTGCCCGTAATTGATGGCCCTGTCTTGCTGGATGACATGATTCGTCGAGGGCTGGTGCTCTTGCCCCAGGCTTCTGAACAAGAGGCCCTCGCCGCGCTGGCCGAGCAAAATGCCGCCCATGGACCTACCGGAGTAACCCTACAGAAATTGCAGGCGACCACTGTTTTGGTGGTTGATGATGCGGTCACCCTGCGCCGTGCCCTCTCGCTGTCTTTAGAACGGACGGGGTATCGGGTGCTGCAGGCCAGGGATGGGCAGGAGGCCCTGGAACAACTCCAGCAAAATCCGACCATTCGAGCGATTATTTGTGATGTGGAAATGCCCAATATGAACGGCTTTGAGTTTCTAACAAAACGCCGAGAAACGCCCCAGTTTGCCCAAATTCCCACGCTGATGCTGACCTCCAGAGGAAACGACAAACATCGCCGCCTGGCCATGAAGCTGGGGGCCGTTGATTACCTCACCAAACCCTATTTAGAACAAGAACTGTTGACGGCCCTAGCAACCCACATCGATACCCAGCAGGAACCCGGAGATTAACTGTCTATAAGCTTTGAGGCGCTGCATTACCCGAGACAGAAAAAATCAATTAGGCTCGATCAATAAAATGCTGACGAAAAAGCAGATCCTTTTGTTCCGTTTAGAGCGCCTGCAGCTAACCTTGCTTCACTTTCAGCCCTAAAGTCAAATCTTCAATCCCCCAGGTCGGCCTCTGCCGAGGACCAAGTCATGCTATCAATGAGCGATTAAATCTATCTCAAGGCCAACCTCAAGACCGTTATTTGATCTTTAAACTTCATCCAATAGGTACTCAATTTTGTCGAACTTTGCCCCTATCCGACAGCCCATAATAAATCATGATTAAATCCATACAAGGTGCCATTCTTAAGCTCGGGTCAGTTCACCAGAGTGTGCTTGAACTACAGCGGTTACTAAGTCAGCAACTCTGGCCCATTCCCCTGACAGGCCAGTTTGACTACGATACTGAAATCGCTGTCAAAAGCTTTCAGTCCCGCATGTTCTTAAAACCTGATGGGGTTGTGGGCCCTCTGACCTGGCAGGCGCTTCACATCAACGCTCCAGTAGCCATGCCAACCCTGCGGCAGGGGGAGCATGGGAGTGCCGTCACGGCAATTCAGGAACTGCTGGCCATCGACCACTACTACCGGGGTGAGATTGACGGCCAATTTGGTCCCGTCACCCATCAGGCGGTTCAGTTCTTTCAAACGGATTTTGCCCTGGAAGCGACCGGTGTTGTTGATGCAAAGACCTGGCGAGCATTGAGCCAGATTTAGTCAACTTCTGAACGGGCATAATCAGGCTAAGGGTACAACAGCACGCCAATCACCCCAGCAATGGGAATGATCAAAATCACGTCTGCCTTGAACCTCAGCAGAGCTACCATGGCAGCCATAAAAATCATCCCCGATACCCAGTGCAGGGTGGCGGACTGAGCGAAGACCAGGGCAGCGGTAAAAATCAGCCCGATGACCGCCGGGCGAATGCCCTTCAAGGCCGCTTGAATCCCAGAGGACTGTTTAATCTGCTGCAGTAGGTGAGAGCAGGTGATCATCAACATCGCCGGAGGGAGGAAAATACTTACCGTGGCTACGATTGACCCCAGAAAACCCTTTACGGCAAAGCCGATGGCTGCGGCACTGATCAAAATGGGGCCGGGGGTCACCTGTCCCAGGGCGATGGCATTGGCAAATTCGGGCTGAGTCACCCAACCGTAGGTGTTGACCACCAGATCCTGAATCATGGGAATGAACACATAGCCACTGCCAAATAGCAGCAAACTCATGCCTGAAAACGTGATAAACAGCCGTGCCAGGCTGTCATCAGCGATAAAAGGCAGTGGTATGATGTACAGCAGTAAAAAACAGCTCAAAAAGGCGAATGACGCGAAAATGTCAACTTTTGAGAGCGGCCTTTGTCCATTCGCTTGGACACTTGCTTCAGCGGCGGCCTGCCTGGCAGATTCATTGTGGTACCAGATGTAACCCAGGATGCCGGAACCGATCACAATCAGCAGGGTGATGTAAAACCCTCCTACCAATCGCAACAAAAGACCTGACGCTATGGCTATAGCTATGGCCCGCCAGTTCCGCACTGTTTTAATCGTTTTTTTGCTCATCCGCCAGGCAGCCACCAGAATAATCGCCACCATCGCCGGCACAAAAGCGGCAAAGGCTTTGCTGACCGCGGGCACTTCTCCCGTGCGGGCATAGGCGATGGCAAACGTCATGATCATCACATAGGACGGCAGCAGAGACGCAACGCTGCAGGTCACCGCTCCCCAGGCTCCCCGAATGCGATAGCCCACATAGGCGATGACATTTGCCGCCATAGGCCCAGGTAAAATCGCGGCCAGGGAAATTCCATCCAGCATATCTTCGTGGGTGAGCAGCTTGCGGCGCTGAACCACAAAGTTTTCTACAACGGAAACCAGCGCCATGAACCCGCCAAAGGCAGTGCTGCCGATTTTGAGAAACGTCCAGAACAGGGAACTGAGCGAAACAAATTCTGGTCTATCTACCCTATCAACCGAGTTTTGGGACTGGGCAATACTATGCTCTTCATTCATAGGTCAAGGGGCCACTATACTTACACAACGGAGACCGAACGTCGCTGCTTAATTTCTTCCAGCACAGCACTCTGGCGGGCGCGCCGTTCTCGATCTTCCTGGTCCATCGTGTCTTGAACCATGGCCTTCAACCGCTGGTTTTCAGCGTCAAATTGGGCGATGGTCTCAGCTGAGAAATTGTCCACTTCATCGGGCCGGGTTTGAGTGCGTTCGTAACCCAACGCATCCAGTACATCCCCCGCCACTAACTCAAAAACTTTGATTTCTTCTTCGGTCGCTTCCTTCAGGAATTTTCTGGTGTTCTGGCTCATCACCGGCTTGGTCACATTGCTCCAGAGGGAACTGGAAGAAGCTGTGTTAGTGGCTTCATCAGATTGATGAAAGTCCAGCATAGAAGGATGGTAGGCGACCTCCAGGAAGGCACATAGATCTTGCAGGGTCTGCTCAGTATGGCTGGTCAGGGTTTCATAGCTGATGTTGAAAACCTGGCTATCGTCCAGCTGAGCCCGCATTTTTAGAGCAGCCCGCTGAGCTTTAGCCCAGTCCTGGGCAATGTGGTAAAAATGCTTTTGACCAACAACAGCCTTCTTAAAGGACACGGCAACATCTCTGCCGTCTCGGTACAGGTAAATGTACTTCGCATCAGGCAAATAGGCATTGATTTCCGGCCCATAGTGAACGTTGGCCAGACTCTTACAACACCAGGTTTCGGCCCCTCGTGTTTCGGCCAGGATGTCGTACACGGCAGCGAAGACTGCAACCAGGGAATTCTGATGGCAGCGGGCGGCGACATCATCTCGATCTAACACCACCCCTTCCCACGGCACCGGGTTCAGCTCTACCAGTCGGCAAACATCGTCGACCAGCAAGCGGAATGCAGAGGGGGCAGATAAATCTCCGTAATGGGGTACCAGGGACATCAAACGCTGCAAAATATGCGGTGGATGAGGAGCCACCACCGTCGGCACCTGATTCAACATTAACCGCATCAGGTTGGAGCCCGAGCGTTGAGTCCCAATCATTAAGATAGACATAACCCTGAAAATTCTCCCTAGACAATTTAAGCAGACACCATAAACCTCAGCTGCGGTGCAGAACGCTTCGAAAAAGTTCAGTTTGGCAGCAGCAGGACATCAGCTAAAAACCAAACAAAAACATTTAAACAGCACTCGTCAGGAGCACAGACTATAGCTACACACCCCAAGAGCGAACCAGATCGGAAAAAGTTCCGCAACCTGAAATTAAGTTACAAAACCTTCTTTGAATCAGGTCGAAGCTGAAAAACGAATCGATTTCCATTTTTGCCCTGATTCACTTTTAATTTAATCTCTAACAGTAACTCTGCAACGATTTAGGAACCCGTGTATAAATTATCTCTGACTATAGATAACAGATTTGGGCAATAAAATCTAGCCCTTGGTTGAAAGTAAACCTCGTGCAGACTAAGAGATCGCGGGTTGTTTTAGGAAACCCCCAAAGTACCAGTCAGACTGGATTTGACGTGGCTTTAGCAATCGCAATTGCGGCGTGTAATGTAAGCCGGGAAATTCTGGTTGGGTAGGAATCCAGAATCCAGGAGACAGAATTCAGGAGAAATCCGGATTCTGGTTCCTGACTCCTGAATTTTATCCGCGGGAAAACTTCCCGCCTTGAGGAATACGCCAGATTGTTGAAGTCTACGCTACTGAGGATATTTCTCAGCGGTAACTGACCCAAGGATTTCATGTCGCCTTAAGCTTGATTAAAAACTGTTGAAGCAATGGCGGGAAACCAGAGCCCTTGTGCCAAAACCTCAAGGCGATGGCAATCCCCCTTAAACTCAATGCTGAGCAACAGGGTCTAGTGCCGTTCCTTATCGAATCGAAGAATAATACAGCAGCGGGTTGTACTCGCACGAGGTACAAAATAGCCTCTGAAGTCCTTATACAGAAAGATTCCCCGTACTTCGTTCATTCGAGAACCGCTATAACCATTGCGCAGATGTTAAGAGAGTCTTAATTAGTAAGCCATTTCCTCAGTAACAGGGAATTCTATGCCTACGTACTATTAGACGGTGACTATCGTTCGCTAGTCACGTCGCCATTTATCCTGTGGTTAAACGAGCCTGCTGTGACTCAACGCGATGTTACGTCCATTGAACTACCTAACGCAGCTGTTGTTGATAGTTCTGCCATACACGTCAACCCGGAAAATAGTTTGCAGCAGGCTCTGGTAATGTTGGTTACTACCGGCAAGCATTACGCCTTGGTGTATCAGGCCAACGCCTTGATTGGGGTATTTAACTATCACAATATTGCTGCCGCCGGTGAGCGTCGGGTCAACTTTAATCAAGCCGTAGTTCGGGCCTGGATGACACCCCTCACGACTTTAAAGCGAGTCCCCCAACTGCCTAACTACACCGTAGACCAACAGAGTCTTGACTTCGAAATTCATGCCAACTACCAACCCATTACCAATGAGTCGGGCCACTGGTTGGGGTTTGTGACCCCAGAGGGGGTGCTGGCCCCGGATTCATCCTCTCTGCTACGACTACCGGATAGCAACCTTTGTCAGACCTGCGATCCCTCCAGCCGTAAGTCTCCTGAATCCTTTTCACCAAGCCACCTGGCTTTAGCCTTGAAAGGCGCACAGGTGGGTACCTGGAACTGGAATTTACAGCAGGGAACCATCCATATTTCTCAAGAGTTGGAAAAGCTGATGGGTTTGCAACCCGGAAAATTTGACGGCCGGTACGATACCCTGTTTCTCCATGTTCATCCCCAGGACCAACACCGGGTTAATCTTGCTCTGCAGGAAGCGATCCACGGCGGACAAAACTACGATGTAGAGTTTCGAGTCACTCGTCCCAACGGTCAGGAGAGATGGTTATCTTCCCGGGGCAAAACCTTTACCGACCCGCTTCAAGATTCCTATCTGACAGGGTTAATTGTTGATGTTTCAGAGCAAAAGCAAGCAGAACTGGAACTCAAGATTCAAACCCAGCGAGAGCGTTTGGTGGCCGAAATTGCCCAGCGAATTCGTAACGTCCTTGATCTGGAAACCATTCTGGACCAAACCGTCACCTCCGTAAAAGACTTTATCGAAGCGGATCGGGTGATTATTATTCGCTCTTCAACTTCCATGAACGGTGAGGTGATTGAAGAATCCTGCTCAGCTGAATTTCCCACGATGATGGGTTGGCAGTTACGCGATCCGTGGTTTGTGGGAGATAAATATTTACAGCACTACCAACAGGGCCGGGGCATGGCTGTGGAGAATATCTATGCCCATGACCTATCAGAAGAACAGCTATTGTTCATGGAATATTTTCAGATTAAAGCTGAAATTGTAGTGCCCCTATTGCAGGAACAAACCCTCTGGGGTCTGCTGATTGCCCATCAGTGCAGTGGCACTCGGATCTGGCAAACGGCAGATGTGCGCCTGTTGCAGAGTTTAGCCACCCAGGTAGGGATCGCCATTCAGCAGGCAAAAATGCATGCCCAGTTAACCCTGGCTAACGAGCAACTGAAGCGCATGGCCTACCTAGATGGTCTGACCCAAGTGGCCAATCGCCGTCGCTTCGAGCAATACATCCAAACCGAGTGGCGACGCATGAGCCGCGAACATCAGCCCCTGGCGCTGATTCTGTGCGACATAGACTACTTCAAACCCTATAACGACCACTATGGCCACCAGGCGGGGGATAACTGCTTGAGGCTGGTGGCCCGTACCCTGCTTAGAGCCGCTAAACGCCCGGGGGATTTAGTTGCCCGCTATGGTGGCGAAGAATTTGTTCTGGTATTGCCTAACACCGACTTAAAAGGGGCAGAAACGGTGGCTGAAGACATCCGGTTTTTGATACGCGGTCGCCGAATTGAACACAAAAAGTCCGGTGTCGACAAAATCATAACCCTCAGCCTCGGGGTGGCTTGCTGTATTCCAACCGTCGAAACTTCCACCAGTGACTTGGTAAAGCAGGCTGATGATGCCCTCTATGAGGCTAAGCACTGCGGTCGCGACCAGGTTAGGGTGGCGCCACCAGGATAAAAAAACGCTAGCCACGGGCATAAGCATGAACCCCATCCACCGGAACAAACCACGCTATGACTCTGCCGTCACTGCAACCGATGAGGTCTGCTCTTCAGCCACCACCTCCTGAAATCGGATGATGTCCTGGCGGGGGTTAGCGTGGGTCACTTTAACGGTTAGCCGTTCGCCCAGGGATGCCCCTCGCTCGAACCGCATGGCGAGTTCCAGCCCCAACTCTTCAATCATAATTAACCCGAGGCCTGTATCTTCCCGCAGCCAGCGCAGCAGCATCACTTCCCAGACGCGGTCCCGATGGCGACGCAAATATTCCAGAGCCCAGTACCGCTTCGTCTGTCGTTCAACCAGGGTCGCTTCATAGGACCCGGAGGAAGCCCCCTGGGCCAGTTCCGTCACCTCTGAGGAACTGAACGGCAGCGGTTCTCCCCGCAGGTGGGCCTTGAGTTGAAAGTGGGCCAGCAGGTCGGTGTAGCGGCGAATGGGCGACGTCACCTGGCTGTAGCTGTCTAACCCCAGGGTGGCATGGCGGTTAGGGGTAATGCTGACTTCGCTGCGGGTCATGCAGCGGCGGATAGCCGAATCCCGCGCCCATCCTGTGGGCAACAGCAGCAGTTCTTCATCGGGGGGGAGTTCCGGTTGGGGCTGGCTACGAAAGGGAATCGCCAACGCATGCTCTTGTCCGTAGCGGGCAGCCACTTCCCCAGCCAGAATCATCATCTCAGCCACCATCTGGCGGGCGGGAGAGTCATCAAAGACTTCGATGATAATGTCATCTGCTTCATCAATCACCTTGATGCTGGATTCCGGCATATTGATGGAAATGGCCCCCTGGGCACTGCGCCAGTTCCCCCGCGCCTGGGACCAGTGGGCCAGCCGATGGAGTTCTGGTTCCGCCTTAATACCCAGTTCCAGCATTTCATCGACATCTTCGTAAGTGAGCCGGTAGGTAGGTTTAATCCGGCTGGGGCAAATGATGAAATCTTCAATCTGGCCAGACTCCGCCAGACAAACCCCAAAACTCAGGGCACAGCAGGTTTTACCCTGAATCAAACTCATCCCCTGGGTGGCTAACTCTGCCGGAAACATCGGAATCATGCCCGTGGGCAGATAAACCGTAGTGCAGCGACGACGGGCTTCCAGATCCAGATCATCCCCTGGCATCAGCCAACGGGTAGGGTCGGCAATGTGTACCCAGATGCGATCTCGCCCATCTTCCAGCACTTCCACGCTTAACCCGTCGTCAATTTCCTGGGTGCTGGCATCATCCACCGTGTAGACCTTGAGGTGGGTTAGGTCTAGTCGTTGGCCATCAGGATCCGGTGGTGGCGATTGAAGCCATTGCTGCGCCATGATAAGCGTTTCTTCAGAAAAGGTACTGGGGATTTGGCTGCGCCGCAGGGCAAGATTTTCGTGCGGTTGCCAGAGCCCCAACGCTACTAGGGTATCGAATGCACCCTCGGCTGTGGTGGGTCGCTCTAAAACAGTTAAAATTTCGGCGGCTTGAGCCTTCTGACTGGATTCTTCCCCCAATAAAGCCAAACGCTCAATGATTTCAATCCTGGGACGATCTTGCTTGTCCCAGCTGGCCGACTCCCCGGTTAAACCCCGACGAGCTTTGTCGATAAAAGAATCCCATTCCTGCTGCCGTTGGGTTTCCCGCTGAATTTGCAGCAGCAAATCTTCCACCTGGGAGGCCGGACGAGGGTCAAAGCGGTCGCCCTTTTTCTTGAAATATATTTTGTCTTCCGTTAACAGCCGATGGGCCGCGTAACACAGCGGTGGGCTTTGATCTGAAAACAGGAGCATTGCTAAAGAAGCCGGATCCGTAGACTCTTCGGCTTCTTGCAATAGCTCCCAGGCAACTTCGAGACTTGAGGGATCTAAATAAGACTCCGCCTCAGTTAAAAAAGAATCAATATCGGTGGGCTCAAAGCTGCCCCCGCTGACTTCGTAAAGCATTTCGCGGGGGTGTAAGGTATGGGACTGCCCCTGGGCGTCAAGCACAACCCAGTTTTTTTTACCCTCAGGCCGATCAACGACCCCCAGGCGGGGCTCCCCATGATGCTTGAACTCAACTAATGTCCCTTTATCAACCAAGCCACTATCCCAACACTCGATATGTCTAGCCTAGCCTAGCCTTCACCATTCACATAGGGCAGCAGGGCAAGAATTCGAGCGCGTTTGATGGCAGTGGTGAGATCCCGCTGTTGCTTAGCGGTCAAGCCGGTAATGCGGCGGGGCAAAATTTTGCCTCGCTCGGTGACGAACTTACGCAGCAGATCGACATCTTTATAGTCAATGGGTTCGTCTGGCTTGATTGGAGATACTCGACGACGGAAATAAGCCATAGGTCAGAATTATTTAATCTCTTTGTGAACAGTGTGCGTGTTGCAGTGGGGGCAGAATTTTTTCAGCTCCATGCGACCCGTCGTGTTGCGACGGTTTTTCTGGGTAGTGTATCGAGATACACCATTAGAACGTTTGTCCGGATTAGTCCGGCACTCTGTACATTCCAGAGTAATGACGAGGCGGACGCCTTTAGCCATGACAGATCACCTAGGATATTCGGGCAACGATGATAAATAGCTTCCAAGCCCTGGCAGAAGCCAAGCTCTTCCCAGGAAAAACGGTAGCTTCTCCGAGGTGCCTAGAAGCTAAGACACAATCTCCTATTATTTCATGACTATAGCCAAATTGACAATCATTGCGATGGTTACTCATCCTCATTTTGGGGCATCACCCATCTCCTGGGAATTCAGCCACTAAAGCTACGGCAGGCCCCCTGCCCATTCAAGGGCCGGTCATTTATCGGGTCTAGGGCCATAACCAGAGCAGTCTTACCTTTAGAAAATATGGTTTTGGCTCCGGTGCTGAAATCGCAAAAGAATCCTCAAAGCTTATGGCCCAGTGCTATACAACAGAACCCTACCCTTCATTTATTCATTTTATTTAAAGAACTGACCATGGCCAAAAAGCCTTATTTCATCTAAAAGGACAGCCCTTCCCCGGTGGAAAAGGCTGCCCTATGACGGTGTAAAACCTTAAGCCACGTAGTCAAACACGGTATCCAGATAAAGCCGGTTTATCCGCCGGTCACTCACGCCATTTTGCATCAAAAACAAAGACAGGGCGGCACAAAATACCCGGTGTTGGCTCCAGGCGGGATGGCTTTCGACATAGGAAACCATCGCATTATGCAATTCTTCAGGCACTTCCACATTCAGGCTAATTCTAGGGGTCATTGTTGCTGTAACGGTTCGCTCACTCATATCCACATCCCCAACTGCAAATTTAGACGCCAAAACTTCGCCCCTATAGGGTTCATAACGGGCCTCAACCAACGGTTGAAGTCTGCCTATAACCCTAACGAGAGCGGTGTTTGCTGGTCGCATTATTCTCACCAGAGTTCAGGGGTATGTCAATCTTGCCAATATGGAATTTATCCGCTAGCGTCGCCAGCTAAATTACGGAAAAATGGGGGTTTCAGCCATCTCCCTGGGCCTGTCAAGGGGTTTAGGTTACCCCCTGGTACATAGTTACCTGTGGAATCTCGAAATCCACAGGAGTGGCTCAAAAGGTAAGTTTTCCATATCCACCTGTGGAAAACTGGGCAGAAGTTGTGGAAATCCCTGTGGGGAGTGGCGCAAAAAACAAAAAAATATTAAAACTCTAGATATTTCTCATCCTTTACCATCGAAATTTCTTAGGGTTAGGCTCTGGCCGGACTGATTCCCGGTCAAAGGACGGGGAAAAGGTTATGGCATAGAGATTTTGGATCCTGTTTAGGGTAGGATCCGGGTTCTGCCACCCTGGGATTTTTACCAGGGCCTACTGGACCGCCGGGGCCAGCATTTGAATCCTGCCGGCTTGGGCGTCAATCCTCGCCCGAGCTCCAATGGGGAGAGTCCACAGGGGCTCTACGTGGCCGATCCAGGCCCCTGACCAGGCCGGCATCCCTAACGGTTGGATATGATCTTGCAGAATTTGCTCTAGGGTTAGGGAGCCGTAGGTTTCTCCAGGGCCGCAGTGGGTGCACTGGCCGAAGATAAATCCCGCCAACCCGTCGAGTAATCCCGCTAGCTTGAGCTGCGTCAACATGCGGTCAATCCGGTACGGCGCCTCACCAATGTCCTCCAGGAACAAAATGGCCCCTTCCGTAATGGGCATATAGGGAGATCCCACAATGCCCGATAACACTGAAAGATTGCCCCCAATCAGAGGTCCTGTAGCCTGGCCAGGGGTGATGGTCTGAATTCGTCCGCGAACTCGCATCAGTCGGTCCTGGTCTTCCCCCAGCAGGGGGTTGGTGTAGGTCAGAGCGTCCCCCTCCATGACCAACCGCTGTAGGGGATCCACCTGGTCAGAACGCCAGGCGGTCATCCCGTGGGGGCCGTGAAACGTAATCAGGCCAGTTTTGGCATGGATACCCAGCAGCAAGGCGGTGATATCGCTGAAGCCGACCAGAACCTTGGGGTTAGCCCGGATCAGGCCATAGTCCAGGTAGGGCAAAATTCGGGCACTGCCCCAGTCGCCCCGAATGGGCATCAGGGCCGCGATGGAGGCATCGGCAAACATGGCGTTGACATCAGCGGCCCGAACCTCGTCGGCACCGGCCAGGTAGCCATAGCGTTCCCTGACGTGGGGAGCCAGCTGGGGAACATACCCGAGTCCCCTGACCGCATCGACCACCAGGTCAATCTGGTTAGGATCGAAGGTGGCTCCGGCGGGGCTGATAATCCCGACCCGGTCGCCTGGTCGTAGCCGGGGGGCCTTCAACGGAGAAGAGGCCTGGGTGGAACGGGTGCCCCCGGCAAGCACCGTGCCCGTGGCGGCCAACCCGAGAGCGGCCAGCAAGTTTCGACGACGCATACACGCTACCCTTGAAATCTGTGAGCACAAATTTGAGACAAAAATCTGAGCCGAGCATACTCTATGGAGCCTCCCGTGACGACACCCTCCCCGTCCCCCCTGAGTGCCGATGCCTGGGAGCGTCGGTACCAAGAGGGCACTACCCGTTGGGATTTGGGCCAACCGGCACCGCCTTTTGTCCATTTGCTACAGTCGGATGCCGCCCCCAGTCCGGGGACGGCAGTGGTACTGGGGGCAGGGCGAGGACACGAAGCCCGGTTATTGGCTCACTCTGGTTTTGACGTTACCGCCGTAGACTTTGCCCCCTCGGCTGTGGAGGCCATGGCCCAAACGGCGAAAGCCGAACGGATTCCCCTGCGACCCCTGCAGCGCAATATTTTTGATCTGGTGCCAGAATTTCAGGGTCACTTCGACTATGGGGTGGAACACACTTGCTTCTGTGCCATTGACCCGGCCCAGCGGGAAGCTTATGTGGAACTTGTCGCCCGGTTGCTGAAACCCCGGGGGGAACTGCTAGCCCTGTTCTTCACCCATGGTCGACCCGGTGGTCCACCCTATGGGACCAGTCCTGAGGAGATCTGCCGTCTTTTTGAACCTTATTTTGTAGTGGAAACTTTAGCGCCTGCGGCCCACTCCATGCCCTCCCGCCGGGGGGAAGAGCATCTGGGCCGGTTGCGGTTGCGGTAAAAGGGTTAGGGATTACTGGCGATGGGCAGGGTTTATTCGGCCTTGAGGTTCCAGGTTTGAATCAGTTCCTCGGCCAGTAAGTGATAGGCCAGGGCCCCGACAGAACTGGGAGCATGTTCGTTCACTGGAGTTTGGTAAGAAAAGGCCTCTGCGATCGCAACATTCTCTGGAATCGCCGTAGCCATCAGGGCATAGTCTGCCGCCTGCTCTCCCTTGGTCAACTGCTCAACGGAGTCGCGACTGATCACCAGGCGGGGCTTGTAGCGGGTTCTCAGCACGTCGATGGGCAGGCTGGGACGTTCTTCTCGAATCAGCTCAACGGCTTCCTTCAGCCCCTTAAGGCTGGCCGGTTCAGCCAGGGTTGGCAGCAGCAGCCGATCTGCATTCCAAATGGCCTGAAGGGTTGGGGCTCCCAGGCTGGGGGGGCAGTCCATCAAACAAACCCGAAAGTCCTTCAGGCGGTTGAGGCAGGGGCGCAGCTGGTCGTCCTCTGAGGAAAGCTGAAAGGTGCCGATGTCTCCGGGTACCAGGTAGAGGCGGTCCACTTCCGTCAACAGGGGTTGTCCTTTTCCTTCCAGCCAATCCAGCACGTTGGGGGTAGCCTTATCCATGCCGAAGCTGTCGCTCAAGGTGCGCTGACCATCCAGATCAATCAGTACCGTTTTCAGGCCAGCCGCGGCCAATTCTGCCCCCAGATTCTGGACCGTGGAAGATTTTCCCGTGCCCCCTTTCAGATTCCAAATTGCCACTTTGAGCATAGGTGCAACCTTCATAACATGAACCCAGGCTGAGCTGGGGAACGTTTTGGGGTTAGGCTCGCCTTTCCCTCAATGACCCTAACAAGCGATTTCGATAGTTCTCTGGCTTTAAACTAACAGGAAAGCGCTGGTCAGAGATGGTCTGATTGCGCTCCAGGGTCAGCGGCATGGCTACCAGTTCTGCCAGTTGGGCTTTAGTCTATCCCTCGCTTGCGAGCCTTTACCGGGCGGGACCGGGCGATCTGATCCCAAGATTGAATATCCGGCCTGGACGGTCTGCTGATCCTTAAGGAATGAGCTTCAGGCGGCGGCGATATCCCCTAGGGCGCATTGAAACAGGACGATGGCCTGTTCAGCGGAACGATCTTCGGTAGGGCGCGCCCCCAGGCGACTTTCTGCCCGCTCAACCACCCCATGGGCTACATCGCAAAGGTCATGGGGATGGATGATTTGGAGATTGAGGCTGATCAAACTGAGTTTCTGTGGCCAGGTTCGATAGTTTTGCGGGGTCAAGGCGTTGACGCCCCGCCAGCAGGTCTTTCAGAGGATCCCGCTTGGCTTCATCCGTATTGATCTGAATATTGGGTCCTGATCGGGCCAGGCGAATCACCATGCCGTCAGTCACCGGAGCCTCGGTAATGCGATGGCCGTCTAAGTAGGTGCCGTTGGTGCCAATACTTTTAACACCCCATCCTGATTCTGTGCGGTGTAGCTCTACGTGATGGCGGGAGACCACGGCACTGTACAGCACAACGTTATTGTCGGTAGAGCGTCCGACGCGAATCACATTTTCCTGGTCAAAAGTCCAGCTTTGTACAGGGGTTTTATGGAGGGGATGTAGCAACGAAAGGGTAATCACACTACTGATTTAAACTCTAGCCACAGGGACGAACAGGTCAGAATTTCGGCAACAGCCTGGCCACTCAATGATAGACTGGCAACTCAATGATAGAAGAGTCTGCCAACCTCACAGCTAAATTTCCAAATTTTCTAGAAATTGGCTGTATATGCTGCAGATTTTGATAAGTTGCGGATTTTGTGGGAATGAAGCAAATCTTGCCCCTATCCCCTTACTGCGGGGGCGGCTGACTCATCCAACAACCACCAGAGGGACCCCTGGGGACAAATCATTCTGGCGGGATAGGCAAAGTCATCAGCCTTGGCCGCGAAAATTTGGCCCAGAGCATCCTGCTTGTTGGCCCCGGTAGCCAGAAAAATTACCATGCGGCTGTTATTGATCAAAGGCACAGTGAACGTAATCCGGGGATCGGCTTGCTTCGTGCCTACGGTCACCAGCCGATCGGTGACCTTAAGGGCAGCCGTGTGGGGGAAGAGGGAAGCGGTATGGCCGTCATCCCCCGTACCCAGGAGCACCAGGTCGAAAGCGGGAATCTGGTCGGGAGAAACTCCCTGCAGATGCTTAAACACTTGATTTAAGGTGGCTTCGTACTGCTCTGCCGCGGTAGTTGGGTCGGCTGCTGCGGTAGGGATTACGTAGATTTGATCCGATGGAATGGGGACCTGATTCAACCAGACCTTTTTGGCCATCCCGGCATTATTATCGGGGTGATCTTCGGGCACATAGCGCTCATCTCCCCAGAAAATGTAGAGATTTTGCCAGGGTAGGTCCTTCTGGGCCAGTCCTTCATATAGGGGCTTTGGGGTACTGCCCCCGGCCAGGGCCAACGTACAATACCCATGGTTATTGACCGCTTGATGGATGCGATCGCAGACTAGCTCAAGGGCTCGCTGCACCAAAGCAGCTTTATCGGACAAAACTTCAATTGTTGGAGCGGTCATAGGGCGCAGACCTTGCTTGGGATTTGCTGCAGATGGGTATCTGCAAGCAGCCTAGCCCAGCTTTGTAAAATATCTCTACCCCTTAAGCATTACTTACGGAGCTTCTGCCTCCTGTCACATCCTGAGCCAGTGGAAAAAAAATTCCCCAGCCATAGACCGGGGAATTTAATCAGGGTGCATCTACCAATTCATTTTTCTTGGAATCGTCCGGTAATCAGGACGGTTTTTGGCCCATTCCAAGATTTCTCCGAAAATTTTCCTCGGAAAGCAGGATTCGATAGGGTGGAGATAGGCATTGCTGCAGGTTCCGTTGGGCCATCTTACCTGGCCTGCAGGGGTATGGAAGCCTTGAAAAGCTGACAAAGCTGATACCTCAGCTTTGGTTACCAGGGTCGTAGGGTTCCCAGCAATTCTCAATTTGAGTTCCTAGCGTTCGGCCTGAGCCGGTCGAAGGCCATAACCCTACGCTGTAGCCGCAGTTTTAGGCTTGCTCCCTTAGGGAGCCGCTTCGCGAACGACAAGCTCAGCCTGAGCGGTAGTGCATCCCCTTAAAAGTCATATTGAGAATTGCTGTAGGGTTCCTGGGGGGTTAGCCAACTGGGGGATAGTCCGCTATAATTAGCGATTGTGTCAATAGCATAGCGTCAAAACCTTTGGAGAAAACTGATGGCCCGTAAGTGTGATCTGACCGGGAAAAAGGCTAATAATGCATTCGCCATTTCCCACTCGCACCGTCGTACAAAGCGTCTGCAAGAGGCTAACCTGCAGACTAAGCGGGTATGGTGGCCCCAGGGGAAGCGGTGGGTTAAGCTGCGGCTTTCTACCAAAGCCATCAAGACCTTGCAAATCAAAGGGATCGATGCCATGGCCAAGGAAGCGGGCCTCAATCTCAACAAGTATTAATTGCAGCCGCACCCTGGCAGAAGATCCGAGAACCCAGCATGCTTCAGCAGGTTCTGATGCTTTTTGCCCGGTCTTAGCTGGTCAGCCCACCAATCCAGGCGTTGGTGGGCTATTTTAGCAAAATCCTACCTTGCCCACCACCCTGGAACGCCATGACCACCCAGTGGGAAAGACTGCTTAAAAACCAGGGCACCTGGGTTGGCTCCTTCATCCAGGTGGCCTCATCGGGGGAGATTTTGCAGGATGTTCCTGCTGAGGTGGTGCTGCAACCCCTGGACGGGGGGAAAACCATGCACCAGGTCATCCGCAAGTTTCCGGGGGCCTCCCTCCCGATAAAATCACCCTTGATTATCGCTCTTTGGGGCGGGGGGTGCTGTTTTGTGAAACCGGTGCCTTTTCCCAGGGATCCCTCCAGTGGAGCCCCATCAGCGATTTTGGGGCGGAGTTAGGGTTAATCCACCAAACGGAGCGGTTGCGAATGGCCTTTATGTTTCCTCGCCAACCGCAGTTGGGTTCCCTGACCCTGATGCCAGAACAGCTGCAGGGTACGAAGCCCACCCCCCGTCCAGCCCTGACCCTCGACCAGTTGGTCGGCACCTGGTTGGGGGAGGCGGTCACGGTTTTTCCTGACTGGCAGCCCGAGCAAACCATACCGACGCAACTTTCTGTAGGGAAATTGACCCATGATCGCCTTGAGCAAACCCTGCGGTATGGTCAGGGTCCGCCAATCTGCACCCGGGGACAGCACGTGGGTAACAGGCTGAAGTTTAACCAGGGGCAACAGCCGGTGACGGTGCTGCTGCTGGACCACGGCGCTTCAGCAACGTTTCCCTCGTCCATTCAGCCCGGGAAACCTCTATTTCTCGAAATCGGCTGGCTAATTACCCCCGACCTCAGGCAGCGGTTAATGCGTACCTATGACCCGCGAGGTACCCTGGCCACCATGACCCTGATCACGGAGCAGCGGTGCTGTTAGCGGATCCTAGGCAATAACTCCTAATTAACGACCCTTAACCCGGTAACCAATGTCCCGCCGAAAGTACATGTGCTCGAAGCAAATTTTGTCAGCTGCGGCATAGGCCTTAGCCAGGGCCGCTTCAAAGGTATCGCCTAACCCTGTAACCCCCAGTACACGACCGCCGCTGGCTACGATTTCGTTAGCTTTACGCTGGGTTCCGGCGTGAAAAATCAGGGCTTCTTTTTCCGCAGCCGCCTCCAGGCCAAAAATTTCCATGCCCTTGGGATAGTTCTCTGGATAGCCCTCCGAGGCAATCACCACGCAGGCTGCAGCACCGGGTTTCCACTGGAAGGGAGGATGCTCTTCCAGACGCCCTTCAATGCAGGCCACCATGATCTGATCTAGAGGAGTTTCCAGCAGGGGAAGCACCGCCTGGGTTTCGGGATCCCCAAAGCGACAGTTAAACTCGACCACCTTAGGGTCTCCAGCGGGGGTAATCATTAACCCGGCATAGAGCACTCCCCGGTAGTCAATCCCCCGAGCCTGGAGGGCTGCGATCGTGGGGTCTAAAATCTCCTGCTGAATCCGTTCCATCAAGGGTGCCGTCACCACAGGGGTAGGGGCATAGGCCCCCATGCCCCCGGTGTTGGGTCCCGTATCTCCCTCCCCAACGGGCTTATGATCCTGGGCCGGCAGTAAAGGGCGAATCGTCTTGCCATCGGTAACGGCCAGGACAGAAGCCTCCTGCCCGGCCATAAATTCTTCAATGACGACGCTGTTACCCGCTGCTCCAAATTTACCGCCAAACGCTTCTTCCACAGCGGTGATGGCTTCCTCAAGGGTTTGGGCGACAGTTACTCCTTTACCCGCAGCCAGGCCGTCAGCCTTAACCACGATGGGGGGCCCCTCTTGCTTCACATAGTCAATCGCCGCTTCAGCCTCCTGGAAGGTGCTGGAACGGGCAGTCGGGATGTTTGCCTCGGCCATCAGAGCCTTGGCCCAGGCCTTGCTGGCCTCAATTTGAGCCCCTGCCTGATTGGGCCCAAATACCCTTAACCCCTGCCCCTGCAAAAAGTCAGTAATTCCTTCCGCCAGGGGTTGTTCTGGCCCCACGACAACCAGCGTAAAGTTATTCACTAGGGCAAACCGAGCAATGCCTTCAAAGTCGTTGGGGGTCAGGGCCAGGTTGCGACAATTAACCAGAGTTGCTGTTCCTCCATTACCAGGGACACAGACCACCTCCTTGACATTGGGCGAGTTTAATAACGACCAAGCTAGGGTATGCTCTCGAGCACCGCTACCAATTACTAGAGCTTTCACAGCCATTTCAACCTTCAGGCATTAGCGCCCCCCATTCTCCCACGGAGACAGCCTCTTATGGTGCAGGGAAGGCTTAAATTCTTAAACCAAAGACCAAAATACAGATTTCCTGGTAGTCATTTTGAGATGGAACTGCTAGATTGAACAAGCTTTTCGTTTTATTAAGAATCCCTAAAAGTTATCCAAACAAGTCCAAAAGTGTGAATCGACTGATTGTCCGTAGCCTTTGCGGGATGGATGCTGACCCATGTCTCAAACCACAATTTTCTGCGACTTCGATGGACCGATCGTAGATGTTTCCCACCGGTACTATGCAACTTACCGTGACACCCTAGCAAACCTCGGTGCCGTACTCCAGGCCGAGGGTAGGTGCATGAGTATCCGTTATCTATCCCGGACCCAGTTTTGGACGTTTAAACAAAACCGCATTCCGGATCGGCAAATAGCCCACTGGTCAGGTTTGACAGGGAAGGATATCGACCGCTTTCTGGCGGCGGTCAGTCACAGGGTCAACCAGGCCAGTCTGCTGCACTACGACCGTCTCCAGCCTAAAGCCCGAGAAAGTCTGGAGGTGATCAGCCAATGTGGCATCCGTGTAGTGCTTGTGACCCTGCGCCCGCCGGAACAGGTGATCAATTTCTTGCGGCACCACCATCTTGAGTGGGCTGTGGCTGATCTCTTCGGTATGGAAATCTCTGGGTCAGCCTATCGGAATTGCCCTGACCACAAAGTAGAGCGTTTACAGGCCGCCATCACCCGGCAGCGGCAAACCGGATACGACCTCAGCCACACCTGGATGATTGGGGACACCGAAGCCGACATTATGGCAGGCCAAACCCTGGGAATAGACACCGTGGCGGTTACCTGCGGCATTCGGAGCAGTAGTTATCTGCAAAGCTTTCGACCCACTTATTTAATGCCAAATTTATGGCAGGTCGCCCAGGTACTGCAGCAAAAGGTGGTGTTAAGCAACCGCCTATGATTCAGGCTGGTGGCGATCCCACCAGCGGTTGAGGGGGTAGTAAATGGCGGGTGCCCACAGACTGCTTAAAATGGCTGAGCTTAACGCTACCCGTTGATGGTACAACCAGATTTTGGGTAGAACCGGATACAGGGAATCTTCTGACAGCAGCTGATCCAGGCTGATTTGCAACGCCAATACCGTTTCGGCAATCACCGCCATGGCAAATACAATCAGCGCCACCGAAACGATGTCTTCCTGAAGATAACGCTGTTTTTGCAACCGGGCCGTCAAAACTCCCACCACCACCAGGCTCAAAACATGGGTTGGCTGAGGGGCTGTCATGGCATCCTGCAGCAGTCCCAGCACCAGCCCCGCCACAGCCCCCTGCCACACCGTACGCTTAACGCTCCAGGCCACAACCCAAATTAACAACCAGTGGGGCCCCACTCCCAATAACTCCATGCCCGGGATACGGCTAGGCAATAGCATCAGACACACCAATACCGAGGCCACCGTGACAACGGCATCGAGCAGCCAGGGTTGGCGATACCAGGGAAGATGAATCCTAGATGAACCGGTGGTCATGGCCCAACTCCATCAAGGGGGGCTATCTCTTCGGTATTGGGTATGGTGGGAATATCAACGGTCTCTAAAGGCTCAAACGGATGGATGACCACCCATTCTAAAACTGGTAAAGGAGCCGAAAATTGAATAATCGCCTCTGGTGCCGGAGTCTTAGTTAAATCGATGGCCTCCACCCGCCCCACCGGGATGTCTTTAGGAAAAAGACGACTGTAGGAGGAGGTGACCACCACATCTCCGGCTTTGACATCGGGGAATTTATCAAAAAACTCCATGACCCCCCGATTAGTAGACTGACCGCGAATCACCCCCATGGAACGGCTGCGGCTGACTTTACCCCCAACCCGACTGGTGGGGTCACTGATCATCAACACTCGAGAGGTACTGGGTGAAACGGCAACCACCCGACCAATTACCCCCCCAGGACCGGTCACGGTGTAGCCTTCTACAACTCCGTCCCGACTCCCTCGATTCAGCACAACGTGCTGCCACCAGTGGTCTGCCCCCCGACCAATAATGGCAGCGGTGATCACCGATTCAGACTGAGAGTTTTCGTAGGACGCTAACTCCTGCAGGGATCGGTTTTGATTCTCCAGTTCAACAATGCGCTGCTGCAGTTCCAAAATATAGCTATTCTCGAACTGCTGCTCTCGACTCAAGCCTGGCTGTAGGGGGCGGGTAACCCAGTGATAGGCTTCATAGATTAAAACGCCATCGTTATGGCGCAACAACCAGGCAGAGGAAATGGCCAAAGAAACCATTCCCACCTTGAGGGCGTGCCTTGTCCACCAACGACGAAGCGCAAACATAAGGAGGGGAAATCAGGTGTGCGTTAACAAAATTACAGGCTTGAGCGACCGCTGAATACTCGGCCCATCTGACTGAAGTTTTCCAGCACTCGGCCAGTCCCGAGCACTACGCAACTCAGGGGGTCGGCTGCCACATGAACCAAAATGCCGGTTTCATGGCTAATCAGGGTGTCCAGGCCCTTAAGCAGGGCTCCACCCCCAGCCAGCATAATACCCCGATCAATAATATCAGCGGCCAGTTCAGGAGGCGTTCTCTCCAGGGTTCGCTTGACTGCTTCTACGATGACCGATAAGGGCTCGGCCATGCTCTCGCGAATTTCTGCACTTTTTACAGTTACGGTACGGGGTAGACCGGAGAGCAAATGCAACCCTCGCACATCCATACTGATGTCGCCGTCGTCAGAACTGGGATAGGCAGAACCAATATTAATCTTAATTTCCTCTGCGGTTCGTTCCCCAATCACCAGGTTGTGAACCTTCTTCATGTAGCTGGAGATCGCTTCGCTGAGCTCATCTCCGGCCACCCGAACAGATTCACTGAGAACGGTGCCCTGCAAGCTGAGGACGGCGACCTCTGTGGTGCCACCCCCAATGTCGACAATCATGTTACCCGTCGGCTCAGCCACGGGCAAACCAGCGCCAATGGCGGCTGCCACGGGCTCATCAATTAAAAAGACGGTACGAGCCCCAGCCTGCTGGGCTGCATCCATCACGGCCCGTCGCTCAACCCCCGTAACTCCACTGGGAATGCCGATGACGATGCGAGGAGACACCAGGGTCCGCCCTTCATGCACCTGACGGATGAAGTGCTTCAGCATCAGCTCGGCGGTGTCGAAGTCGGCAATGACCCCATCCCGAAGGGGGCGCAAAGCCATCACATTGCCAGGGGTTCTGCCCAGCATCCGCTTCGCCTCTTCCCCAACGGCCAAAGGCTTTTTCTCAATCTGGTCCATTGCCACGACGGAGGGCTCTTGCAGCACCACGCCTTTACCGGAAACATAAACCAGAGTATTGGCCGTTCCTAGGTCAATACCCATGTCGCGCGAAAATCTATCAAATATAGCCACAGGCGCAAACTCCCCATAAGGGACCAGAACGAAGTCAATGAATACGGTAGACGATTCTATTACGTTTGGTGAAAAACATCTAGTAAATAAATCGTAGAGCGTTTTCGCCCTTGGTCTTATGATACTTTCCCTGGTATTAAACTGAAGGAAATCTAGCAGATACGGGTTATCCCATGACAGTCAATGTAGTTACCCTGGTGGGTCGAGTCGGTACGGATCCAGATGTGAAATATTTCGAGTCCGGTAGTGTGGTGTGCAATCTGACGCTGGCGGTCAGACGTCGGTCTAGCAGAGATGACAAACCCGACTGGTTTAACCTGGAGCTCTGGGGTCGCCAGGCCGAAATAGCCGCTAACTACGTCCGTAAGGGGAGTTTAATCGGCATCAGCGGTGCCCTCAAGTTTGACCAGTGGCAGGATCGATCCACAGGGGCTTCCCGGTCCAAGCCCGTTGTTAGGGTTGACCAGCTGGATTTACTGGGTTCCCGTCGGGATAATGAATCTCCCATGGGCTATAGCGACGATGAGTTTTAAAAGAAAGTAGGATCTGTCTAAGATATTTCCATCGAGAAACCCCATCCCGTTGACGGGGCAGGGCAAAAGTAAAGCTGTTTCATTGATGAAGGTTTGGGTTCGGGTTAATTTTGCCCTCTACCGCCAAGCCTCCTCAGCAACCTTCGGAGAGGATTCATCGGCCTTCCTTCTGGTGCGGCATTTTCCTCTTGGGGGCTTTCCTCCAAGTAGATTCCTGGATTTAAGAGATATGGCTCGCTAATAAACATTCCCTGATTAAACGTAAACTCTTCAGCCAGGCGAATATCCTGGGTGCTGATGGAACCAATCCAAGCCGTATTGAACGACGGTATGTCGTTAGCATCGTACCCTCCCAGATAAATTCTGGAAGGGTCCCAGGGAGAAGGGTGAATCGCCCTTACAGCTACAAAAGCTTCTCCTCGAGTGACAGGTAACTCATAGTTAGGTTGAGGAGTAAAGTCTTCTCCTCCCAAGCATTGAAAAGAATACTGAGGATCAGTGCCTGTGGCGTCTCGCACAAAGAAGCAAGCATAGGCGGCAAAAGCCCCCGGTCCAGGTTGACACACTAATCCTTCAGGGCAGATACCACGTCCGCGGTAACCCCATTCGACACCAAACATATGTTTCTCCTGGCCGTTAATGATGACCGGAGTAAACTCGTTGTAGGCCGATATTACATAACCGACCGAGCCGTCTCCCCGTCGGGGAATCGCCACTCCACTTCGCGCTAAGGCCGTGGCGATGGCTTGACGAATGTCCAACTCTAGGATGGGATTCGGTTGTCCAGACAGATTTTCTAGGCGATAAACTGCTCCTATACCTTCGGCAGATATGAGTAGTGCAGGCTGACCACTGCTGTCACTGGTACAGGTCAACCCACGAAAGCCACTGTTGGCATCCCCCGTCACCGGAATGGAATAGATGTTATTCCATTCACCGGTGTCTGAAGAGCGCCTGAATAAATTTCTTCTAATAGTTACGTAAAGATCCCCTCCACAGGGAGCAAAGCCTGTAACTTTACCGGCGATGGGAGGAACCGCACGATTCGACAAGTTTTCTACGACAGACAATTCGATATCTGAACCCCAAAGAATACTTTGAGTATCAGGATCCCAAACGCCTCTAAGCACCCCCGAAGGATTAATCCCAGCGTAGAAAGCAAATTCATTGCCTTCTTGTACTGCGCCAAAGGAACGAATATCCCCATCTGAAGGCAGGGAAAAAAAACTGTCAAATCCTCCTTTGTCCCCTACCATCCAAAAAATCCCCTTAGGCAGCTCTTGAATGGCCTCTATAGTCGATTCTTGAGGATAATCACGACCAAACGCTAATAAAACCTCAACCGAGTTACCTTCATTTAACTCAGCCGGGATCTCAAAGGAACTCAGGGCAGATGCCCTTACAACCGCGAGATCCTTAAACGAATGCCAGTCGGCAGTAGGGCTCTCTTTAACTAAAATCTGAGCCCCTGTAAGTTCAGGGCTTTTCCATTGTCCAGTAGCAGCGTAGAGCTTACCTACATGTTCGGTAATAAACAGTGTTTCTGTATGGGGCCTGACATCATCAGCGAAGGGGTCTAAATTCCCCGAAACCGCAAAATTTTCCTGGAGGAATTGAGTCGAAATATTCGATACTGTCTGTGATACCTCGTATTGCCGTTCACTACCCACAGGAGAGAGCGATGAATATTCTTGATTGGCTTGACATTTAGCCCCAGCAACCATGAACAAGGCTAAAGTAAATAAACCTACTAACCTGATCTTAACCCCTCTTTTCCTTCCCTCTGGGCCTTTAAGCATGAATGCCTCCGACTATTATTGAATCTCTCTTTAGGGAGAGACGAATTTCTGCCAACCTTCGTTTCCGAATACCTATTAATTTGATGCTAGTTTTCTTTGAATACACCTATACAACATTGATAATAACGCCAAAATTTTATATTGATTGCCTGAATCTCTTTATCTGCCTGAGGGAGAGTAGGTTTAGTTATTGACAACAACAAGCATCCCTTAACAGGCTTAAGGTTATGTATAAAACAATACGCGGGAAATAAAACGGCAGTCACCCAGTAATACTTCAAATAGTTCTAAACTATCTGTAAGTTGCAAAACCTAACCGGAGAAATTCATTGGTTAAGTCTTATCAACTCAACTCTTTAAAGACCCCTCCCAGTGCCACTCAGGTTTGTGTCGAGTAAAGCTGAGTTAAGTAGACCGGGCTTGAAATAACCACGTATGTTTCACTTTGTAAACAAAGCCAAAACTGTTGCGTGGCAAATATCTTGGCGGCTTTTACATTCTGTTACATAACTTGGCTTATCTACGTCTGCCTACTTAGAGCGCTCAGGAGTCAGAGCCGATGACCAAACAACAACGGACACTTGGAATCCCTGACGATACAACACTATTCCTTCCTATCTCAGATGCCCTTGACCGCTATTGCTTGATGGCAGATGGGGGAGGCCTTTATCCCTTTGCTCAATTGTAGGAGGTTCGTTACCACAATAACTGGCACCGAAACTTGCTAATTGATGCTAATTGAATCATCGCTGAATGGGGGAAGACTTTTGCTTCGCCAACTCACACAAAATAAGGTAGAACTAGTACTTTGAGCAGAAAGTATTGCAACGTAGGTTGGGTGGAGCGCTAGCGGAACCCAACACTCCGAGCATCTTCGATGTTACGAAACTAACTGTGTGATTTACTAGGAATAATCACCCTTTTAAAGACCGGTCCTAACTCTGTAGGTAACACTATTTAAATTATCGGTGTAATACATAAACGCTTCTGAATCCCCAATATAAAGTTCAGGATCGCTTGGTTGAGCTACTACATTTGGGTTATTTACTCGTCTATAGAAATCAAATTCTGGATTTATCCCAGCGATCCAAATTTCGGCCCCGGCACGACTTCGATTATCCCTAACCGCCAACATGTAGATATAAGATTGCCCATCATAAACGAAATCTCTTACGAAACGGATAAAGGGCAAATTAGTCGGTGGTCTTACAGTTTTTATTTTCATCCATTCACCTGAAACCTTTCGAAATATGCCAATCTGGCGTGCCAATTCCCGATCCTCTAATGTCGGCGAGAAGTTTTCTGTAGCCAAAAAAAGTTGTTCGTTATCAAATTCTGGTGCATTCCAGAAGCGAACTCCCTGAATTTGAGTAGTGCCAGACGTGAGCTGGATAGCTTCTCTAGAGTCAATATCAAATCTTATCGCTTGAGAGATGTCGTTGATAAACTTTGTATATACTAAAGCTCTTTCTCCTGGTATCCAAGAAGCACTTGAATTGGCATCAGGTAAAATAGATCCTTGAAAAGGATTACTGATTTCCCGCCAAGCAGTTTCCTCTCTCCTTGCGATTCGTTGTCCTGCAGGGAGTGGGGACCCCAAACGATAAATGATTCTTGGGGCTAAATCATTTTCATCGTTGCTACCAAGCGGTGCAAAACCACCGGCTCCGTCTGACAGGATTTCAGTCTGCCAATAAGAGCCATCAAAAAATGCCCGGTGTAAAACCCAGGTACCATTAATATTCTTTGTGTAAACCATTTGAGAACCCCTGCTACCGTACGCCCATTCGGGGCCGTTCCCAACACCAGTTTCACTTGAGCTATTGCTAACGATTGGAGGAAGCCCCCTATCCACCAGTTTGACTTGTTTGAGCAGAAAATCTCCTGTTGAAGGATCAACAGGGGCGACCCACAAATTTCCCTGATCATCCTGCCAGGAAACTCGATTACTAACTTGGTCGAATTCTGGATCTAAAAATGAAAACCTTGGATCAGAGACTACAGTATCGTCGGTAATAAAGTTTGCTTTGATTGTGACGTCGTAGGGCGTTACTCCAGACTGGACGGGGCGGACTACTAAGTAATAATTACCCGGCTCAAGTTGGGCACGAATCAATTCATTAGATGTCCCTGGATTGGTAGACCTTTGAAGCAAATTTTTCTCGGCATCAGCAAGTAATAAATTTGCATTCCTTCTTAACCCTAGCAATTCTAACTCTACCAAGTTTGTTGATTCCAAGAAGAAGCTGTAATACTCATCTGATCCCGAAGTCAAAATACCTGAGTAAACTCTAGCTTTCGGTGAGAGATCAGCTCGGCCAAGCTCGTTCACCTCGGCAGCTAAATAAGGGGCAAAACTTATTAAGGGGTTCAATGCTAGTGATACAAAAAAAGCGTTGAAAATATTCTTTAAACTCACTTAACTTGACCTCTTAGTGCAATAGAAAAAATAAAATTCCAGCAAAGAATGGATAAGTGTATTCAGATTTCATGGCAAGGAGACTTAGATTTTTTCAAGGTGAAGCTGTAATAAAACATTCTTCTCCAGCACAATCCCTCAGACTATTAGTGAAACTACGCAATTCACCGATACGTCTTGGTTGCTGACCAGCTATATTACTAACTTCTAAAGGGTCTGACTGCAAATCAAATAGTTCAACCTCTCGAGTTGGTTGAATTTCAACAAATTTCTCCTTTGCTGTTACGAGTCCGATATAAGCTCTGCTAGTATCAACAAGTGGGCCGGGGTTTACATTGAGAACACATTCAATTAAAAAAGAGTCGCGCCAAGGAATGTTTCTACCAGCTACCAAGGGCTTCAGGGATTTGCCATCGACTAGCAATCCTGGACTTGCTCCTGCTAAGTCCGCGATAGTTATGGGTAGGTCTATATTGATAGTTAAGGCATCAATTGTACTATGTTGCTTTTGATTCGCATACCAGAAATAAAGGGGTGTCCTAATCGCCTCATTGTATTCAAAACGCTTGGTTGCCAGTCTATGTTCTCCCTGGAAAAGTCCATGATCAGAAGTAAAGATCACAAGGGTGTTATTAAAAGTGATTTTACTCTCCAAGGAACTAAAAATTTTAGCTATCATATCGTCGATCGATACTAAGGAAGCTAGCCGCGTCCTATATTGGTTGGTTAAACAATTAATGTCATTTTGCGACATCCTCTCTAGTTCCACACGGTAAACAACTGGTTTATCCGAAATATCGGGCTCGTTGAAAGAGGACTTGTTCTTCGTTGGCAAAGGAGCGCTTGCTAAGAAGTCGAAAATCTCAGAATGGTCCGTTTCAAGACTTGGATCAGGACGGATAAACTTCCCCCACCTCTGGGGTTGATCAATACTGCAATTCGGTAGCGATAAGCCATATTCCTCAACATGGGGTGCCAACGGCATGACTTCGAGATAAAAAGGCTTGTCATCAGAAGCATTTTTTATAAAGTCAAAAGCTAAGTCAGAAATTATGTTGGTTTGGTATTCACCATTGTCATAAGTTTTTATTTGGCCGTTTTCGCTAATCCTAAAGTTGAAAACTCTGTAGGTCGTTGGATCAATCAGTCCCCACCATCTTGACCATCCCGGAGGAATACTTCCGTCAGACCTAAAGCCGTTACCATAGCCGTTAAGATACTTGCCGATATGCGCAGTTTCATAGCCAGCTCTGCTTAACCAAATGGGTAAAGTGTTGCTGTCATCGAACTCAGCTCCTCTAAAACCAACTAGGTTATGATTGTGTGCGTACTGGCCAGTTAAATAAGATGCTCGACTTGGAGCACAAACAGGTGTAGTTGTATTAAAGTCGGTAAATTCCAGCCCTTGATCAATAAACCATCGTTTAAAATTGGGCATTAAACCATTTTCCAGGGCATTTTCCAGTAGACCAACGTCAAGGTCATCCAGCATTATGGTCACAATATTTGGCCTCTGACTGCCATAGCTAGGCAACATTAACAAGGTAGTCAAAGACAAAGAGACCGATATCAAAAACAGAACAAATATCTTTATTTTTTTCTTTGTCATTTTAGGCAAACATCCTATAAGAAGCAAAAGACAGGATTTTCATTAAAAACGAAATACCCTCAGAGTCTAAAGAAACATATTTTTACTTCTGCACTGCGGCAAAGCTTATCGAACGATTATATTCCATGAACACTTCCTTGTACAAAAGACGCAGACAGCTTGCCGAGCAGTCCTTCATAACCCGCTCTTGGATAGGAGGGGTAGGCGCTTCCAACTCTCTCTTTAGTCTCACTACTGAAGGCATCATCTCACAACTAACAATTCATTCGCTTATATGGCTATATGCAAATATACCTTTCCAGCTTTATCGCATTTCTGATAAACCTAATGTTAATTTGCTCTCTGAAAATTGGAGTGTATTGTAAATTACAAATGATTTAGAATGGTCGATCCGCCTGAAATTCGAGCTTCAATCGTTCGCTGATATATTAAGTTTTTTGTCGTTTTGCTTCAGGTTTAGCTTTGACTTCGGAGGCTCCGGACGTATTTAGGAGGCTATGGCTTCGTAATCACAATGCAGTCAACATTTAGATCAAATAAGTACTGAATAGACTTAATCGGGAATCATGGAACCCTTGCTACACAAGGCTTTCAAAAATCAGCAAAAAGCGACTGAAGCCCTTACCAAGTAAGCGTTTGAGGCCATCCCCCCCTTATTACCGATAAGGTCTAATGGTTAAATCCCTTTGTCTGTATAGTTTAGGCATGCTCTTTAGGTCAGGTATATAGCTGTCCTCCGAAGGACTCCTTTGAAATTAAGGCTCCACCCGAAAATGTACGCAATATGTTTCTCTCTTAAGCCTGTTTGCAAGGCTAAATCTAGCTATATATTGCCAGGGCCTCGCCATAATGTGATTTATTACTAAGGAAAGGATGGGTCAAATGCTCTCTGGATTTGGCCTGTCAATCCTTGTATCTAAACTTCATCTATCAAATCGCGTTACCTAAATCACTTAAAATTTGATTAAGTTGCCTTGCCTTATGGCTCAAGTTTAAATCCTTTAGCTTGCTACTGAGTAGCAGTACTGAATATTCTATTCAAACTTTTATTGGTTTGGTATTTATACTGATAACACTATCTTCGCACGGGGGGCGTATTTCACAAACAACACTAATAAGTGAAATTGTTAAAATGGTATTATAGTTTCCAGTTTCCGACTGAACAGATTCGGTGCCTTAAACCAGATTGACTATTACAAGTACTTTGATGTTGCCATTAGTAATCTATACCAAGTCCAGCTCGAGATCTGTAGTTTTCTCTAAGGCAAAACTCCACTTCTGGACTTGGAAAAGGTTTAGATTGAACTATAGCGGTTGTCACTCGAGTGAGGTGCATGGTGAAACCTATGATTCTTGTATGGCAAGGCTTTCAATATGCTGCATCCGACTAAAACCGCTATAACAGTTCAATTTTCTAGAAGCCAGAGAATTGTTAAGTTCCTTGTAAGTATTAAGCCCATGCTCCCCAAAAAAATAGCTAAGCCTGTTTCGATTGGTACGATATGCGCGCTGGTCTCGTTCGGAATTACCCCGACAGTTGTTCTGGGTCATGACCTCCCTAGCCTCAGGGCAAAAGTTGTCAGTATAGGCACTTTACCGAATAATGTTGGGGGTGACATGGAAATTATCGAGGCAATTAAAGGTGATACTCCACTTGGTTTAATTGCTTATGTTAGAAACCGGCAAGATGGAAGCATTTGCAGGCGGACCCAAGAGCGAAAGCAACGGGTTTTTGTACGAGCTCTCGACTCGTTTACCGGGTTACCTTTTGGTAATGAGTTAGAAGTCGCCAACAATGAATGTAATGCATCTGTTAGATCTGATGCAGAATTTGGCTTAGGACCAAACTCTGAGCCGTTACTATCGTATACGTCGCCTCAAGGGGTTCAACTGGTTCAATTCTTGGGGGATAGTTGGAGAAACATAAGAGTTCTCAATCAAACGATACCGGGTTCTGACAACTGGTTGAATACAGCTAACGGCCTTTCGCTTAATTTTCCCAAGCTTCAAATTAAGGCTATCGCTCCACATCTCCCCATCGACTCATCTGATCCTCGCTATGAATTGATTTGGGGTCAACTCTCAATCGCTCCAGACGGCACCATCTCTGAATATACAACTATCGATGAGTTTGAGAACATACCGATTAGCGAACCTCAGAAAAGCCAGTTACATCCGGAGAACCCAACTCGATTTCTTCGAGCAGGTGAAGATGGAATTTATGAGTATTCTGACAATGGACAGGACCTAGCTTTGATTTACAGTCAAAGACCTGTAGGTAGACTATTCGGTGGATTTAGAACCTGGACAATTCCGGCTCATGAATGTGTAGCCTTAGGATTGCAACCTGAAAATTCTTCTGGTGGATGTCCAGGTATAGCCATTCCAGATCAAGATGCCAACAACGAGGATTTTGTACTGATTATAAAGGCACGCAACAGTGATGGGGTATGGATTGAACTTCTAAGCATTCCTTACAGTAAACTGCCTCGGGTGAATGCCACAGTGATCAGCAGCCTAAATACCCCTCGCTCTATTATCTATGTTACAGGGGATGGTAATGCTACCCTGTACTCCTTAGACGGCTCTTCTTTCATCGCGCAAAATGGCAATGTTAGCTCTACTGATTCTGAACTTGTTTTCTTTTCCAGCAGTGGGTTATTAGGGGTTTACTACTCAGATTTAACCCTACAGCGAAAAGTCACAATGGTAAACATCACAGAAAGATAAAATTACTTTTTTATTGTTCAAAAAGTAACAAAAGAATATGACATATGTCATTTAGTTAATTTCCATATTCCCAAATGGACTCTTGAATGCCCTTCATCCCTTCATCTTCTAGAGGATGAAGGGCATCACAAGTTAAAGACCAGTATTAGCTCTGACAACGACTCCTCTACCCCGAATCGCATAGTACACAAACATACCATCTGCGGTTTCAAACGGCTCTGGGTCATTCCTGACCAGGTTATCGAGGTTAGGATCGCTAACCTGACGATAAAATTCGACTTCGGGATCTATACCAGCTATCCAGACTTCTGAGGGATCCTGCTTGTCATCTTCCACTAACATCGAGATATAGGATTTTCCTTGATAAGTAAAAGGTTCGGGGGAGCGAATTTCAGCCAGGTCACTGGGGGGTTGAATCCGCTTAATTCGAACCCACTCTCCCCCAATATTGCGGAAAATTCCAACCGAACTAAACAGCCGCGAGTTTGGTCCCTCCGATTCTTTGACCATAATCAGCAATTCGCCCCCATACTCAGGAGCCTGCCACATGAAGACAGCCCCTTTCTGGGTTTGGTTCGTTGTCAGTTGAGCCAGTTGCCCGGTATCGACGTTGTAGCGAACGGCCTGTCTGATGTCATCGATCGGCAACACGTACACCAGGGAGCGCTCACCTTCCACCCATCGGATGCCTTCTGTATTACCCTGATCATCGCGAGTAAAGGGAACCAGGCCTCCATCGTCAGGTTGGGCAACTGAACCCCAGGCGATAGCCTGCCTGCGAGTTTCGGGGGTGCCAACGAAAAATGCCGTTAAAGGTTTGGGGTCATTAGAGAGAAACGTCCCGAAAGGGGAATGCCCAAACTTACTGTTGGGCAATATACTCGTGGTCCAGGCGTTGTTAATATATTCTGCCAGCCCGAGGAAAAAGTCGCCGTTAATGAGCGCCGTATAAAGAATGCCTACCCCACGTTCCGTTAGGCCCCATTCCGGACCATTACCCGTTCCATTAGGGGCCGGAATCGGCGCTAACCCGTCTGTGACAATTTGGGCCTGGGGTAAGTCAAAATCTCCGGAGGGCAACACCGGGGCCACCCATAGATTTCCACTTCTGTCCTGCCAGGTAACTTGGGCTCTGTCATCACCATAAAACTCTGGATCCGTAATATCGGCCTGGTCGAATTGAATGGCGATTTCATCGGTCAAGTAGACGGCCCGGGCCGTTAGCCTGTAGCTGGTGCTATTGTCTTTGGTCGACCTGACGACTACAACATAGTCTCCCGGTTCCAACTCCTCGGAAATCAGTTCATCCTGAGTGCCACCATTGGTAGACCTGGCAATGATGTTACCCAGAGGATCAGTGAGAATGAGATTTGCGCCTTGCGTCAATTCACTCAAGGTAAACTCAACTCTGCTGGGAGCCTGCAGGAAAAACTGAAAGGAGTCTTCCGGATCCGACACCCCAACAAAATTATTGACGCTTCTAGGTCTAGGAGTGATGTCCAATTGTCCGGCATCTACTTCAGCATTGAGCGGGCTCGGTTGAGCCAGATTAGACAGGTCGGCACACTGGCCGGAAGAATCAATCCAGTAAGATGTTGTATCAGAACAGGCACTGACATTCCCCTGAGTTAATGAAACGCCTGTCGCTGCTAACACCGCGGCTTTTACAAGAATAGATAAACGACGCATAAGTCTATTAGTTAAAATCTATGGTGTATAAGTAGGCTGGTTAAAACTATTCAATAGAATCAAGATTGAGCATAGCATGGGAAGAAGTATAAAAACTAGCCCACTAAGCCTAAGTGGTAAAACTGGTAATAAGTTGACTTTCCGTATTCGTTTAGACAATTTGTAAAATTCCTCTTAGCCTTGGGAAAAGGTTTTCTTAATCCTTAATATAAATTTCTGACCTGAGATTTATTGAATACTATAACTTTTCGCTCTATGGTTTTTGGAAGGATTTTGAAACCCTTTGGATTGCCAACCTTGACGGGAGTTTGGGTTGTACCTCTTGGGAAGCTTGTAAACGATGCAACTATCAAAAGTGGAAATCATGCTCAGACCTTTTGCCGTTAGGCTGTCCTGTTTTACCCTCGGCCTATCCCTGGCTACGCCAGGAGCAGCAGCTGCCTTAGTCCCTGTTAATCCCTTGAAGGCTGGATTCTGGACCCTTGGGCCAGAAATGCATGGGGAAACCCCAGAGATGTCTGAGCCAACGGTTCTTTTTTCAGCCCGTCCTGTGTCCGAAATTACTGCCAGTCTTGAAGGAAAAGACATTCAAATTGCGCAGGCCCAAGGGGACTTGCAGGGTAACGAAGCATCGACTCTACCTTTTACCCTAAAAGCTGCCAATAATTTCAACATTAACTTGTTTGGGTTAGAGGCCAATGTTGATATGAGCTTAAAGGATGGCAATGGAAATATCATTGCCGCATCCTCTAACCCTGGACCTTTGCCTGAAGCGATTGCCGTGTCCCTTGCAGCCGGAGATTATGTCATTACGTTGGAGGCTGGGGCCCTTAGTACTCCTTACTTTTTAACTGCCGCTGCCCTGGAAAACAATCCTCCCAAAAGTCCAACTTTAGTAGAGTATGTCATCCCTTCCGTTGCCACTGATCGAAACATTGCCGAGCCGAAGGGTCCGCACTATGTCACTGTAGATTCGGCTGTTCAACCGCAAGGAAGACTATTAGTTTTTTTACCCGGCACCAATGGTTCTCCCCTGAGTAATCGGTTGATTGCTCAGCAGGCGGCAGCTCTTGGTTATCATGCCATTGGACTGGCTTATCCTAATTCAACTGCGGTTACCAGTGCTAAGGGGTGTGGTTTTATCCGAAATCCTGACTGTGCGGAAAATTTTCGTTTAGAAATAGCTGATGGCACTGACCGTAGTAATCGGGTCACTATCACCGCAGCTGATTCAATTCAGAATCGACTCTTACAAGTCCTTCGCTACCTAGCCTTACAGTATCCCGAGCAGGGTTGGTCTACCTTTTTGGGGAATGGAGAGATTCGATGGAGTCAGGTTGTCCTTGCTGGTCATTCCCAAGGGGGAGGGCATGCAGCCATTATTGCTAAGAATAGGAGACTAGCAGGGGCAGTTTTGTTCGCTCCAGAGCTGGATCACATCCGTATTTTTAACGATTTTGCTCCATGGTTAGCAGAAGATTCTTTAACTCCGATCGAAAGCTATTTTACTTTTCAACACATCAATGACCCAATATTCCCTTTCCCGAAACAGTTAGATGCGTTTGCCCTACTGGGGCTAGATAACTTCGGTCCACCCGTAAATGTTGATCAGGCAGCCCCCCCTTACGGTAATTCGCGCCAACTGGTTACATCAGCGTCTCCCCAAGTTGCTGGAGCTGAACATGGGAGCGTTGTCGTAGACCCGGCGACTCCGATTTTACCCAGTGGTGAACCGCTTTATACTGAAGTATGGGGATTTATACTCAATCAGGGGCTTTAAAAACGAAATTCATTAAATCAAATTCGTCAACTGTCTAAACACGATTTACCTCCTGCCCGGTTTATTGCTAAGCTGTTGCCATTAATAATGAAAGGAGCGCTACAATCCATAGATTAATCAGTTCGGTGCGTGTCTACTAATTCACCATGGCAAATCACGGCGACCTTGAGCAAAAGCGACAAACAGCTCTACAGCAATTACGGGAACGACGTAAAGAACCTCGACGGGAACTTGAAGTACAGGGCGACCGGCCAGAGATTTCCCGCCTGGTTAAGGTAAAAGAAGGTCCTGAGACCAAAATCGACTTGCTTCGGCGTTACCTGGAAGTTAAAAACAGTCGGCCCAGGCCAGATAAAGGTGGGCCAGTCAATCAAGCTGCTGAAAATCCCTTTACTCAGCCTGATCCAGAAGCTCAGAACTTGCCCGATCAAGATAATGTCGTTGATTCTGAGTTACCCAAAGATAAACGACCCCCCAGTCAGGCATTGCTGGACCAACTGGGAGGAAGTGCTTTTCTGAAGCATATGCATACTTGGTTGTACAGTGCTGACACCACCTTCCATCCGAGTTCGTCGACTTTAGACGAAATTGAGCAATATCGAAAAGAGGTTCAGTACCGTTACAACATCCTTAAAGAGGCTCTAGTGATGACTCAAAAAGAGCTAGAAGCCATTGAGGTACATGTACGGGCTGTCAAAGCTGTTCAAGCAGACGATGCCAGCGATGCTCCCTCTAATAGTGAGCCCGCGATTACATAGGCAGCGGTAAACTTAAAAGCCATATAACGATGGGAAACGTAGTTACTTTGTTGAAGAAGACGTCTGGATTAAAGGCAAAGTTCACCGAGTTGGTACAGGGTTTAACTCGGAAAGAAGAGCCAAAGCTACAGGAAAAACCGATTTCAGCTATTGTACAGTCGCCTTCGCCATCTCCAGCCCATACTTTCGTTGATATCACACCGGAGGATCTGCCCAGCCCAGCCGAGAACGTTGATTTTTCTATTGTATTCTTCAAAGATCTGCTATTTCTAGCGTCTATTGGCTACTTCCCTGAACTTCTAGAAGAAATTCGTCAGGTCCTCTGCTTTAACCCGAGTGAAGGGAGTTGGAAAACCATCTACCAGGAAACGTTACCGGCAGGGCCAGAAGCGGTTTTCAAGGCCGATGATGCCGATCAAAACCCTGTTCCCCAAGGGTATCAATTGCAGGCTGAGGCAGTCACAGTTCCTGATGGAAAACTGTCATCTCTCAACCTATACATTAGCTTTTCTTCGTCGTCCAAATCGGAGCTGCTAAAGTCTTCGGATGGGGTCTCGTTTTCACCGGTTGATGCCAATAAACCAGGACGTCAGATACAGCCTTTCAACGGTAATTTTTTTGCTCTACCGGTTGCCAGCCAAAAGCAAAGTGCTAAGCAGCAGGCTGTAATTTATGTCGCTAACGCGATTGAGTCAGGCGATTGGCAACCCGCAAACTGTCCAGGTTTCGGAGATCCTAGAAATCAAGCCGTTACCGCTTTAACCGTTTTCCAGAATGCTTTATATGCGGCTACCCATAATCCGGTTCAGGGGTTTCAGCTTTGGAAAACCTCGGCTGACGGTGAACCTCCTTATAGCTGGGAACTTGTTTTAGAAAAAGGCGGCTATGGCTATGCTCTAAATGGAATGATCACCTCCCTGGAAGTTTTCCAGAATTGCCTGTATGGCTCTACTAGTTTGGCGCTGTCAGATTCATTAGAAAAACCGGGATTTTTCTGGGCCGGTAGCGAACTTTACCGCATTTACCCTGATAATCAGTGGGACTTAATCGTCGGAGCACCGAAATATTCACCTGCTGGTCTTAAAGTTCCTCTTTCTGTGATGGGGCCAGGCTTTGAAGAACCACCGGCCAATCCGGTATATCCGTACATGGCCGTTCACGAAAACCTGCTTTACTGCTGTGTCCAAACGGTTGAAAATTTTAATCTCTGGTTTACCCAGGATGGTGAACAATGGTCATCGACGGCTATCGAAGGGTTAAGTGATGCCTTTAGAGTCGATGTCCAACAGGCGATTTCAACGCCCCTAGGGTTGGTGTTAGCTATGGATCGGGTTAATTCCGTAGATCTGAGTCGGAAACAATTATGGTTGTGCAAGGCAGCTCCGCAACCTTAACCGCGAGTTTTTTGGATCATCCCATTGAATTGGCTTTGTTTAGTCTAGGCTACATTTGCCTTGCTGTTTAGATGATATGAACAGATTATCTTGAAAAAACGTTCTGTCAAACGTTGCCTGAGAGGTATGAAGGTTTTGCCATGGATGAACTTTTCGTCATGCTTTCTCCCCCCCGATCCTTTTCTTCGGTGGTGTCTACGGTAATTGGTGAACACCCCGATTTATATGGCTTCCCGGAACTTCACTTGTTTGTGGAAGACACGGTTGGCCAATTAATTGAGCATGAAATCAAGAGTAAGAACCGCTATTGTGGTCCCCATGGGCTTTTAAGAACTTTGGCTCAACTGCATGATGGAGTTCAGACGACAGAATCTATTTCCCGTGCCATTGTGTGGCTACACGATCGTCGGGACTGGTCCACGAAAGATATGATGGACTACCTGTTGGAAAAGGTGAACCCGCAGATAGGGGTGGAAAAAAGCCCAGTCACCTCCCGGCGCATACGCAATCTGAAACGGGCTTATAAACAGTATCCCAATTCTTTCTTTCTGCATTTAGTTCGTCATCCTGTTTCAGCTACAAAATCAAGAAAAGAGTTTAACCAAGACATGCTCTTGCGGTCGATGCACACCCGGGGACCCAAACGAATGTACCATACCCTTGAATGGTACGAAATGCATCGAAATATCATGGAATTTACCAGTCAACTGCCCACTGGCCAAACCATGCGGATTCGGGGAGAAGACTTGTTAAGCGATCCTGACCAATACTTACCGCAAATCGCGGAGTGGGTGGGCATCCGCACAGATACTGCTGCAATCGAAGCTATGAAGCACCCCGAAAATTCTCCCTACGCCTGTGTTGGTCCTTCTCCCGCCCGGGGAGGCAACGACCTTAAGTTTATGCTCAGTCCACAACTCAGGGTAGGCAAAGTAAAAGAACCTTCCCTCGAAGCCTTTTTACCAGAAGCTTTAGCGGAACTCAATGAGCAGGAAACCTGGGAAATGGCCCGGCGATTAGGGTATGAAAATGGAACCCGTGATGACATTGGCCATACCATGACAAAATTGGCACATTTAATGGGTTATCAATAGAGCATAGGATTATGCCAGAACTGCTGATCATTCTCTCCCCGCCCCGTTCATTTTCGTCGGTCGTATCCACAATGATTGGGGAACATCCTGAATTGTACTGTTTCCCAGAACTGCATTTGTTTAATGGGGATACGGTCGAAGAAGTCATTGCCCATCAAAGGGGGATGCGGGTTCGTTTTGGCCCCTATGGAGTCGTCCGGGCTTTGGCCCAGATTCACGATGGAGTGCAAACAACCGGAACCATTCTCAAGGCCATTGCTTGGCTGCAGGAAAGGCGAGACTGGCCTACCAAGAAACTCTACGACTATCTTTTAGCTGAAATCAATCCCTTAATTGGGGTAGAAAAGAGTCCCGAAACCGCCACTCGGGACTTATTTTTGGAAAGAGCCTATGCTCAGTTTCCCAATGCCTATTACCTTCACCTGACCCGTCACCCCGTGTCTAGCTCTAAGTCCATGCGTGAGTTTTTTGAGGATTTGTGGCAACTGGAAGGTGGCAAGAACTATATTTTGCTTTGGTACAAAACCCACGCCAATATATTAAATTTCACCCGAAAATTACCCACGGGGCAAACCATGCGGATTCGGGGAGAAGATGTCTTGTCTGAACCGGATATATTTTTACCCCAAATTGCCGAGTGGATGGGCCTGCGCACCGATGCCCAGGCGATTGAGGCCATGAAACATCCTGAAAATTCTCCCTATGCTTTCGTTGGACCAGACCCGGCCCCCGGAGGTAACGACAAAAAGTTTTGTGAAAATCCTCGATTGCGCCAGGGCAAAGTGAAGGAACCCAGTTTCGCAGACTACGTTGAACAAGAAGGGGTCATATGGGTTAAAGAAGATGCCAGGGAACGATTCAGTAATGCTGGGTTAGAGTTGACCTCAGAGAAGCAGCTCACGGAAGAAGTCATGCACCTGGCCAACCTGATGGGGTATCAATAGCGCTGGCCCCATATTGTCACTGTGGAGAATAGTTATGAAGCCTCTGATTCCTCCCTCTTTCTATACCGACCCCGATATTTTTGCTAAGGAACAAAAGCTGTGGCAGAAAAACTGGACGTTTATCGGCACGGTTGATAATTTGCAGAACCACAACGACTACATCTGTGCTGATGTGGGCGGGCAAACGGTCGTAGTTCAAAACTTTAACGGCCAACTGCGCGCCTTCCAGAATGTATGTACCCACCGTTTTACCCGAATTCAGCGGGGTGATAAAGGCAATGGTCCCCTGCAGTGCCCTTACCATGGCTGGAAATTCAATAGCGAAGGTGTTCCTATCAATGTGTTGCGACAGGCAGAATTTGACCATTTAACCGAAGCGGAAAAGGGCAATCTGCAGTTGGAAGCCTGGCAAGTGGATCAATGTGGAACTTGGGTATTCATTAAGCGCGATGATCAGGGTCCAGGTCTGAAAGACTATCTGGGCAAAACCTATGAGCTGATTCTGGAATTTTCAGCAGCCATGGGTAAACAGGTAGACTTCTTTGAAAAAGTAATACAGGCCAACTGGAAGTTGTTTGTTGAGAACACTCTGGAGGGTTATCACCTGTTAACGGTCCATGGAAAAACCTTTGGCAAGTACGCCGCCGTAGAGGACGAAGTTTTCCTGTCGGATTCCCCTCATTTTCATTACCATGCAAAACCCGTCAAAGCCGGTAAGGCTATTTTGCACCTCGTCGATATTCTTGCTGACCGCGACTTTCAAAGCAACCGGTATCACCACTATGTTGTGTTTCCCTCCCTGGTATTTTGGACTTCCCAGGGGGTTATCTTAACGGTTTCTACGGTTCATCCCATCGGGCCCCAAGAAACCTTAGTCAAAAACTACGTCTATTTATGCAAGATGAGCCCAGAGCAAGAGCAAAAACTGCAGGAATGTGGCCTCCTTGCTCCTGAATTATTGGGTTTCCCTCGGGTCGTAACAGAAGAAGATTTTGATATTTGTCAACAGGTCCAACTAGGGCTCAACAGTCTTACGGACAACAACTATCGCGGCGGCATTTTTAGTCAGGCTGAACAACAGGTTTATGAGTACCACCAGGCCTATATGGAGGCCCTGGGGTTTGCCCCTGAACCGGTTGCCTAGGTTTCTAACCCTAGGACATCCCGGATTTATTCTTTTTGTGCAGCGAACCAAACTTCTAATCCGCCTGCTGGGTTGTCTTCATAGACCCATTCCCATTTTTGTCGGTCGGGCTGGGTTGCTACCTTAGGCCCGAAGGGATTAGCAGAGGCAACAAATAAGCCATGGGGCGTGGAGATAATACCGCGGCAGCCATAGTTATAGGGATTATGAAAGCCAGTATGGGTGACCTGAACCCAGTTTTCGCCATCCTTGGTGCGCCACAGATCGAATCCCCCGTATAAATTGATGTAATCGTCTAACCCGGCCCCCGCCATGAGTTTAGAAATGCGTAAAGGCTTTTCCTTAAGATTGCTATAGCGCAGAATGATGGTCCAATCCATAGTGCCTGCGTACAGCCAGCCATCATGGATAGCCATACGCCAAATGTATCCACAAAAGTAGTGGCCAAACCCAGCATTCAGAGAGCTGATAGGAGCTTTACCGTCTCGCGGATTGCCCACCACAATATCCCAGGAGTTGTCTGGGTAAACTCGAATGATTTCAGCGGCCGCTGGACCGAGCTTAGCACGCCGGTCGTACCCGCCGTTTTGAATGCCTGTACCGATGTACAGGGCATCCTGGAACACCTGCATGGACACCGGTCCCTGGTTCAACCCCCCTCGTCCGGCCCCACCCGCCAAAACCTGTTCCCATTCATAGGCGCGGTCTCCCTCGCACCGACTGCGCCACAATTGGAAGCCAAAGTCCCCGGCTGTTCCGGCATATAAATAATCTCCAAAAGCTGCCATATCGTAAACCACGGCAACTTCGACCTTGCCCGCCTGAATCGTTTTAATATCGATGGGAGGACCAAAGCCAGGATCATTGATCGACTGCCATTGCCCTGAGGCGGGGTCACTCGTTTCATAAATTAACGAACTCAGAGCAGCATTGACGCTACTACGAGCGGTTCCTGTGGGGGCTGTGTAAAGCTTCCCCTTGAAGGGAATAAACACCCGAATGGCGGTAATGGGCAATAAATCTCCACCGGCACTCTGGAATCGGGGTTTGGGTATGGGCTCGAAATGTACCCCATCGACAGAGCGTAAAATCTCCAGCCCGGTGCTGCGAGAACGCCCCCAGGCCGCAGCATATAGGGCCGGTTCAGGGTCAGAATCGCCCTGGTAGACGATCATGGAGCGATACCCCAGATCCCGACTGTATACCGTGCCGTCTTCATCCTCGACAAGGGGGGATTGGTAAACGCGTTCCCAGAGATCCGTTAACGGACTGTAACGCCAGATCTCACCCCGCGCAGCCCTATGCTCAAATTCAGGGGTATAGTTCCGATGGGGGCAATCCACTGGCCAGACGTCCATCTTGATGAAGGGCATGGCAAATTTCAGCAGACAGAGATTTGCCCGACCGGTCCCAATGTAAAGGTGGTCCTTAAACCAGGCAGAACTATAAGCATAGGCGTTGTAACGGTCACCGAAGCCGTTTTCATTAACTTTGCGGAAGTCTGAGGCACGGAATCCCGGTTGGGGTTCCGGATTGTAGGTTTGCATGGTCATTGTGTTGTGAAGCTAGCTATCTCTGCCAAGCATCTAAAGATCAGCGAATAGTATCAAAACTGACATAATAGAATAACAAAACTTAAATTATTCCCAGGATATGAAATCTCAATCTTATGGGGAAAGAATGTTAGCAATGCTAACATGATTATCGGCATTTATCCTTAACTTCCGTCGATATTTGGGCAGACTATGGATTTTGATACCAATGGTTTTGACATCTTACTGGAATATCTAGAAACCTTGTTGAATCGTCATCAGCAAGGAATCGCTTTGGATGAAGAGGAATCAGAACTTCTTAATTTGTATTTAAAGAATGTGGAAAATACGGATGAGTTTTGGGAGCAAATTGAGGCTAGGGAAACAGTATTCGAATCGAGTTTAAGTGAAAGTGCCCCAGACTTCCCCCTTTTTGAGGCGGATGCCCTACTAGATCAAGGCTGGGAATTTATGATTAGTGAGCCATTTGACGCTTGATTCTTCTAGCCTTTAATCGCTGCTCCCAAGCAGATACTGCCATGCCCCCCGCAACCGTTTTCGGGCCGATTCAGCTTTTGGCAAACATGGGTCCACCACGATACTGCCATGATACTTATTGGGACGTCCCGGAACAGCGTTGGTCACTAACTGATGGGAACCGCTGAACGGCGGTCGCTGGGTGTCAATATCAACCGGGGGGCCAAACTCGGATAATCCTAACTGCTGCCAGGTGGCTTTCAGACGCCTAAATCCAGGATCTTGCCTATGGCTAAACCCAAAGTAGCGTTCTGCAGGGGTTGCCCGGGGTTGGGTAATCCAGGGAGCGGGAGCCGCTAGGGAATGACTAAAATCGGTGGGAGCCGCCAACATCAACACCCTGGCCACTTCGTAGTACATGGCCACCATAGCGGCGTGCCCCCCTCCTTGGGAGTGCCCTGCTACAACGATCTGATCCCATCGGGGTTGATCATCTTGGAGAAAGGTTGCCCACCCCTCGCTGGCAAAGTTGATAGCTAGATAGTGCAGCAGCTTGGTAATTCTATTTTCAATGCAGTTGGCTTTACTAATGGAAACTCCGTCGGCGAGGGGCGCACCCTGTAAAATGGCTCGGCGAATTTGGCCATGACAGTCAGGATCAGGGCTGCGTCGACATAGGTCATGAACCGTCCACGAATTGGGATAACTCAAACTAATGACGTGGTAGCCCATTCCCAGGGCCTCCTGCAGGATTAGCCGTTGCCCCTTAGCCTGGCCGTAAGAACCGGGCAGAAAAAGGAATAGACGTCCCAGAGTAGCCTCCGACAGGTTAACCCCTGCATAGTGAGGATCCAGCCAGTCATCTATAGCTCTATCGGTGGATTGGGGAGAAATATCATAGACCCTCAATCCGGGTTGCTGAATACTGGTAACGGAAAGCTCACGGACCATTGAATCTGGAGGTCCTGCAGGGGGAGAAGTTGAACCCGAAAACCAGGACTTCAATCCTTGCCTCAGCTGGCGGATGCTTTTTAGAATGTTTTTTTTGGACATGGGTTATTGGTAATATTCGATATTTCCCCACCGCTGGAGGTTTCAATCTCTAGGCAAGAATCGGCAGAAATATTTTCCTTTTAGTTTTCCCTCATCCCGTTCAGATGTCGGTATTATAAAGGATACTAAAGCACACTTTAAGGTCGTCAAGGTCGTGACCATTGCTTCTCCGGTTTTCGTTCTCGCGTCTCCTTTTTCATTTACATCGATTGTATGTGGCATGGTAGGGCAGCATCCGGGGGCCTATAGTGTTCCCGAGATCAATCTCTTTGCCCAGGAAACCCTCGAAGAATTGTTTTTTTATATGAAGGGCCCACGCCAAATCCTGTTGCATGGGCTGTTACGAACCGTGGCTCAACTTTACGGTGGAGAACAAACTAAGGAAACCGTTGATATGGCCCGCCGCTGGATATTCAAGCGCTGGCAAAAATCGACTAGTGAAATTTATCTGGAATTGTGTGAGCAAGTTGCACCGTTGCGCATCATCGATAAGAGCCCTTTATATTCCAGCGCCGATCAGCCTGAAATCCTGGAAAGAATCCGTAATACTTTCCCTGATGCCCACTACTTACACTTACTCAGGCATCCTCAGACTCAAGGCCGTTCCTGGTTAAAGATCCCAACCGCCATGAGTGCCATGATTGGGCTAAAGGCCGTTGATTATTCTACCCAACCTGCAACCCTGGACCCTCAGTTTGCCTGGTTCGACAAGCAAAAGCGAATTCTCGACTTTCTTGATACAGTTCCTCCAGAAAAGCAGATGTGCCTGCGAGGGGAAGATATTCTTAACTTCCCGGAACAGTATCTAGAGCGAATCTGCCATTGGCTAAACCTGCCCTGGAGCCAGGAAATTTACCAAATCATGCTGAGAACAGAAGAATCTTCCTATGCTTATATGGGACCTTACGGAGCCCAATGGGGCAATAATCCAGGGTATCAAACCTCCCCAGCTTTTCGGCAACGTCCTATTCCTTTAGAGCCCTTAGCCGAGTGTGACCTACCTTGGCGATGGGATGGTAAAGGGTTGTTTCCCGAAGTCATTGAGTTGGCTCAGCAGCTTGGCTATCAATAGGTCGGCACCTTGCCTGACCACAAAAATTGGTCTTGATTGATGCTCCTTCCTAGGGTAACCAGGACCAAAATTCAACCTGCAAGAATCGTACCAAAGGCCGAGTTAGCAGAATAATCAAGGGTTGCTCACCAGCATCAATTTTGCCATAGCCCGACATCCCCGGTTTCAGGTTACCTTCTGCGTTAGTGAATTGGACAAGGGCTTTAAAGACTAAACCAAAATCTTCTTCTGAAGTCACTGGGTCTACCGAAATAACTGTTCCAGTCAACGGCTGGTTAGGGTAGGCCAGGAGCTTGACTGAAGCAGGCGTACCAACAGTAATAGCCCCTGAATCATATTCTGGTATTTCCATTTCTCCCAACAAGGTTTGGTTATTTTGGGCTAAGGCAAAGGTTTCCCCTTTGTTGATGTAAGTCCCGACCCTACGGTTGAGGTAGCTGTCCACCAGACTGCCATCCAGAGGCATGAACAAATTAGTACTTTGATTCTGAGACTGAGCGAACTTCCATTCTTGCTCTAAGCGTTTGAGTTCGGCTGAGGCGGCTTCAACATTTTGACGGGCTGCCTCAATTTCATCGACCGTTGCGCCAGTGGAAGCCAACCGGAACTGAGCTTCCTCTTCCTCCAAGACCCGCTGCTGAGTCATGAGTTGCTGCTGACTTTCAACCAAGTTCTGCTGGGCAGCAGATAGTTCACCGCGCTGAATGTCGACCTTGATCTGGGCGGTGGCCGCTCTTTCTTTGGCCTCTTCAAGCTGCTGCTGGGAAAATGCTCCCTGGCTCACCAAACTTTCCAGTCTGGTAACGTCGTTGGCACTGTACTCTGCCGTAACCATGGCAGACTCCAGCTGGCTTTGAAAGATGGCGATCTGTTCCTGGGCTTCTTGCACCCGCTGACGGGCTACGGCGACCTCCTGTTTCGCCACTTCAAGTTGCCTTCTGGCCACCTCTACCGCTTCTGGGATGGGTTTAGCCGACACCTGTTTCAGGTTGGCCTGCTGTTTGTCCAGATTTGCCTTGGCTTGATTAACTTGCTCTTGCAGGGTCAGAACGTTATTTTCCAGCTCAGAGGAAGTAATCGTGGCAATAACGGTTCCAGCGGGAATTAGCGCCCCATCTCCACCATTGAAAAAGACTCTGGTAACTTGGCCAGAAATTGGGGCTTGCATTGCCATTTGCTCTGGAGGAAGGAGTTGAATGAAGCCACCAGGACGATAGGGAAATGGTAAGCATAGCACCGCACCCAGAATCACCAGAAGGAACCAAAGTTGCCAGCGTCGATACCAGGGGGTTGGCGCGGGTACCCCCGCATAAAGCCTAGACCCGGTGAACCGGATCGCCGTCTGTCCGTTGGTCGGACTGAGGGAACGACCGTTCCCCCTTGGCATGGGGGCCTGACGAGCCTGATCTGGCTTGATGAGCTTGCTTAACCGAGGCCATAACCACTGCAAAATCAACAGGAAAGCTAAGCAAAAAACGATGAAAAAGGTTGCTCGACCAAAAATATCAGGGAAGCTGGAAGCTAACCGAATTGAATTGCGAATTAGAACCCGGACAATAATAATCACCCACACTGGCAGCAGTACGAGGCCATAAAGCAATAGCCAGGGTGAAATCGTTGGCAAAGGACGACGATGCAGAACCCGAATTGCCACCTGAGCCGCCTGCTGCCAAAGATTGGGGGGCAACCTAAAGAAAGTGACAAACCAGCGGTAACCGTCCCGCGGTAGTATCGGCAGGCTAAGAATAATAAAGGTGAATAGGGCAATTTTGGCAAAGGAGATGGACCAGACCGCCAGTTGAGTGCCCGATCCCCTCAACCAGCTCCAAGTAAACACCCCAATTACAAAGATCGATAGCCTCAACAGAGAACTGGTTCCATAAAACCATAACCTGTCTTCCCGGCTGAGCTGCTGGGCACCCTGGGAGGCAATATACCAGCGAGGAATAAACCCAAAGCGCAGGCGGATGCCCAATTCGTTTAATGTGATGCCGTAGTAGCGGCTGACGATTCCCTTCGAACTGCGAATCAACAGGTTGATGGTTAATAGGGATAAGATCATCGCCTCAATGAAGGTCAAAACAGGACGAGACTCAATATCCTGCCAAATTTGATCCTGATTTTTGAAATAGGTAAACAGAGCCATCGGCACCCCTATCCATAAAGCCCAGGTCCACAGTAAGAACAGGGGTCGAAAGGGGCGACAAAGAGCCAGTAAAAAGTCGAAAAGGGGTTCCGGCTGCTTGAGTAAAGCAAATCGATACGGATCGTCTTCCCGCTTAGACTCATTTGCAGACTCATCATCTTGATCATTAATCTCGGACTGGAGATATAACCCTGGGGAATCTTCAACGGCTTGAAGCTCAAACTTACCTGAGCCAGGCTCTGTAAGCTTAGGGTCCTTGCCTGGGGCATGACCTAGAGCAATTTCGTGATCTGCCGGGCGTTCCATGACAGATTCCAACAGCCCCATCTGATCCATCTGAACCAGAAACTGATGATAGTCTTCAGGAGTAATAGAGACGCCGAAACGCTCTCCAAACCGACCCATGACATCTTCTGGAGTCAGTACCCCATCTAAGGACTGGCATAGAAAAAATTCTTCTTCCCCCAGTTCAAAGGTTGCTCCTGACCTGGGTTCTTGCACCAGATAGCGTGGAGCATCGCTTTGAACTGTTGCAGGCTTAACGGTTACGGTCAGATCCCTGCGGAAGCGGAATTGGGTTTGAGTGTCCATGGACGATAATCGGGAACATGAATAGATGCAACAGATAAAGCCGGTTAAGGCTGCAGATTAACCTTCCAGGGGACGAATCACAATGGGACCATTGACGATACATTGGCAACCTAAACGAGCACTGGAGTTGCCTGCAGTTGTTTGAACAATCTGATCTTCAGGGCCTAAAAACTTAATTTCGATAGGATGAAGCATAAACAGCTCAATTCCTACAGTATTTTTCTACATATTGTACTGCCATCAAGAGAGATGGGTAGATTCGGCTTTGCTGCCTTTCCTCACCGAATGTTCCAGATTGGAAATCAGGGTAGTTCAAAGGTTTGGCTTAAGGAATCTACCGATAGAATTTTCTGGTACCTGGGATAAAGCTTACCCAAACGGTTCTGGTCATATTCAAATTCGACTTTTGTCCGTAGTCACCATGGGGCCTAAAGTAGAAAAAAGCACTTTAATGATTTACCTTCCATTTTCTGAGGCACACAGAAAATGGAAGGTAAACATTCATCTGACTAAGTTATAGGGTATCTAATACAAGTCAAGGGAAACTTTTAACTTATCTTTGTGCCTAGTCATCGAAATCAGTATCGAAGTCGGTGCGCCGCTCATCAACTGCGGATGCTATGCGACCCTGAAGTTGATTGGCCAAGGTTTTCCATTGTTCGCTGTCGGAGGAAATGGTCATGTCTACTTTAGGCAACTCAGTGGGCACTCCATCAGATTTTTCTTTGGAGGTAATTAAAACAGCCGCTTGATATTCCTCAACGGACTCTTTGTATAGACCCTGCTGAAAATAAGTATCTCCCCAGAGCTGGTGGTATCGACTTCTCACGGAATCCCGCTGGGGTATCTCTACTTGAGAAAGAACTTCAGATGCTTCGCTGGGCTTATTTTCGGCCAGTAAGCACTCGGCTAAACCTAAGCGAGCAGGAGTCGGAGCATCAGGATTTACATTAACGGCTTCCTGAAAAGAGCGTCGGGCTGATTTGTAGTCTTTCTGGGTCAAATAAATGCGACCCAAACCAACATAGGTGCCTGAATTTTCTGGTTCAATTCTTAAAGCCGCGTTCAGTTGGGCTACGGCCTCTGGAAAGTTCTTCTGCTGGGCGTAGGCCTGGGCCAGTCGGCGTCGAGCTGAGAGTAAGCGAGGATTTAATCGGAGAGCCTGAAGGAGATTTTCAGTGGCTTCAGGATAATTGCCTTTCAAGAGTAAAACTCCCCCAAGGCCGACATATCCAGCGGGGGACTTACTGTCCAGCTTAATCACATTCTGGTATTGTGCAACTGCCTGGTCATATTGCTTTTGGGTAGCATAGATCCGACCTAACCGCATATAAGGTTGGGCCTTGAGGGGATCAATCCGGCAAGCTGCCTGATAGTGAACAATGGATTCATCTGGCTGCCGTAGTCTCAGTTTTGTATTACCGGCCCCCATTTGGGCGGGGAAAGAGGATGGGTCAGCCTTTAAAACCGCCTCATATTCTTTTGAGGCTTCTTCAAAGCGCCCCTCCTTAGCTAGTGCCTGAGCCCGTTTCAGATCTCCTTTACTGCTTACAGAGCCTGAATCAACCTGCTTAATGCTCGGTGTGAATTGAGTCATCAAAAATTTACTCCCAGTTTAATGAGGCTTTTCAACTAGCCGAAAACGAACCTTAGACCTAGCCACCTGCCTATGGATACGAAACAAGAGAAAATAAAATACGTCTACGGTGAACGACCGGCCACCATGAAACTCAAATCTCGACGGTCTGAAGGGATACAGAGCTACACAATCTTTACATTTGAGCATATCAAAGCAGATTAGAGCTTAGATGTCTACAGGAAACTGCACCATAGTATACAGTTTTGAAAATTTCGAGACCAGTAATTCTAACTAGCTAACTCGCAAAGGACGTAGGAGGTCAACAAGATATCAATCTGATCAGTACAGACTGGAGTTCAATGATACATTAGCATCCAGGTTTACCTCAGGGCTGCAATGTTAAGACTTTGGATTTTAGAAACTTTGCCTCTCCCTTCCGCGTCTACCGCGACCGCAGGAGTCAGGATCACCAAGAATACTTTAAATGTTCACCTTGCTACTTATCAGGCTGTCTCGGCCCCTGATGGAGTGATGACAACCATACCCCTGAAAGCGCTTCTCGGGGGCAGAAAAGTCCGATTTTTTCCCTAATCATTCGGTTATCCGTGGAGTTCCATGCCCGGTCATTATTTTCTGTCAGAGCCTTTCGCAGTCATCTGATAAATGACATAGTTATCCGGGATCGCTCTGCTATATTGTTACGGATATTGTCAGATAGTTGTAACCTGTGCTTAATTGATGCCTTGTTGGGCATACAGATAAAGCCCTCGACGGAGATTTCCGTTCAGGCAACTCACTCTGAACTTCTTACCTGTCCATAAAACTTTATGACCATGAAGAGATGGTTCACTGCTCGCGGACTAAAGCTCATCTAGGGGTTATTGCTGTTTTATTGGTGGTTTGAGATTCATTATCCTTGAAAGTATTGGAAAAGTCTTTTTTTGACCTATAGCGATAAATTCGCTGTCCGATTATAAAATCCTTTTCAGTCTGAGTAAGTTCGACGGAGGTTTGCGTCAATAGCCCCAAAAAACTGGAGTTCAAAGGTATTATTCACTAATCCTAGAAATACGGTTTTTGGGTCAGGTGAGGGGTTTACATCGAGTCTACTCCTTCCTATGGTCTTAAGAGTCTTCTTTTGGGACCTGTGACTCTCCAGAATGCATGATTGTATCGTCAATTCGGGACTATGGGTGAATTTACTTGTCTATCGCTGAGTCCAGTCCATTTGGAACATCCAGGGCTTGCCATTGCCACCAGTCGCGCTGGCGGGGTTGGTATTCTTGATCGGGAATTTTGTCCTGATGCCAAACTTGATGTGGCCCTCCAAAATTTAGATTCGGCTCTTAACCTTTTGAGTCCCGATCAACTGATTGGTCTAAGACTTAGGGAATTGCAAATTGAGTCCAGTCACGCTCTACTTCAGAGGCTGAGTTCCCGACCGCATTGGTTAATTTTGTGCCACTGGCAAACTGAGACTCTGGCAACCCTGATTGATGCATTGCCTCAGGTCGATGAACGCCGGCTTTGTTTAGAAATTACAGATATTGAGCAACTATCCACCATTGGAGTTATATCGGACAAAATTGATGGTCTTGTTGCCCGAGGTCATGAATGCGGCGGCTGGGGAGGCAATGACCCAGCTTTTATCTTAAGTCAAAAAATAATTCAGGCCGGATGCCCTTTTCCCATCTATGTACAAGGGGGGATCGGGCTGCATACCGCAGCCGCTTGCCGAGGGGCAGGAGCCGCGGGAATAGTTTTAGATGACCAGCTTTGGCTGATGCCAGAGTCCCCCTTGCCCACCGACTGGAGTTCCTATCTTCATAACCTGAATGGACAAGAAGCCATACCCATTGGTGAGCGTCTCGGTGACTCGGTCCGGGTGTTGTCTCGGCCTGGTTTTAAGGCCATTGCTCAACTGCAGAACGCCGCTGGAGACATCGAGTTAAGCTCAACGGAGGCAATTGAAGCTACCTGGGAAGAAACCGTCGCCTCTTTAGTGGGTTGGGGAGAACCGGGAACAGCGGCATGGCCAATGGGTCAAGCGATCGGTTTAGCGGCAGCGGCTCGGGAGCAATTTCAGACTACGGGTCGCTACATACAGGCCATCCTCAAGGCTAGTGAAGACCATTTGATTACCGCCCGGCGGCTCCGACCCTTAGGGCCTGGCGCTCCTTTAGCCGTGTCTCACGGTACCCGATATCCCATCTCCCAGGGACCAATGACCCGGGTTAGTGACACGGCTGAATTTGCTGATGCCGTTTCCCGAGCCGGGGGGCTGCCCTGGGTGGCCCTAGCCCTAATGCGGGGTGAGCAGGTGCAAACTTTACTGGCAAAGACTCAGCAGCTGGTGGGTGAGCGTCCTTGGGGCGTGGGCATTTTGGGGTTTGTACCCCAGGCCTTAAGGGAAGCTCAACTTAAGGCGGTACTGGCCGTTAAGCCTCCTTTTGCCCTAATTGCCGGGGGCAGGCCAGATCAGGCGAAGACGCTTGAGCAGGAGGGGATAGCTACCTATCTGCATGTACCTACCCCCAGCTTGCTGAAAATGTTTCTGAAGCAGGGTGCCCGGCGATTTATTTTTGAAGGCCGGGAATGTGGAGGACATGTTGGACCTTTAAGCAGCTTCGTTCTCTGGGAAAGCATGATCACGATGCTGCTGGAGGAAGTTTCCCCAACCGTAGCTCCGGAAGTCCATGTGTTTTTTGCGGGGGGCATTCATGATGCCCGATCCGCGTCGATGGTTAACGCTATGGCAGCTCCCCTGGCAGAGCGTGGCATCAAAATTGGGGTATTGATGGGTACCGCCTATTTATTTACCCAAGAAGCGGTGGCCTGTGGTGCCATTATGCCTGAGTTTCAGCGCCAGGCTCTGGCCTGCACCCGAACCATTAACCTGGAAACCGGTCCGGGACATGCTTCTCGGTGCGCCTTGACACCCTTTGCAGAAGAATTTTATGCCACGCGGCGGCGGATGATGCAGGAGGGGCGCTCAGCCGAAGACATAAAGAATACCCTGGAAGATCTGACTTTGGGACGCTTACGTATTGCCTCCAAGGGGTTAGTGCGTCAGGGTTCAGAGATTCATCCCGTGGAAGCGAACCAGCAGCTATCGACCGGCATGTACATGATTGGTCAGGTGGCCACCCTGCGAAATCAGGTAATTACCGTTGAAGAACTGCACCAAGAGGTTTCGGGGTACAGCACCGAACTGCTTCAGAACCTGTCTCCCCAGAAGTCGGAATCACCTCAGGCAGTGAACCCTTCCCGAGGATCGGATATTGCTATCGTTGGCATTGGTACCCTGCTGCCCAAAGCCGATGCGCCTATTGTGTTCTGGGAAAATATTCTCCAGAAAGTCAATGGTATTTCCGAAATCCCCAGAGAACGATGGGACTGGAGACTCTACTACGACCCCAATCAGCGTACTCCAGATAAGGTCTACTCCAAGTGGGGAGGCTTCCTGGATGACGTTCCTTTTGATCCCATTCGTTTTGGCATTCCGCCAAAATCAATTAAGTCCATTGAACCCGCTCAGCTACTGGCGCTAGAAGCGGTAAGACGGGCCTTGATAGATGCTGGCTATGAGAATGGTAACTTTGACCGGGAAAATACCTCAGTCGTCATCGGTTCTAGCGGTGGTTCCTCTGACCTGGGGCAACAATACGCAACCCGGGCAGAACTGCCTCGTATGGTAGAAAACCCGGATGATAGGGTTTGGGACCGTTTACCAGAGTGGACAGAGGAATCGTTTCCCGGAATTCTACCGAATGTCGCAGCGGGTCGGATTGCCAATCGATTCGATTTCGGAGGCTCGAACTTTGTTGTGGATGCGGCCTGTGCTTCTTCCTTAACGGCTCTCACCATTGCGGTCAATGACTTGGAGAGTGGTCGATGCAATATGGCCGTCGCCGGTGGTCTAGACACAGTGCAGTCAGCCTTTTCCTTTTTCTGTTTCAGCAAGACCCAGGCATTATCTCCCAAAGGAGTAGCCCGAGCATTTGACCAATCTGCGGATGGGATTGTCATCAGCGAAGGGCTGGCCATGGTGGTGCTGAAGCGACTAGTCGATGCCGAGCGAGACGGCGATCGAATCTACGCTGTCATTAAGGCAACCGCAAGTTCCAGCGATGGTAAGGGCTTGAGCATGACGGCTCCTGCCAGCGTGGGGCAACAGCGGGCCTTAGCCAGGGCTTATGCCAAGGCAGGCTTCTCACCTAATACTTTGGGCCTCTATGAAGCCCACGGCACAGGCACCGTGGCCGGAGATCGGGCCGAACTGGAAACCATCACCGGGGTTTTGAAATCCCATCAGGCTGAGCCTAAGTCCTGCGTTTTGGGATCGGTAAAAACCATGATCGGCCATACCAAGGCCACCGCAGGGGTGGTCGCCATGGTGAAAGCCGCCCTAGCCCTGCATTACAAAACCTTGCCTCCCCATGCCAACGTGGAAAACCCGCTAGAGACTTTAAAGGCTGAAGATAGCCCGTTGTATCTGCTGCAAGAGGCCCAACCCTGGCTACAGCCTAAGGACCATCCTCGTCGCGCCGGGGTCAGTGCCTTTGGATTTGGCGGTACCAATTTCCACCTGGTGATGGAAGAGTATGGCGGCAATGTCGGGCCCTCTGTGGTGGGGGCAGAAGCCTGGCCCTATGAGCTCCTGGTGTGGCGGGACTCCAGCCGGGAAGGGCTCATTCAGGACATTCAGGACCTGCACCAGCAGCTAAGCCAGGGTGCCCAACCAAGGCTGCGAGATCTAGCTTTTACCTGCGCCAAGCGACTAAGGCAATCAAGCCCAATCGGTGTGGGACTGAGTCTGGTGGTCACCTCCCTGGAACAGCTTGCAAGCAGTTTATCAATTGCCCTTAAACACCTCCGTAACCCTGCCTTAGAGGACCCCCTACCACCCCACATTCAGCTCGCGACTGTAACCGAAAAGCCGGCTGGCAAAGTTGCCTTTCTCTTCCCGGGGCAAGTGGCTCAATATCCGGATATGGCCAGGGAGGTTGCCCTTTATTTCAGTGAAATGCGCGAGGCATTGGAATTTGCCAATGGCCAGATACATGGGGTTTTCCCTAAACGGCTAAGCCAGTACATTTATCCTCCCAGTCCTTATTCCGCAGCAGAAGCGGAACGGGTAGAGGCGGAACTCACCAATACTCACGTGGTGCAACCGGCTCTGGGGGCCGTTGAACTGGGATATCTGGCGCTGGCCCGCAGGGTAGGGTTGGTCCCTGATATGGTGGGGGGCCATAGCTACGGAGAATATGCAGCTTTACATGCGGCGGGGGTGCTATCTCGGGAGTCGTTTATTCGCCTTTCCGAAACCCGGGGAAGGGTGATGCTGAAAGCCTGCCAGTATCACGATGGGGCGATGGCAGCTATCAACGCATCGCGAGAGGTCGTCACCCAACGGTTGGCCGGGTTACCAGATATTTGTGCCTCCAACTTTAATGCGCCAGAGCAAGTTGTAATCTCTGGCAGTCGAGTTCAGGTGGAGGCGTTGGTGAACCAGCTGCAGGCAGAGCAAATCATGGCTCGCGTGTTGCCTGTATCCGGAGCTTTTCATTCTCCTTTTGTGGAAGGGGCTCAAGCTGATCTAACGGCGGCTATTGCAGCGACCTCCATGGCTGAACCCCAGGTGGCGGTATATTCCAATATGACCGGTAAGCCCTATCCGGCTGATGTAGAGGGCATTCGCCAGAACTTAACCCGCCACTTGCTCAGTACCGTAGAGTTTGTTGAACAAATTCAAAGTATGTATGAGGATGGGGCTCGGCTATTTGTAGAGATTGGTCCGAAGCGAATCCTTACTCGCTTTGCGCATCAAATTTTAGGCGAACATCCCCATCTGGCCGTCTCTCTGGATGGACAGGGAAGAGATTTACAAGGGTTCTTGAATTCCCTGGGGTATTTAGCCATCCATGGGGTGGAAGTCAATTTGGAATCGCTGTTCCAGAAGCGATCTGTCAAACAGCTTTCTATATCTCGGCTGATGCAGCAAACCTGTCCCCCCGACCTGGCCTCTACCACTTGGTACGTGAACGGTGGCCATGCTCGTCCAAAGGATGAACCCCTCGGTTATACGGGAAAGGTTCCTGCCCTGACCCAGGAAACCAAGGCCCTGGCTCAGGCGAGCCATCGTGGCTCACCAAATGGCAACGGTCATGGTGATGGGGCTAAGTCCCTTGTGACGGTCTCAACGGCGGCTGTCGTTAATAATCATCCCCCATCTGCAGCTAGTGGATCGCTAGATCTTAAATCGTCATCCCTCCAATCCTCATTGCCTATGTCTTACTCCCCCGCTCAAACCAACCCGCCCGCCTCTAACGGGGAAAAAACCAGTTTTGCTCTCGGTCCCATGGGTCAACCGATACCTGGAGAGGTAGCCCTGGCGGCCTATCAAGCCTATCAGGAAACCATGCGTCAGTTTTTGACCTTGCAAGAACAGGTTATGGGGCAGTTTCTGAATGCCGATTTATCTGGTCGGTCGCTGAATTCGGGGATGCCCCAGGGAGCAGGTTCTGCTGGAGTATCCTCAAGAACGGCTCTGCCCCAAAGCCAGGCTGCTGCGGCTATCGCGACGATGGCTGAGGCTGCCGCAATCCCCACCATGGTGAGTCGTCCTGTTACTAGAGAAGGTGTGCCTACCGCTTCTACCTCTGGCGGGGGTCCCTCTCCTGGGACCGAGCCTGCTGTGTCCCCTGGCCCAGCGGAACTAAAGCCTGCCCCTGCTTTGAGTCGGGAAACGTTGAGCCAACAGTTGCTCAGCCTGGTGAGCGATCGCACGGGCTATCCCCAAGAGATGCTGGGGATGGATATGGATATGGAAGCTGACCTGGGCATTGATTCTATTAAGCGGGTGGAAATTTTTGTGGAGTTGCAGAACGTGCTGCCTGACGCCCTAGCCAGCAAGGTGCAGGATGACATGGAGCACTTCACTCAGGTTAAAACGTTAAATGGTCTGGTAGATGCTTTGTTTGAGGTTCAGGTTGATCCAGCCTCCACCGCTGCTAACGGAAAAGCAGATCCCAGCCAACCGCCCGCCGCTGTGAGCCTGACTTCAAGCTCCGGGTTAAGTCCTCAGGCAAATCCTGGGGACTGGGCTGAACCTGCTCAGCAACCTCAGGGCGAGCCTATATCGTTAGATCGGCAATCCCTGACCCAAACCCTGCTAAATTTGGTGAGCGATCGCACGGGCTATCCCCAAGAAATGCTGGGGATGGATATGGACATGGAAGCTGACCTAGGCATTGATTCCATAAAGCGGGTCGAGATCTTCGTGGAGTTACAAAATGTCCTGCCCGCGGCTCTGGCGAGGGTGGTGCAGGATCAAATGGAGCACTTTACCCAGGTTAAGACTCTGAGTGGGCTCATTGATGCCCTGCTAGACGTCCAGTCCCCTGGGCCAGAGCCCGTCAGCCCAGGAACGGTAACAGAAAATAACAGCCTTGGGCAGCAGGAGACCAACAGCCTGGGAAAGTCTCTTAGCACGGTCGCCGCTACCCGTTATGTCGTGCAGCCGTGTGCCAAACCCATTACCGAGCCCTTAGCGAAAACCCTAACGGGATTATTTTTAATCACCGCTGACGAACACCATGGGCAGGGGGTAGCTGATAGGGTAGCCCAGGGGATTCGGGAAATAGGGGGTAGTGCTTCTGTTTTGTCCTGGGACCAGCTTGCTTCTGCGGAGAATTTAAAGCGCACAGTAGCCCAACTGCGTGAACACCATGGTCCAATCTGCGGAATCATGCATCTAGCTGGACTATCAAAGACCGCCCTACCGGAGGACTGGGAGACATGGAAAGCAACCACGACCCGTCAGAGTAAGAGCCTTTTCTATTTGCTGCAATTCTGCAGCGATGACCTATGCCAGGTTTCGGGTCAGGTCATCGCCGCTTCCGCCCTGGGCGGTCAGTTTGGCCGGAACGGCCAATGCGGACCCGGCTTACCTACCAGTGGTGGTAGCAACGGGTTACTGAAAACCATGATGATTGAGTGGCCTGGGGTACGGGCCAAAGCAGTTGACTTCGATGGGGACTCCTCTACTCCATCCATCGCCGATCGCCTGTTGGAGGAACTCCTGAGTCCAGACATGGATATGGAAATCGGCTACCCCCAGGGAACTCGCACTATCTTTGAGCCCGCAATTCTACTGCCTTCAGGATTACAGTCTGGAGATGGGAGAAAAGCCCCAGAGTTTGCTCCTGCAGCGGACTGGGTAGTGCTCAGCGTGGGAGGTGCCAGGGGAATTACCACTGAAATTCTGAATGAACTGCTGCTGCCCGGGATGACCCTGATTTTATTGGGGCGATCTCCCGAACCTGAAGCGGAATCTTCAGATACCCAGGCCCTAGAAGATGTCGCGGCCCTGCGTCGGTACTTTCTCCAGACGGCGGCAGCCCAGGGCGAGAAAGTGACCCCCGTCCAAATTGAGCAGAAAATTCAGCTTCTGCAGCGACAACGGGAAATACGCCAAAATCTGCAGGCCTTTCGCGATGCTGGGGTGACGGTGCAGTATCACAGCGTCGATGTGCGTAACGCTGATCAGTTTGGCGCGCTGCTGGAAACCCTGTACGAGCAATTTGGACGCATTGACGCGGTAGTGCAGGGAGCTGGGATTATTAAAGACAAGCTGATCGTGGACAAAACCCACGACTCCTTTGACCAGGTTTTTGATACCAAAGTGGATAGTACTTACATCCTCAGTCAGCACCTGCGCCCTGACGCCTTGAAGCTGATGGTTCTGTTCGCTTCTGTGGCTGGTCGTACGGGTAATCGCGGTCAGAGTGACTATGCCACTGCCAATGAGATCATCAATCGCTTCGGGTGGTGGATGGAGGACCATTGGCCCCATACCAGGGTCATGGCCATTAACTGGGGGCCATGGGATGTCACTGGCATGGCTTCTGAGGAGGTTAACCGCCAATTTCGTTTGCGGGGGGTAATTCCCATTCCGCCGGCCTCGGGTCGTCGGTTTTTCTCCCAAGAGCTACACTATGGCCGCCGAGGGGAAGTTGAGTTAGTGGCAGGTTTTTTTGAAGATCCATCGCAACAGTCAGCATCTGGTGCTGCTGACCAGTCAGGACCGATGGTCGCCACAGCCTCAACGCCTCAAACGATGGAGCTGACTGACTACCCGTTTTTAACCGCTCAACCTCAAATTCAGCCCAATGGTACGTTAATGCTCCAACAGACCATTTCCCTGGTCTCCCATCCCTATCTCCGGCATCATTGCTTAGATGGTAAACCTGTTTTAGCAGCGGCTTGTGGCACCGAATTAATGGCCGAGTTTGTCCAGGCGGGTTGGCCTGATTGGGTTGTTTGCGAGGCTAAAAACGTTAGGGTGCTCAAAGGTATTGCTTTCGATCCAGAACAGTCTCAGGATGTCAAGCTTCAAGCCCGAGCCTCAACCCATGCCGATGCTACTAGCTTAGAAGTGCTGGGAGAAATTGTCTCTACTGATCGCCCCTTACCCCATTACCGGGGCACCTTTGTGTTACGTCCTCAGCTTGAACCTGCGCCCCCCAACCACTTCACCGGGTTGACAGAGGGGCTCACCCTGGAAATGCCCTCAACTTATCGGGAATGCACCTTTCATGGACCATTGTTTCAAGTCGTAAACGGTATTGAACATCTCAGTTCTCCTGGGGCAGATTGTTGGGTAACTGGCAGCGATCCCAAAGCCTGGATGACGCCCAAAGGAGGGCAACTTATTGCGGATAGAGGGTGGAATTGGATTTTCGACCCAGGTTTATTAGATGGTTCACTGCAAGTAGGATTAATCTGGCTACAAAAATTTGCGGGTACGGTTGGGTTGCCTCAGTCTTTCACTCGGGTCACTCGTTATGGGTCTCCTATCCGCCCGGGAGAATCCTTAAGACTTCTGTACCGCCTGACGTCCTTTAACGGTAGCAAGATGATTTTTGATGCCGCTTTCGTTGATGGCGATAACTGCATCCGCTTAATGATGGAGCAAATTGAAGGTTCGTGTACCAAGGCGCTAAATCGTTTAGTAGGTCAGTGGGTCGATGATTAAAGCTTCCCCTGGGAGGGTTTGACATTATCAACTAACCACCGTCATAACACTGGAGATATCGGATCAACCTATGGCTACGCCCCCTGCATCTACCGACATTGCGATTATCGGCATGGCGGGGTTATTCCCCGGTGCAAAAGATATTCATGCCTATTGGAACAACATCATCAACAAAGTTGATAACATCAACGATGCTCCCGATGATTGGGCCGTACCTTACTACGACCCAGACTGTAACCCCAAAAAAGAACCGATGTTCATCTATACCCGAAAAGTCGGGTTGTTAGGGGAGTTATCTGAATTTAACCCGGTGGAATATGGGGTGCTGCCTTCTTCCATTGATGGAGGGGAACCCGATCATTTTATTGCCCTGAAAATGGCCGGGGAGGCGCTAAAAGATGCCGGTTACTGGCAACGGGATTTTAACCGGGAAAAAACCGGAGTAATTCTAGGGCGTGGATCTTATCCTAACCGGGGTTTAGTATCAGGAATTCAATGTGGAATTGGATATAAGCAAACCATTGACCTGATCCGTCAACTGTTTCCCCATTTAGAAGATGAAACCGTCGACCTGATTACCGATGAGTTGATCAGGTGTTTGCCCGAGCATGAAGTCGAAAAAGCTCAGTCCCTCATTTCCAATGTGGCCACCGGGCGGATTGCTAACCGCCTCAACCTGATGGGTCCCAACTACATGATTGACGCGGCCTGTAGTTCCTGTCATCTGGCAGTGGACCAGGCCATGCGGGACCTGTGGGACGGTCGCGCTGACATGGTGCTTGCCGGGGCGGTGCAAGCTTCGATGCCGCCTCTGGTGTATCAACTCTTTTGTCAGCTTGATGCCCTATCGCGACGCCATATTCGCCCCTTCGATCAATCCGCTGATGGCACCCTGCTGGGAGAAGGGGCTGGTTTTTTAGTGCTGAAACGCCTGGAAGATGCTGAACGGGATGGCGATCGCATCTATGCTGTCGTCAAAAGCGTGGGGATCTCCAGCGATGGTAAAGGGCTGGGTATGCTGGCTCCCCGCTTTGAAGGACAGATTCTGGCTATAAAACGGGCCTACGAACAGGCCGGCATTGACCCAGCCACCATCGATCTGGTTGAGGCCCACGGTACCGGAATTCCTCTGGGAGATCAGACTGAGATTAAATCCCTCACTGAGGTGTTTGGCAAGCGTCAGGGGCGCCTGCCTCGCTGTGGTATCGGCTCCGTCAAATCCATGATTGGGCACTGTATTCCAGCGTCAGGGGCGGCAAGTCTGATCAAAATGGCCCTGGCGCTCCATTACAAAACCCTGCCTCCCACTCTTTGTGATGAGGTGAATCCAAAGCTGGGCATTGATGGCACCCCATTCTACGTCAACAACGAAACTCGTCCCTGGATTCACCGGACAGACTCCCCCCGCCGGGCCGCCATTGATGCCTTTGGCTTTGGCGGCATCAACGCCCATGCCATTTTGGAGGAATATCCCAGTGGGCGGGAAACCAAGTTATGGACCCTGGGCCGGTTAGACGATCCCACTTCGGTAGATCGCCCCGTAGATCCTGTCTGGAAGGATTGGCCTTCGGAACTGGTCGTCCTGGCAGAGGCTGACCGATCTAAGCTGGTTATCAGAATTCAAAAAGTTCGTCAACTTCTGGAAGCTGAGCCCGAACTCAATCTCGCGGACCTGGCTTATAGCCTGTATAAAACTAATCCAACGGATTCGGCTCCCTGCCGATTAGCCCTAATCGTCAACAATCTCGCTGATCTGATTAAAAAACTTGATCAGGCTATTGAGAAGCTGGCCGACACGAAGCGGACAAAGTGGCAGACCCGCAGCGGCATGTACTACGGCGAAGGCCAAACTCCACCGGGCAAAATCGCTTTTCTGTTTTCGGGAGAGGGAGCCCAGCATCCCAATATGATGCTGGATCTCTGTCTGCATTTTCCTCAGGCGGCAGCCTGGTTTAATTTCCTGGATGAAACCTTTAGTTTTCGCGAAGCCCCCACCAGCCGGTTTATTTACCCACCGCCAACGGGGTTGCCCAAAGCTGATAAAGATTGGGTCACGGAACGAATTTTTGCCGGTGATCTGGCCACCGAAGCCCTATTTGGCTCCTCAATGAGTCTTTATGAACTGTTGTGCGACTTTGGTATTCGCAGTGACGTGATGGCGGGCCACAGCTCAGGGGAGCATATCGCCATGGCTGCGGGAGGGATATCCGACTATCCATCCCGAGACGTGTGCATGGAACATCTGCGCCGCTTAAATCAGCTGCACTTTGACCTGGAAGATTTAGATGCGGTACCTAAGGGAACGGTCATCTCCGTGGGGGGCATTGATATTACCGAACTGCAGCAGCACCTCAATGCAACGGGAGGAGCCGCTTATCTGGTTGCGGACAACTGCCCAAAACAACAAACGATTTTTGCTCGGGCGGAAGCCACGGATACTGTGATTCAGCAGTTACAAGCTGCTGGAGGACTCTGTATGCGGCTGCCCTTTGACCGGGGGGTTCATACACCCCTTTATGAGCCGGCCTTACCTAAGATTCGAGAGGCTTACGGGCAATTACCCGTCAAGGCCAGTATTGTACCAGTCTACAGCTGTGCCAATGTATCGCCCTATCCGCGTGAGGCTGACTCTCCCGAGGAAATACTGGCCATCAAGAAAGCTGGCATGGACCTCAGCGTCCAACAGTGGACCTTGCCGGTTCGTTTCCGGGAAACAGTAGAACAGCTTTACGAAGATGGAGCCAGGGTCTTTATTGAGGTGGGAGCCAGTAGTTCCCTGATTGCCTTTGTCAATAGCACCTTGCAAGGTAAAGAAGATTACTTGGCCTTGGCCACCTCTAACCCCCGAAAGTCAGGGTTAGAGCAGCTTCAAACCCTGATGGGACGGTTATTTGTTCAGGGCGTGCCGGTTCGGCTCAACAGCTTCTATAAGCACCGTCCGATGGAGGCAATTTCCCTGGAGGTGGGGGATTACGTCAACCGACGGCAACCCATGAGTTATCCCATTAAGCTACTGTTGCCCCGATTTTCTCTGAAACCTGAGTTTGTTGAATCTATCAAAGATAAGCTATATCCACCGGAGATCACTGGTTCTGGCCATCAAGAAGCGGTTTCACAGAATTCTCAAGAGACTGGGAAGACTTATTCCTCTGCGGTTTCTCCTCCATCTTCTGGGGCTGCATCAGACCAGCTGCCTGCATCTTCAGGGGTTGAACATCAGCGTCAAAAGCATTCGTCCAATCATTATGAATCCCTTCAGGCGGCCCCTGATGCAAGGTTTCCCCAGGCAACATTGCCCCTAGAAGAGACTGCATCGCCTTCGCCGGAAACCACTAATGGCCAACCCATGGCCAATGGATTTGTTGCATCGGAAACAAGTTCTCCTGGCCAGCCGGTTCATGATCCTGCTGGAGGGGCAGAGCATCCCCAAGCGACCATTCTGGCCAAGCATTATGAATTGATGCAGGAATTTTTGGCGAATCAAGCCCGGGTGACCCAGGCTTTTTTTACCCAGCAAGCCCAGCAACATCCCAATTCTGACGATTAATCTCTAGGCATTGCCAAAGGAGATTCATTGCCCCCTTAATCATGGGGGTAGAGGGATTAAGGCAGAGCGCCGCGGAGGAGAAGCAGTTATGAATAAGCAGTAGATCCTGGTAAACAATAAAAGACTGTGTCGATAGGTAGGATTTAGTAAACCACAGGCCAAATATTCCGGTTGTTCTTCAAAGAGGATGAATATGCCGATCCAAAAAGCTGAAATTCAGCCCATTATTGTCAATCTGGTGGAAGACATTTTGAGCCAGGGGGAGGAATTTGATCTGGATGACCCCATTACGGCAGAAACATTGTTGATTGGGGATTTAGATTTTGCGTCTATCGACTTTGTGCAGCTGTGTGTCGGTATTGAAGAAAAGCTAGAGAAAAAGCTTGGATTTCACGATCTTTTGATGCAAAACGGTCAGTACGTAGATGATCTGACGATTGGTCAGTTTGTTGACTTTGTTGCGACCCGTTTACAGGCTCCCCCTGTCGAAAGCCAGGCTATAGCATCCCATGCTTCTGCGCCCTCAGCTACGGAAAAGCTGAATGCCTCAATTTTCAGCCAGGCCCGAGCCGCCATTCCGGCTCCCATTCCCCGTCCAGATACTGGGCTGAGCAAAAATCCACCGGCAATTTTCCTGCTATGCCCCTCCCGTTCCGGGTCTACCCTGTTGCGGGTAATTTTAGCGGGGCATCCCCAACTGTTCGCGCCGCCGGAGCTGCATTTGATGACTTACAATACCTTGCAGCAGCGGCGATCTGCCCTGTCCAATGACCTGAATAATCATCTTCTAAATGGGACGGTTCGGGCCATTATGCAGGCTAAAGACTGTTCCGCTGAGGCGGCGGAACAGATCATGCAGGCTTGTGAAGATCAGGATATGAAAGTCAGCGAATTTTACGGCCAACTTCAGAGTTGGATTGGGGATCGGGTGCTGGTAGAAAAAACCCCATCCTATGCCTACCACTTCAACATTATTCGTCGGGCGGAGGAAGACTTTGACGAGCCCCTTTATATTCATCTGCTCCGTCATCCATGCGGGATGATTCGTTCCTTTGAAGATGCTCAAATGGAACGCCTCATTCCTTTTATGCATCGCGCCATGGGGGAAAGTAACTTAACCTCTCGTCAAATTGCTGAAATTGCCTGGGTAGTATGTCATCAAAACATTCTAGATCTGCTGGCTAATGTTCCTGCCCACCGACAGGTCCGGATCAAATACGAAGATCTGGTGACTCAACCCCAGCCAACGTTAGAACGTATGTGCGGGTTTCTTGATCTGGATCTTCACCCAGGGATGCTCGATCCCTATAGCGACAAACATAGCCGCATGACAGATGGGGTTCAGACCGTTTCTAAAATGAGTGGTGACCTAAAGTTTCATCTTCACAAACGCATTGAGCCTGAAATGGCCTACCGCTGGAAGCAGTACTACACTCCCGATTTTCTGGGTGATGTTACCAAGCAAATGGCGACGGACTTTGGCTACACAATATAATCCCTTTACCGGAGAAGATTGATTCGATAATTGTCTTAAGTCGTCTTTGCCTGCTGTCCTCTTTTAGGGATTAGAACCGCTTTGCCTACGGCCTCTCTGAACCAGGTTGATATTAACTACCTGCAGCTACAACCCCAGGAGGTGTCTCCAGTCACCCGAGATCTGGTAATGGTTCACGGCATGGCTACCAGTAGCGCCTTCTGGTTTGCGGCGGCCCAGGAATTATCTTTACACCATCGAGTCACCCTATTCGACCTGCCGGGCCATGGAAGGAGTGCGATGCCGACTTCGGGTTATAAACCGGAGACCTTAGCCCAATATCTGTTAGCCCTGGTGGATGAGTTAAAGCTAGACATGCCCTGCGTGGTTGGCCATAGTTTTGGCGGTTCTGTAGCTCTGCACTTTGCCTGTTGCTATCCCGATCGACTGCAGCAACTGGTACTGGCAGATCTGCGGTTACGCCTCTTTCAGCCACAACTGAAACCCGTAGACTGGCCCAACTGGCAAACCCTTAAACCCGCTTTAGCTGAAATCGGAATTCATCTAACCGATGATGACGACGATGCTGGCTACCGCATCTTGACCGAGTTAGCGCGATTACAGGCTACATCACCGAAAGGGCAGACATCCATTCCGCCGGAACTGACCCATGTGTTGCCACCAGCAGGCAGTCGCCGAACCGCCAAACGATGGCTCAAACTGCTGGATACAACTACGGCCTGGGAAGACTTCACCAGTCCAGAGACGATTACGGTACCTCAGCTAAAGGAACTCGCCCTACCAATTTTGATAATTTACGGAGCCCAATCACCGACCTTAACTACAGGGGTTGCACTGCATGATCTTTGGGAACACAGTAACTTTGTTCAAATTGACCCTGGTGGGCATTTTTTCCCATTGTCCAGACCCAGGCTCTTTGCGGAACAGGTAAAGGGATTTCTTTACGCTGAGTAGTTCAAAGGGAGGCTGAAACGAAGCAATTGTCTCCCTGGCAATTTGCCAGCCTACGGGCCAGACTACGAAGCTTATTAACCAGTTCGGGCATTGCATCAGCTTTGTTTTCGAGTTCCAGGGGATCTGCTACCAGGTTATAGAGTTCATTTTCACCGTTGTTCTGAATTTCCAGGAACATTCCTCTCTTGGACCTAAGGCCGATGTAGCTAAACTCCGGGAACCCGGCCTCAACCAAAAAGATATTGCGCCAGGGCTGATCAGGCTGCTGAATTAAAGTTTTGAAGGATCTGCCGTCCACAGTCAGATTAGGAGTTGCCCCCGTAATGTCAGCAATGGTAACGGGAACATCAATATTATTGATTAAAGCATCAATGGTAAGATGCCTTTTTTGATTGGGTGCCCAAACATAAAGCGGAACTCTCAGGGATTCGTTGTATGCGAATAACTTTGTATCGAAACGATGCTCACCCTGAAGATAGCCATTATCAGAAGTAAAGATAACAATTGTATTGCTGAGTCGCCGCTCCTGACTTAGGGTGGCAAACAAACTGCCAATTAGGTCATCAACCGAAACAAGAGAAGCTAAACGACTACGATATTGAATGGTTAAGCATTCGATATCCTGTTGGGACATTTCATCCATGAGTTGTTGAAAACTGCTGGGTTTATCTGAAATGTCGCTTTCATTAAAGGAATCCTTGGCCTGGGGAAATAATGGGGCGCGCTTTAGAAGATTTGCCGCTTCGGGGTGTTTAATGGCTATCCTGGGATCAGGGCGGATCACTCTACCCCAGGCTTGAGGATTATCGGTTTTGCAAGTAGGTAGTGATATTTGCTCTAGCTCAACATGGGGTGCTAGGGGAGTTACCTCTAGATAAAATGGTCTGTACCTAGGAACAGAAGTTAAAAAATCAGAGGCCAGATCAGAAAGTACATTGGTTTGATATTCACCATCGGAATAGTCAACCAATCTACCATTTTCGTTAATTCTAAAATTAAATACTCTATAAGTGCTTGGATCTACTAAACCTTTCCAAACTTGCCAACCTGGAGGAATCAGTTCTTCGCTAACTGTGGACCCATAACCATTCACGTACTTACCCACATGGGATGTTATATATCCAGCATTGGACAACCAAGTGGGTAAAGTTTTCTCCTGGGCTAATTCATCTAAGCCTCCATTTTTACCTAAATTATCCAGAACTCCGTGATTGTGAGCAAGTTGCCCAGTTAGGTATGACGCTCGACTTGGCCCGCATACTGGAGTGGTTACAAAAGAGTTCACAAACTCTATGCCCTGCTCAACAAATCTGGCTTTGAAGTTAGGCATAAGCTCATTATCTACGGCATTCGCCAAAAGCTCAGAGTCCAGATCATCCAACATAATAAACAAAACATTCGGCTTGGAATTACCGAAAGTAGGTAATACCAGAAGTAAGAGCGAGAAAATGAAACCAAATATGAAAGCACCCTGCTTATACCTCATGGGGGTCAATTGTCCGCTAAAAATTTTCAATATACCTTAAGTAAAATGCCTAACTATACTTGCTCAGATAGAACACAATTTACGCTACAAATTCTGGACTTGGTAATCCTAAATATTCCTCTCAGAATTGTCAAAAATTTTTTCTGCTAAAAGTGTAGATAAGCTGTCGCTCATCTAAATTTCATGTTTTGACCTCTAGACCTCTTATATCAAGGGATTCGGCTAATAAGTTTAGATGCCTAACAGCTTAGGCCAAGATAAATAAGACTCGACCAGACTAGAGATAACAACAGATTAGCAAGAAATAAATCTGGCAAAAATCTATCTTTAGAAAGATTAGTTCACTCAAAAAACCGATATTTTCGGTATAAATAAATACTTCTTCAGTTTTCAGGAAACAGTAAATTTTAGGTATTCTCTTTTACAGAAAATACCCGATGTGAACACCATCCAGTGCAGGAATCCCACCTAGGCAGGATTCCTGGATGAGAGCTTACCCGGAAATTCCCTTCGCCTGTCGCTACGGACATGGGATGTTGGACAAATCAGGAAGAGGGTGAGACAAAGCAACCTGCTCCTGAACAACTTGCTAAAGTATAAGCTAAACTACGAAGTTGGTTAGTTCGCTGGATATTTTTGCTGGCCTGATTTTCAAGTTCCAATGGATCGGTTGTCAGATTATATAGTTCGTTTTCCAGATCGGGGCCAACTTCTGCAAACATTTCATTTTCAGTTCTGATGCCAACGAAAGTAACCCGGAGGTCCTTAGACTCAATTAAAAAAGCCTTTCGCCATGGTAGATCGGGTTGATAAAACAAAGGTTTAAATGATTTCCCATCTACGACTAAAGGGATGTCCACACCGGCGAATTCGGCAATGGTGACAGGCACATCAATGTTATTTACTAGAGCGGTGATTTGATCATGGCTTCTTCTTCCTGGCATCCACATATAAAGTGGAACTCGAATGGACTCATTATATCCAAAAAGCTTTGTGTCCAACCGGTGCTCTCCCTGAAGATAACCATTGTCGGAAGTAAAAATCACGATGGTTTTGTTCAACTGATGCTTTCTGTTGAGGATTCTGAAGAAATCACCAATCATATCATCTACAGAAATAAGGGATGCCATACGACTGCGATACTGGGTTGTCAGGCATTTAATATCCTCTGGCGACATCTCAGCCATTTCCCGTTGGTAAAAAATAGGCTTGTCTGAAATATCCTGCTCATTAAATGAAACTTTTGCTTGAGGGAACAGCAGGGCATTTTCCAGGAAAGCTATGGTTTCTGGATATTTACTCCTCAAATTTGGCTCTGGGCGAATAAATCTGCCCCAAGCCTGGGGATTTTGAACTTTACAGTTCGGAAACGCGATTTGATCTAATTCAACGTGGGGGGCCAGGGGATTTACGTCTAAATAAAATGGTTTGTCTGCAGGAGTATTGCTTAAAAACTCGGCAGCCAGGTCAGAAATTACCTTGGTTTGATACTCACCGTTTAGGTAATCAACTAGCTTGCCGTTTTCGTTGATTCTAAAGTTAAATACGCTATAAGTCGTTGGATCGACTAGTGTCCTCCAATCTGACCAACCAGGAGGTATAGTGCCTTCCACAACGCTTGTTCCGTAGCCATTAATATATTTGCCTACATAGGCAGTTTCATATCCCGCATTTGATAGCCATATGGGCAGAGTGTTTTTGTGATTTAACTTTTCAATTCCACCATTTTCGCCAAAATTAGCTAAGACACCATGGTTATGGGCCAACTGCCCTGTAAGATGTGATGCTCGACTAGGGGCACAAACCGGCGTGGTTGCAAAAGAGTTTACAAAATCTATGCCCTGATCGACAAACCAATATTTGAAGTTTGGCATTACCCCGTTGTCTACAGCATTATTCAAGAGTTCCACATCCAAATCATCAAGCATGATCTTGAGAATGTTTGGCTTCTGCATTCCAGAACTTGGAAATGCAATCAGAAGAAATGACAACAAGAAACCTAGTGCCAAGACAACTTGCTTTGACTTCATACTGTTTTCTAAATTAAGGAAAAAGAAGCAGGAAGAAATTTTAAGAGAACTTAACTGTCCGTTTAATGGGTTAGTTGACGGATGATGCCCATCAAGAATAAAGGGCTAGGGGTGACCTTCGCGATGTACTTCACCCAAGTGAGATTCGCTATATCAATTCAAGTCTTTTGAAGTTCGAGATCTTTTCCCTTGACTAAAGGTAAAATTTTGGAATCTTTCGTTAGACCAGCCTAAAATCCGATTTTTCGCCATACACCGCCCTTACCAGAAATGACGGCGATAAAGCTGAGCCTCCTCTCTAGGATACTTAATAAATAATTAGTGATTCTACTACAAAAAAATATTAAGTGGAACTATTCCTTCAGTCTAGCCAAAAATAATAAAAATAAAAAAGGGATGACTAACGCCCATCCCCGAAGCATAACAAGTTTTTTAACTTAGCATTCCAAATTAACGAATGCGGCCCTGGCCTGCGGCATCCCCCCGCCCTTGAGCTGCACCTACCCCCTCCACGGAACCACGCCCTACGGCATAGCCCTGACCTTCTACGGTACCGGTACCTCGTTTGTATTCGACATTACCGTCGCTGTCACGGTAAACCACCATGCCGGTTCCCTGAGCTGTTCCTTGACCGCGGGCTTCAACATTGCCTTGGGCAACCCCACGCCCATTGACACGTCCCTGCCCAGAAACTTCGGAAATTTCATCCGCAATTGCCACGTTAGTTAGCATGAAGGGAATTGCCAGGACGGTTAATGAAGCCAGTAGACTTTTACGCATTTTGGTTTTCCTTGTAGTGTGAAAGTAAGCTCTGGAGCAACACTCTGAGGTTACTGTCATATCCCTGCATGGGGTACAAGTTGAATACCAATTTCTGAAATGTCACATTCAATGGATCAGGCCTGATCCCCTGGCAGCAGGATTATTAAAGGTTTTAAGCCCAGGATAGGCTGGCCGATTGTGCCTAACCTTGTGCAAGTTTCTAAGGTGACTTTGTCGGTGCGTAGAGTCGTTTAAGGGGCCGGCCCAGGACATGACAACAACCAACCAACGATGGAAAAACTGGGAGACAGCATACAAGTTTCTGCAGAGCTTTCTCTCTGTTTTTTAGGTGTTTTAGCAGGGGCCTGTGCTCTGCCCACCTCACAATCGTGGTCAAAATTCTGTTGGGGGGTCTAGGCGGAACAGATGATGTAGAGATTGTTCCCCATGCCCTGGTGCAGCAAATCTTGTCGAGGCTCTAGCAGGATCTACTCTTCGGTTTCGACCTGCTCTTTAATCATGGCCCATACGGAGAGCACACCATCAATCCAGCCCTGGCTGAAGAGAATGCGGCTTTGGGGGCTCACTTCTAGCAGGT
>CAZPYG010000007.1:53960-87962 GCA_964590465.1 uncultured bacterium | reverse complement strand
TGCTGGTAGATTGTAGCGAACAAGCAGAATGGAAAGGTGTCGTGCTGTATCTGCCGCTGTGAGGGCATGATTGAATTCAGTCAGAGCGGACATAACAACGCCCATGCACACCGACCGTCGAGAGGTTACTTGTGGGAATTCCAAGGTTATCTGCGGCGGGTAATGGGCAGCGTTATGTAGTTGCGTTAAGTTGCTGAAGCTACCAATCATCCCACCCCTTCAATCCTCACCCTTGCTTGAATACACCCACTAATCGACGAACAACCCTCTTCACCTTTAGCTGAATGTACCCTGCCTATCACCCATAAGAAATAAAGCCAGGCAGATCCGATAAGATCAAACTTAATGGGCTCAACCTTTGAGGATCCTTTCCGTGACTGCCCCCCTACCCTTGCCGCAATCCTACGAACTGTACGAGCAGGACTATGTGCTCTGGCTTGAAGCCACGGTAGATTTGCTGCGGCAAGGCAAGCTCGATCAGGTTGATGTTTCAAACCTAATAGAAGAACTTGAAGATATGGGTTGGAGCGAAAAACGTGCCCTGGATAGCAATCTGGAAGTGCTCTTGAGACATCTCTTGAAGTACCAGTATCAACCAGAACGACGCTCCAACAGCTGGCGATTTACCATTCTGGAGCATCGAGATCCCATCGAACGGCTTTTTCGTGATAGCCCTAGCCTCAAACCCTACTACGAGTCTGTTTTTGCAGACTGCTACGCCCGCGCCCGCAGAAAAGCTGCCGTCGAAACCGGGTTATCCATCGAGATGTTTCCTGAAAATGCGCCCTTCACCCCGACAGAAACCCTGAATCCCGATTTCCTCCCCAAAGTTTAAAGGGCGAACGCCCACAACCCGTTGATCTGACAAGCCCCTGCTTCTTGGTCCTCCCCCATGAATCCCCTCCTTCTGGAAAAACTGAACGCCCATCCCGAACTGCTATCTGACCAGGCCGATCAGCAATACACCATTACGGGGGTCGGCTGGCAAGCTTACGAAGCGTTACTCTCTGACCTGGGAGACGATTTCCCCGGACTGCGGGTTCACTATCTGGATGGAACACTGGAGATTACCATGCCCGGTCGTCAGCATGAAGTCGTGAAAGACAACATTGGTCGTCTCCTGGGCGTTTACTTCGAAGAAACCCGCACCCGCTTCTACGGTCTGGGCTCCACCACATTCAAAGCTGAAGCCAAACGCCGGGGAGCAGAACCTGATGTTTCTTTTTGCCTTGGCACTGATAAAGAATTTCCAGACATCGCCATTGAAGTCGTGCAGACCAGCGGCGGCGTCAATAAACTGGACATTTACCAGGGCTTGAACGTTGTCGAAGTATGGTTCTGGCAGAACGACCAATTTACGGTCTACCGTCTGCAGGAAGAGGGCTATGAGCTGAGAGAACACAGCGAATTTTTGCCTGCTTTAGATTTAGCTCTCCTCGCAACTTATGTGTTGTATCCCGAACCGCTCGATGCGGTGATTGAATTTCGTCAAGCTTTAAGGAGTGCACCGTGAGTCAATTCAGCCGCACCTGGTGGGGACAAAAATTTCTCGAAGCCATGGAAACCCTGACCGACTCCGGTCGCCTCAGTCGGGGACGGTCCTACGCCAGGGGCAAAAAGGTCAAGTCTTTCAACATTAAGGATGGCATTGTCTATGCCCAGGTGCGCGGATCGGTGAATCCTTACTTTGGAGTGCACAAAGAACCCCTCTACAGCACCACCATTGAGTTTCAGTCCATCAGTGCGGCCCAGTGGTCTGCCGCCATTGCCCTGATTGCCTCCAAAGCCAGCCTGATTTCCCGGCTGCTGCTGAACGAAATTCCCGACAACATCGAAGATACCTTCAAGCAGCTCAACCTCACCCTGCTGCCCGGCAGTCGCAAAGACTTCAACTCCATCTGCTCCTGCCCTGACTGGAGTAACCCCTGCAAGCATATTGCTGGAGTCTACTATTTAGTCGCCGCCGAGTTGGACCAGAATCCCTTCCTGCTATTTGAGTTGCGGGGGCTATCCAAAGACGACCTGATGAAAGAGCTGGCAAAATCGCCTTTAGGGCAGGCCCTATCGGCAGAGCTGCAGCTTCAAAAGCAGGCTCCTCAACCTGTGGAGTTCTACTACGCTCCCCTCAGAACCATCGGCCCTGAAACCTGTGATGACCTGCGGGAATTCTGGCATGGTGCTAAACGTTTGCCCCAAACCATAGAGCCACTACCTCAAGTTCCGGTTTCGGGGATTCCGGTGAAGAAGCAGGGAGATTTTCCTGCCTTCTGGAATCGAGACAATTCGTTTATTGAAGCGATGGAAACCCTTTATCAGCAGGTTAAAGCCAAGGGGCAGTTGTAGCAGAATGAATACTACTGCAGCAGGGCTTCAAATAGCTCTTGCATCAGGGTGTCACGACACCGGTGCAAATCCGCCGGGGGAGCATCGGGCCGGGTGGCGGCGGCAGCGTGACCATTCAAAATGGCCGACACCCTTTGTAAATAGGGCTTCAGGTGGCCATTGTATTGGGCCTGTCCCTTGAGGAGGGTCTGCAATACCGGGGTAAACCGTCTGGCACTGTGCAAATCGGCCAGTAATGCCTGGATATCTCGCTGCAGGGACGGGCTTTCAGCTGCGGATGTCACCCGCAGGCGTAAAACCAGGCAGGCGGCAGCAAAAATTTTTCCCAGGTCCGCAATTTCGTTAATGCGACGGGGGTACATATCTCGCACTGACTCTACATCTGGTGACGAATAGCCCTGGGTGGGCTGCTGCCCTAAATTGCGGGTGATGCGGAGTCGAACTTCCCCATCATTATCTTCATGCTGCTCGACAGTACCGCCCTCTTCGGCCATGGCCCAGGCCATGTTGAGTAGCCGCATGGCCTGGTTTAACTTGTAGGACCAGGCCATCTCAGAGACTATGGCCGCCTGATCAAATTCAGTGGTGAAGTTGCTGCAGAGCAGGTACAATCCCCGGGCAAAAAATAGATAGCAGGCATTGGTGCCAAACAGGTAAATGTTGCGATCTGGGTGGTTGGGCGACATTTTTGGCAGGTCATCGCTGCTGATTCCCAGCAAAGACATATCCAGGATCAAATATCGCTCGGCTTCGGTGCTCCACTCTTCATACTGTTGGCCGCGGGCTTCAAAAATGGCCGTCAGCTTCTGAATACTATAAGGCCCAAAATCATCGCTCTGGCCGGGAACGCCACTCTTTTCTTTGATCTGGTTGTAGTAGTAGCGGCCCTTCTCGGCGTAGGAAATGAGGGCATGGTCCCGGAGCTTTCTGGCCCATTCCAGGCAACTTTCCCTGGGTAGGGAGGTGGTGTAGTTTTGGGTCGGGTTGACCGGCAGGGTGTGATTTTCCGGCTTGGTGTAGGCCACAATCAAATGCAGCCAGCACTGGATAGCGGCGTAGCAGGCGTAGATTTCACTATCGCCATCGACCGCTGCATAGAGACGGGCCTTCTCGGCCAGGTAGAGTCGCCCCCAATGGATGGAGGGAATGGTGCGCTGCTGGCCGGTAAATCGGTCGGTGGGCAACCCCTGTAGAACCTTAAACAATCAGGGCTGGAGGCCAAAATCGCCTGCCCTACGGTGTGTTTGTCGCAAAGTTTTACCAAACTATGGGCCCAAATGGGCGAGGCCACATTATCGCGAATAATTGACTGGGTAGACGTGACATCATGGGCAATGGGAAAGTAGTCACTCAGGCAGGGAATATCTCGCAGCAGGGCTCGGTTAATCACCTTAATGACGTGGGACAAAGCTCCACCAATGCCCGTGCTGCTGAGGGAAAAGTCAATGCGCTGTAGATCCTGACTCGCCAGTCGCCTGAAGACGCGACTCACCAGGGGTGTATATTCTTCCGGGACTTTGATATAGAACTCGGCGATGACTCGGGTGGCCTCCTGGGACGCTAGCTCATAGTCCCCTGGTCCAGGCAGGTCTCCTTCTCCCCGATCGAGCCGCTTCAGGGCCGGATGTAACAGGGGCGGATAGGGGCCATCGGCAGATAAGACCCCCAGTTCCTTGTCTGCAAAGGGCAAAGGGCCAGAAGCTTCGATGGTTAACCGCTTTAGGTAAACGGGAAATTCGTCCGTCAGGCGCTCGTTGGCCACCACGGTTTGAGCCAGTTTAGTCACAAACGCCGGCTGCAGGTATTTGTGAATGTAGGAATTGACCACGGTACTACCGACCATCGGTCCCTGTTGGTTGCCGCTCCGGACCAGCAAACGGCGAATTTCTCGCTGGGCCTTGTGGGCCAACTCGGTCATGGTTTTCTCTCGGCTGGGATGGGCCAGGCCGTTGTACTGATTCATGGGCGGTTGCCGTTCGGGCAGGTAATCCAGGGCCCGTCGTACCGTCTGCTCAATCAACCGATCTACCTGGTTTAAATCCTCTAAGCCGTTCTCCGCATTAGAAAAATCCATGCCCACGGCAGCCTTATAAAGGCGGAAGAGCATTTCATAGTTTTCCAAATTGCCGGTGATTTGGAAAATCAGCAATGCCCGTTGCAATAGGGTCAACCCATCGCCAGCCAACAGTCCCAGGCTATGGCGCTCTTCCGGGGTCAGCTCTACCAGTTGGTAAAGGGCCGTAATCACATCGCTGGTGGTCATCACCCGGGTGTAGGGTTCTTCGTAGCTTTTGTAGTCTTCCTGCAGACTGGTATTAAGCTGACCCAGCATGTCGACCAGGTTGCCGGTGGTAAGGCTAGCGTACCGACTAGCTTCAGCCTGGCTCTCAACCCAGATATGTCGGCCCTTAAACAGCAGACTTACGGTTCTTCGCAAGTCTCGGGTTTCACTGAGGCGTTTACTGATTTGCCGAAAATTAGGGGACCCATCTCTACTGCGGACGATGCCCAAACAGGCACAAAGGTAATGGTAGACACGATAAACCCGCTGAATATCAGCACTATTAGGCACAGACATAGCAACCTGATGAAAAAGCCAGGGAATTTGGGGAAATTTGATCAGGGAACATCAAGTTTTCATGAAGCAAAGTTCCCACACCTCTAGGCTTTATTGCGTGCCCAAAGATACACCTTGCCTCGGGCAGTAGGCGTTTTTGTATTGAAGGCTACTAATTGTTTGGGCGATTCTGCGCCAGGTCTCCAAACGTTCCAGGGAAATCCCTGCGCTAAGCCATGGTTTTCAATCGTGAAGCTCTATTTAAGAATTAAACCAGGGAACCCAACGACGAGTAGCAGCAAGTCTGGGAAATCCCTGGTTTTTTCATCAAGAGAGGACTAGCTCTTATGACTTATACGAGGCTATCGCAAAACCATTGGTTTGTCTCTATGGTAGGTCACTATTTTGTGACCATTTCAGCTCTCTTAGGGGTCTATGACAGGATGAACTATCCTGCGACATCGGGAAAAGGGTGCCCCTATGTTCATCATGGAGGGTACAGCTATGCTTAGTTCTCCCGAAAATGTACATCCGTACCATCCTCACCATTTAGAATGCCCACGTTGTCACAAACACACGGTTATCATACAGGGAGAGAACCGCTATGAATGCCTGTCCTGTGGCTGGTGGAAAGATGTGGGGGAATCCTACTATTTCTACTTTCCCCTTCCCGTTTTGCTGTTCATTCTGGCTTTTGCGTTGGTGATGTTCCTCCCATAACTCAGGTTTAGCCTGGGGCTGTCTCGCGAGTCGTAGTTAGCTGTAGCGGTCTCTCGGGCATGTAGGAGGTCTCGATGATTCCCCCTTGCCTACCCTTAATACGGGGGGCAAGGTTGGAACTTACACAGCCAGATATGAGGGAATCGAAATTCACTCAAGTTTGTACCTCACTGCATTGACCACCGCTATCGCTAAACGTTTTGTAGAGGAAGACCATCGTTCTTCCTCTGTTTCTTTGTGTAACTGAGAGCAGGTAAAGATTGGCACTGGAAACAGCAGCACAGGCTCAAGTTTGAACCTTATAAATAAACAGCCTGCCAGAATGGCACTGTTGCCTGGCTTTAGTTTTACCCCAAGAAAAACAGTGCCGGAGGCTCAATTTGAAGCTAAAACGGTAGCGCCATCCACCACCTGCCAACTCTGGTGCGGGATTCAATGGCCAACCCTAGCGGTTTTAATCTGTCTAACGAGCACGGAGGGATTCGAACCCCCGACACCTAGAACCGGAATCTAGTGCTCTATCCAACTGAGCTACGTGCCCTTAAGCTTAGCTATTCTAGCATTGATTCCCCCTAGTGAGGAACCATGCTGCTTCAGAATCTCAGGATAGCCCTGTCAACCCGTTAGCGGCCATCAACACGAACTCACCAAGCATGAACCGATATGATGATTGGGATAGCTTTTGATGAGTACCCATGACCCAGTCTTCCCCATCCACTCCCCATGAACTTGATACAACAGCTAGCACCCTCAACCAGGAGGTGAACCAAACTGGGCTTTCCGCCGAGCAATACAAGCGCAAAATGCAGCGTCGCCAAGAAGTTCAGCGGGAAAGGTTAGCCCAGCGCAACCTGGAAAAGGGGTTGATTGTCGTTCACACAGGGAATGGTAAAGGCAAGACCACCGCAGCCCTGGGCATGGTCGTGCGATCCCTGGGCCATGGCTTTAAAGTCGCCATTGTTCAATTTATTAAAGGGGCTTGGGAGCCTGCAGAAAAGGCTGTATTCGGACAATGGCCTGATCAACTTACCTTTCACGCCATGGGAGAAGGCTTTACCTGGGATACCCAGGATCGGGAAAAGGATACTCAACTAGCCCAAAATGCCTGGGAAATGGCTTTAACCTATATGCGTGACCCTAACTATAAGGTGATTCTGCTGGATGAAATAAACGTCGCCTTAAAACATGGCTTTTTGGACGTGCAGCAAATTTTGGCAGGTCTGGCGGAAAAGCCCGAAATGACCCACGTTATTTTGACTGGACGGGGAGCCCCGGACAAATTGATAGAGGTTGCCGATCTGGCGACAGAAATGACATTACTCAAGCACCCCTTTCGGGAGCAGGGGGTGAAAGCCCAGGCTGGCATTGAATTTTAGACGTTGGCATGATCACCTTGATGGCTGACCAGAAAGCTTAAAAAGCTGCCAAAACCAGTTACACCCGCAGGTATAAAAATCTGGTCGTTGCCCACCGGGACTGGATCAGCACACCATCCTCGTAGCGGAGTCTTCGAGTTCTGCCTCTCGGCCCATCCCTCACAGAAGATTCATGGGTAAGCTAATTGTAAGAATAAGTCTCGGGGAAGCGTGAATAGCCTTGTTTCATTCCTAATGTCCCCTTCGTGACCGGCATGAATATACCTGTTTTTAACCGTCCCCTGTTTTTCCCAGCCACCTATGCACCCCATAAAGCATGGAAATTTTGGGTACTTTGGGTCGGTTTCACCATCGCCGGCTGTGGATTGGGAACGATGATTGTGCCGGATGGTCAGCCTTGGTTAGCTCCCTATATGTTAGGAGCCACGGTTGGGGTGTTGCAAGGATTGCTGTTACGCCTGGGAGTGTCTGGAGCGGTCCGGTGGACTCTCTCTGTGATGTGGGGCATCTCTGCCGCTATGACAGGTCTGGTGATGTACCGGCTTTTAGCTCTTCGCCATCAGCCCCAGCCGCCACCCCCCTCAACATAGTCCGCCCTAGAGCATCCACCATGGTGTCAATCTCTTCCTCATTTTGAATTCCTAAACGACCGGCCAGCAGTAAGAGGGATAGCCCATGAACCTGGGTCCAGGCACCCAGGGCGATTGTTTGGGCTTCCCCAGGATGAAAAAGCCCCTGTTTTTGCCCTGATATGATGACGTCTTTAATGACGTTAAAAGAGGCATCAGCAACTTGATTTAAAGATCCAAACCGCTGCTCGCAAAGCGGGAAATTGCTGAACATGAGCCGATAATGGGTAGGGTTATCCAGGGCATAATGCACATAGGCTCGACCGCATCCCAGCAACTGTTGTATTGGGTCATCCTGGGCGGCAGCTACTGCCCCTTGCAGGTATTGGGTAAACGCTTTGAACCCCTCTTCAGCAACAACCGCTAATAAGGCATCTTTATCCTCAAAATGTCTATAGGGGGCAGCGTGGGAAACCCCAACCTGACGGGCAACTTGCCGTAAGGATAAATAAATGGCTCATGTCTGTTTCCGCCAGAAGCTCTACGGCAGCATCAATTAAGGCTTGTCGTAAATCGCCATGATGATAGCTCTGCCGCTTAACCATAGAGAAAACCCTTCAGACTTATGTTTTCGCTGGTAACAGCTTAGCAGTCGGGGCGCAGGTGGAAGAGAAAGACGATGTTAATCATTCATATTTACTTTTTTCTGTGGAGTAGTGCTCTCGAACTGAATCGATTTCAAGATCGGCCTGGTGCCTGATTGCTATCCAAAATAAACAGGATTTTGCATTGATCAACTGATCTTTTTTGGTATCCATTGCAGTGGAATATGGGTTCACTTCGCCTCAAATATCCCGACATTTTGACTGTTTAAGTTGTCCCTTTATCCTCCTGATAAAGGGGCGTGGGGGATTTGTGCGATTCAATAAAACTGAAGATTGAAGAGCTCTACACCAGAGGCCTGACATGGGATGACGACACTTATCCCCGCTTGGGATGATTTTTTACACGGGACTACCGAGATTCTACCGAGAAGTGTAAGTAATATTGATTAAGGCTTTACACTTAACTTACTCTCTTTTCAAACAAATTAAGGGATGGTATAAGTAAGCTCCCTTAGAGTTCCTGAAATGAAAAACGTCAAATACTCGCATGCTTCCTTATCTTCAAGGGAAGTTGATACTATAGATGACCCGTCCTCTGATCTTGATTTTTCCTCCACCTTTCCAGTAGAAACTACCTGTAACATCTGTACTTTCCAGGCTGGAGAAGCTATTTTTAATGAAGGAAGTCCAGCTGATAGAGCTTATGTGATCGAATCGGGACTGGTTGAAATTTTTGTCGGCAGCGACGATGAAACCATTCAATTAAATATCCTAGGGCCTGGGGATATATTTGGGGAAATGGGTCTCATTGATGCCTTTCCCCGCTCTGCCTCTGCCAAAGCATTATCCCCATGCCGATGTGTGGTTGTCTCAGCAACTCAAATCGCAGAGCGAATTGAGTCTTCCCCGCCAATGGTTAAGATGCTGATAGCTATGGCACTGCATCGCAATCGTGCCTACAATTCCTATTTGAAGGCGCATACTCATGCCGCTAAAGAACGCTTCTTAGACCCCGTTTCTACCCAAAATACCTTTGAGAAGAACCAGCAGTACCAAAAAATACTCGAAGATATCAAGCTGGAATCGGACTTGCAAAATGCCGTCCGTGGTCAAGAACTGGAGTTACACTACCAGCCATTATTCAACTTAAACCAAAGGAATCTAGTGGGCTTTGAGGCTTTACTACGATGGCACAGTCCTTCAAGGGGCATGGTTTCACCCGGACAGTTTATTCGGATCGCAGAGGAGACTTCTCTAATTGTGCCGCTTGGCTTTTGGATCGTTGAACAGGCCTGTTTCGATTTGAAACGGTTTCAAGACAAACTTCGGCTCAATGGTAAGGATGCTCAACAACTTTTTTTGAGTATCAATATTTCTGTCAAGCAGTTTCAGGATCCCCAGTTTCTAAATCAGTTGTTGACTATCACCGGTCGCCATGGGATCGCTCCTCCCCAGATCAAATTAGAGGTCACAGAGCGTATTTTCCTGGATGCTGCTGAGGCTATCGATACCATCGCTCAATGTCGGAGAGCAGGGTTCGAAGTTTCCCTGGATGACTTTGGAACGGGCTACTCTAGCTTAAATTATTTAGAAAGATGTGAGATCGATAGTCTTAAAATAGACCAATCTTTCATTCAAAAACTTGGTGCCAGCGAAAAATCAAGGATCCTAGTAGGGGCTATCATCGAAATTAGTAAGAAGCTGGGTCTTCCTACCGTAGCGGAAGGTATCGAAACCCGGAGCCAAGTCCATTTTCTGCAACACCTGGGTTGTGAGATGGGCCAGGGGTTCTTATTCAGTCGGCCTGTCTCATTTAATCAGGCGTTGTCCCTGTTACTGTGCCATATGCCCTAGCCGCCGCCAGGGCAATCGCGGCAGGGTAAATCACATGCTCTTGTATTTGAATCCGGGCTTGTAGGGTCTCTGGCGTATCATCTGCCATGACGGGCACCGCTGCCTGCATAAGAATAGGCCCAGTGTCTACCTGCAGTTCTGCGTAATGAACGGTACAACCCGATACCTTGACTCCCTGAGCCAAAGCTTGTTCGACCGCCCGGATCCCGGGGAAGCTGGGCAGTAAGCTGGGGTGAATATTCAGTAATCGCTGGGGGTATGCCTGAATCAAGATCTCGCTTACCCGACGCATCCATCCTGCCATAATCACCCATTCCACTTCGTAATGATGCATGGTTTGGATAATCGCTTGGTCCAGGGCTTCTCGACTGGCAAATTCACGATGGTTAAGTAGTACCGCCGGAATCCCTAACTGCTTTGCTCGCTCGGTAACACCGGCTCCAGGATTGTTATAAACCACCACTTTAATGTGAGCCTGTAGGTCTCCTCGCCAAATCGATGCGGCTATGGCCTCGAGGTTGCTGCCCCTGCCCGAAGCCATAATCCCTAGCGGTAGGGGTGCTGAAAAGTTAGGCCAGGGATCAGGCAGAGGAGGAGAAATAATAATCGGTGAAGCAGTCATGCTGGTCACGGCATAAAATCAGGAAGTCAGCCCTCAGATTAGCAAATAGCCTGTAACATGCTCTAATTAGTGTCTCTATGGGGACCCTAACTCTATATCTGTTCTCTCTCGGCGGGTGGAAACATGCTTAAAGCCCTGACAAAGTGTGACTATCTTCTGCGAGAAACCCTTTTGGGTCTGAGGCGTGGGGGGTGGATGAATTGGGCGGCCATTAGCACCATCACTGTGCTGCTCTTTTTATTTGGCATTAGCTTACAATCCACCTGGCAACTAGAACGTATGCTCAACCAGTTCGGAAGTCAGCTTGAAGTATCCGCTTACTTGCAGAGCGGGTTCCAGGCCAGCGCCATGAAACCTGTTGTAGAAGGTTTTCCTGAGGTGGTGACGGTTACCCCGGTCACCAAGGAGGATGCTTGGGCTGAGCTAGTGAACGATTTGGGCATATCTGATATCACCGGGGCTACCGAGCAGCTCAATGGAAATCCCCTGGTGGACGAATTGAAAGTAAAAGCCCGGGACTCTACTGCTGTACCTGAGATCGCCCAACGTCTTAGCCAATTAGAGGGGGTAGACGAAGTTCGTTACATTGATGAGGCCGTTACTCGCCTGGCTCAACTCAATGATGGCTTGCGATGGACGAGTGCGTTTGTCATCGCCATTCTCAGCCTGACCGCCACTGCGGTAATTACAACCACGATTCGCCTGATTGTACTGGCCCGAAAACGAGAAATCGAAGTCATGCAACTCGTAGGGGCAACCCGCACCTGGATTTATTTGCCTTTTATTTTGCAGGGGGCCGTTTTCGGCATCGCAGGGGCTGGTATTGCCTGGCTCTTGTTATTGGTGATCCAGAGATTTGTCGGTGAATTAGCTACTCAACAAGCTGACTTCATTCAGTTTGTCGCTAATGGCCTTGCATTGACACCTAAGCAAATGCTGATGCTACCTGGGGCCCTCCTAGGTTTAGGAACCCTTGTCGGACTTATGGGTAGCCTGCTCGCGGTCCGTAAGTTTTCTCTCCGTTAGCTGAAAATAGTCTTTTCTAGGGGATCAAAATCCTCAGGCACTTAAAAAAGAGTGGGGTTTAGCGGTAGCGTTATCGTTAAACCTCACTCTTTTGAGAGGCAATTCTTGCTAAATCATCAGACTACTTGCATGGGGCGCATTCCACTTTTGTCATCCTGAACGAAACGGAGTGCAGTGAAGGATCTCTGGCAGAGGCCCTGGACTCAGATTCTTCGCTTCGCTCAGAATGACATTCCCTCTAGAGTAGTATTTGCAAAAGTGGGATGCACTCACTTGCATGAATCTATTTTTACTCAATTCTGCCTGAGGAGACGTCTTGCAAAAGCTGTAAAAAAAATCTTGAAGTAGTGCTTCTCTTCAAAAAAAGATAGACAAGATGTTACCTGGAATTCAGTCCATTGCCACGGAGATATCAACTGGCTTAACCAATCTGATCCATGATCTTAAACATTGGCAAATACATCGAAATAAGAATTGAACCTACCATCCCCCCAAGGACCACAATCATGATGGGTTCAAGAATACTGGTTAGAGCTTTAACAGCCTGTTCTACCTCATCCTCATAGAAGTCAGCCACTTTCATTAACATGCTATCAAGTTCTCCAGTCTCTTCGCCAATGCTAATCATCTGAATAGCCATGGATGGGAAAACAGCATATTTCTGAAGAGCAATGCTAATCATGCCGCCCCCCTGAACGTCCTTACGGGCTTCATCGACTGCTTCAGAGATAATTTGATTGCCAGCCGTATCTCGAACAATTTCTAAGGAAGTAAGAATCGGTACCCCTGATTTAGATAAAGACCCAAATGTACGGCAGAAACGAGCCGTGGCAGTTTTTTGAATCAGATCTCCGAACAGCGGTACCTTCAAGGAAAGACGGTCAATTACTCGACGTCCACTTAAGGTTGAGTAATATCGTTTATAAGCAAAAGACCCGGCGAACAATACCGCGATAATCACCACCCAATTTAGAGGTACCCGAAGAAAATCGCTGATGTTCATCATGACCTGGGTAAAGACTGGTAAATCGCCCCCTAGTTCGTCGAACATATCAGCAAAAATTGGCAGCAGGAACATCGTCATACCCAGGAAAATGATCACGGCCAAAAAACCGACCACTACCGGATAGGCAAGGGCCGATTTAATCTGGTTCTGCAATCGGTTTAAGTCTTCTAATAGTTTTGCCAGTCGGTTGAGAACTTCATCCAGTACACCGCCGACTTCCCCAGCCTGGACCAAGGCAACATAGAGGTCATCAAAGCAGGAGGGATGTTTTCTCATTGAATCCGACAGGCTGGTTCCCTGTTGTACATCGGCGCTAATGCCCAACAGCGCCTGCTTAAGTTTAGGGTTCTGACAATCGTCGGCTAGGACGCCGATGCTCCGAACTAAGGCCACTCCTGCATTCACCAAGGCCGCAAACTGACGGGAAAAGATGGCCTTATCTTTAACGGTAACTTTCGTTAAAGCTGTTTTGATACTGCTGAGATCGATATTTAGGCCCCGTTCTTCTTTAATATCAAGGACGTAAAATCCCTGATCCTTTAGAAGATTGCGAGCGTCATTAGGAGTGCTGGCGGAAACCTTCTCTTTCCGCTGGGTTCCACTCTGATCACGACCAACTGCAACGTAGGTAGGCATGGCTCAAGGGCTCAACAAGTTTTCAAAATTATAGCGAGAGTTCTTAGTTTCTGTTTTGCAAGATGCCCTAGGACCGGGGAGGTAAAGTCTCTTGAACCTAACCAGAGTGACCCAGGGAAATTTTTTGACACCTCATCCAACCAGGGCAGCTAGCTCAATAACGTTAGCTGCCCTGGCCCCTTAGCGACGACCCGCAGCGGCGGCTTGTCGATTACCGGCACCACTGGCAGGACGATCGCCGATTAAACGTTGCAGTTCATCGGGGCGAGATGTCTTCGACATAGCTGCTTCAAAGGAAATAGTCCCAGCTTTGTACAGGTCAGCCAGCACTTTTTCCAAAGTTTGCATGGACAATTTACCCCCTGTTTGGATCGCACCATAAATTTGGGCAGTCTTCCCTTCTCGAATCAAGTTTGAGATAGCAGGGGTCACCACCATAATTTCCTGGGCCATAACTCGACCAAATTCACCCGGCTTGGGGTTTGCTTTGGAAACCAGAGTCTGGCTCATGACGGCCACAAGGGAGTTAGATAACTGCACCCGCACCTGGGTCTGTTGGTCGGGGGGAAACACATCTACCATACGGTCAACGGTTTGGGATGCTGAACTGGTGTGTAAGGTGCCAAACACGAGGTGTCCAGTTTCTGCTGCGGAAATCGCCAAAGAAATTGTTTCCAGGTCTCGCATTTCACCCACCAGGATGACGTCTGGGTCTTCCCGCAGGGCTGCCCTTAAGGCATTGGCGAAGCATTTCGTATCTTCGCCAATCTGCCGTTGGTGAATCAAACTTTTAATCGGCTCGTATACAAATTCAATTGGATCTTCAATGGTGAGAATATGCTCTGGCCGAGTCATATTAATGTTGTTGATCATGGAAGCCAGAGTGGTTGACTTACCAGAACCCGTTGGTCCGGTCACCAGAATCAGTCCCCTGGGCTTTTCAGACAGTTCGTGAACAATGGGGGGCAACCCTAATACGTCCATACTGGGAATTTTAGAGCTGAGAGCCCTCAAACAGGCGGCGTAGGTTCCCCGGTCCTTATAAACATTGACCCGGAATCGAGCTAGGCCTTTTACCCCATAGGAACAGTCAAGCTCCCAGGTTTGCTCCAGGGTTTTCCTCTGGGTGTTGTTGAGCATACTGAAGATTAGGCGTTGGCATGACTCCGGTGTCATGGGTTCATGTTCGGTCGGAGTCAGCTTACCACTGATGCGAATATAGGGAGGTAACCCAGCGGATAGGTGCAGGTCAGACCCACCTCGCTCAATCACTTCCTCCATTAAATCTTCAATCATCAATTCCATAGGTATGCCTCGTGGAGTAACTTGCGATGCTCGATAGGTGTCGTGTCTTCCGTTCTTTCGTTAACTTGATACCAGCATTCCCAGAATTCTGAACAATCCTGTCATGGTGTTTCGGGGATCAATCTTGGAACCGGGGAGTTAAACAGTATGGACAATCCAACCAGTCCTGCTGCAGCTCAGCATGGCAGGTGGAACAGGTGAGGGATGCTTTGCGCTTAGCTTTAAGCTCTGCCTCTAAACCAGTGTCCGTAAAGGTCACCCGTTCGACTTCATCAAGGGTAGTATGGCCCTGACGTACCAGATTTAAGCTGTAGGCCAAAAGAGTCTGCATCCCTTCCTCAACGGCTGCTTCCTTGATATGTTCAGTGGGTGCTCCTTCAGAAATAAGCTTTTGCAGGCGCTCGGTCACGCGCATAACTTCATAAACACCAACCCGTCCCTTATAGCCGCCGCCCTGACATTTGGGGCAAACCGCATTGCTAGCCTTGGCTTCGGCAATGTCTTCAGGACTTAAAACATTGGCTTTATAAAAGGTCACGTCGGCATCCTGGGATGCGCTCAGCCCGAAACGAGCGAGCTCTTCATGGGAGGGCTGATAGGAGATGCGGCATTCGGAGCAGACTCTTCGCATCAAACGCTGAGCCAGCACTCCAATTAATGCACTGGAGACCATGAACGATTCCACACCCATCTCATCCAAACGGGCAATTGCCCCAGCGGCGTCGTTAGTATGTAGGGTCGTCAGCACCAGGTGCCCTGTCAGAGCCGCTTCAATCGCTGTTTTTGCTGTTTCAGGGTCGCGGGTTTCTCCCACCAGAATCACATCCGGGTCTTGGCGCAAAAATGCCCGCAAGATCGAGGCAAAATCCATGCCCTTTTCGCGGATAACCTGGACCTGGGTTAAACCCGGTAACGTGTACTCAATCGGGTCTTCAGCTGTGCTGATGTTGATACCCGGGTCGTTGCGTTCAGACAACACAGAATACAGAGTCGTGGTTTTACCCGAACCCGTAGGCCCCGTAACTAGAATCAGGCCGAAAGGCCGAGCCGCCATATCTTGGACAATTCTCAAACTTTCCGGGTCGGTAATAAGCTTGTCTAGCCCGAGTTGGGTGGCAGAGTTGTCAAGAATCCTCAGGACAACTTTTTCGCCGCAGCGGCTGGGCAGGGTATTGACCCTGAAGTCCACTTTGCGCCCCTGGAATACCCTCCGAATTCGCCCGTCCTGCGGAGCACGTCGTTCAGCGATGTCTAGATCGGCAATAATCTTGAAGCGAGCTGTGACTGCCGGAATAATTTTCTTGGGCATTTTGGGGAGTGCTTCGCCTAACACTCCGTCTTTTCGAAAGCGAACGCGCAGGAATTCTTCCTGGGGTTCAATGTGAATGTCGGAGACGCCTTCCTGGAGCGCCTTGACCAGAATTTTGTTAACCAGAGCAATAACCGGAGCCTGACCAGCGTCCTTCAGGGCTTCTCCCAGGTCAGCTTCCTCGTCGGAGATGGCATCTAGGCTATCATCATCACCGTTGAAATTGAGTTCCTCAAGGCTAGTGCTGACGTCAACGGCGGCATCCAGTTCTTCTTTCTTTTGTTTGGCGACGGCTTCATCTAAATAGGTAGAAATGATGCGCTGGTAATCTTCTACGGTGATAACCATGCGCCGGAGGCCAAAATTCTGAGGTCGCAGAATGCGATTTAAGTCATCCTGGGCCTCAAGGTTTTCAGGATCGACCATGGCCACGAGTACTGAGGGATTATCCCCCTCCTCGCGGGATAGTGGAATGAGACGGTGACGTCGGCAAACATCTACCGGGATAAGCGTTTCAATTAAATGAGCTACCTGTCCCGGGGAAATGTCTTCTAACTCAGGGTCCAGGGACTCTAATCCGTAGAGGATCTTAAGTTCAAACAGTTGCTGTTTCTTGTACTGCCTTAAAAGCTCAGGGGACAGCTGTTGGCCCGTTATAGACTCTAAGACATCAGTTAAGGACTGACCTGTTTTGCGACTCTCGGCGAGGGCCTTTTGCATTTGTTCTGAGTCGACGTAACCCGCCTGGATGAGTTTATTACCGAAAGGCGAAAAGCTTCTTTGGAGTACCAAAGCCCGCCGTGGTGAAGAGGAATTAGTCATAACGCTGATGCCAACGAGTCCTTAACAACGAGACTTAAATCTAAAGATGCCCAACTTTGGTGCTCGGCTTTTGGCAGGCTTCAGCCAGTCTTAACAAAGCCCAACATAAAGTTTTTGTATTTCCGAACAATTCGTGCCTAACCACGCATTGTTCGGAAATACTGATAAATTTGCTAGCGTTCTCACCGAGATTAGGGTTGGGTCTTCTCTCATCTAGCCCTCATCATACCCAGGGGGATAGTACAATTCGTCATTTCCGTCCCAGGTTTTACTGAAATGCGCCCCTAATCTTTACTCCACATTCACACAGCTTTATAGAGAACTAACCCTACCGAGCCCAATGGATTTGGTAGACCGACCTAGATATTAAGGGCCTTCTATTGCCCTGAACGAATAGTCCATAGCGTCAGTTAGGCAAGATTCTGTTGCCCCTTGGCGCTTGTATCCCCTGCCGGGGATATTACAGAATTTAGGACACTCTGTGGTCAGAGTACAAATGGGTCTCGCTCTAAATCAGCCCAGGAATGTTCGGCAGACGGCTAGATCCTCGATAAGATAGTTTTGAATCTAAATTTGTTTTGTTGAGTTCCAAGAGTCAGGTTACAGACGGAATGGTTGACGATACCGATCGGACTGAAAATATGCAGCCCCCTTCAGCTGAGGGCGTAGAAGAGCTCCACGTAGAGGATGCAGCGGTTGACATTGCCTTTGACGGCAGCGATAACCCTACATCTGAGACGGTTACAGACGCGGCTGAGGCGACTGCATCCCATGGGTCTTCACCGGATGCAGCTCATCCTGGCGATGGAGGTAGGGTATCTTCAGAACTCGTGGCTGATCTGGAAAGACAAATTACTGGTCTTAAGGCCCAGCTAGAAGATCGAGCCAGTCAATCGATGCGCATTGCTGCGGACTTCGAGAACTACCGCAAGCGTACCAGCAAAGAAAAACAAGACCTAGAGACGCAGGTTAAGGGCAATACCATTGTTGAGCTGTTGCCCGTGGTGGACAACTTTGAACGAGCCCGAGCGCAAATTAAGCCTCAGACCGAAGCCGAGATGGCTATTCACAAAAGTTATCAAAGTGTTTATAAGCAGCTAGTTGAGAGCTTAAAGCGTATGGGCGTCTCTGCAATGCGGGCCGAAGGGCAGGAATTTGATCCAATCCTACATGAGGCTGTGATGCGAGAACCAAGCCGCGAGCACGCCGAAGGAGTGGTTATCGAGGAGTTCGTCAGGGGTTATCAACTGGGGGATAGAGTGCTGCGCCACGCCATGGTAAAAGTCGCAGCTCCCCCTGAAGATGAGGCCGATGCTGAACCTGCTGAAACAGAAACGGCTGCGGAATAAGACTCTGCTTAAGCCAATCTACGGGTGGGATTACCACATATCAGGGTGTAAAAAAACGCATCATGCGATCATTTCTTCGCTGCTTGAGGGCAATCTAAATCTAGTGAAAAGATTGAACTCCGGTAGTGGGTCCGTTCAATGGTTGTGCGCTACTGTTGAAACCACTTTGGGCCGGGGCTTGGGGTACAAACTTCAAACCCCGATTTGCAGTGAAGTTTATGACAGGCACACCTTACGCTGACCTGCTCCGATCGTTAAACACCTTGGGCTATGGGTAAAGTAATCGGCATCGACTTAGGAACGACTAACAGCTGTGTTGCTGTTTTGGAAGGGGGGAAACCCGCCGTCATTACCAGCACCGAAGGGGGACGAACCGTCCCTAGCATGGTGGGGTTCGGGAAAAACAACGAGCGTCTGGTGGGGCAATTGGCCAAACGGCAGGCTGTCACCAATGCAGAAAATACGGTTTACAGCATCAAACGCTTTATTGGCCGCCGTTGGGACGACACCGAGACCGAGCGTAGTCGTGTTCCCTATGTTTGTGTGCAGGGGCGGGATAGCACCGTAGATGTGCAAATTCGTGGGAAAACCTATACTCCCCAAGAAATTTCTGCCATGATCCTGCAAAAGCTGAAGCAGGATGCCGAAGCCTATTTGGGGACGGACGTTACCCAGGCCGTAATTACGGTACCTGCATATTTCACCGATGCCCAGCGCCAGGCCACGAAAGATGCGGGTACCATTGCGGGCCTGGATGTGCTGCGTATCATCAATGAGCCTACAGCCGCGGCCTTATCTTACGGGTTAGATAAGCAAGATCAGGACCAAACCGTTCTGGTGTTTGACCTGGGAGGGGGAACCTTCGATGTCTCGATCCTGCAACTGGGCGATGGAGTCTTTGAGGTCAAAGCAACCTCCGGTAATAACCACCTGGGAGGTGATGATTTTGACAATGTTATTGTCGAATGGATGATCGAAACCTTCCGGGACGGTGAAGGGATCGATTTATCGGCAGATCGCATGGCCCTCCAGCGCATCCGTGAAGCAGCTGAGAAGGCCAAGATCGAGTTGTCTAGTATGCCTTCGACTTCCATTAATTTACCCTTCATTACCGCCGACGAGTCGGGCCCAAAGCATTTGGAAATGGGATTGACTCGATCTCAGTTTGAAAAATTAGCCGAAGCGTTGGTGAAATCCACCCTGGAGCCCGTGAAGCAAGCTTTGAAGGATGCGGAGCTTGGCCCTGATGGCATTGACCGGATTTTGCTCGTCGGGGGGTCGACCCGCATGCCGGCGGTACAGGAGGCGATTTCGTCATTTTTTGAAGGTCAGTCCCCCGACCGGTCCGTTAACCCTGATGAGGCTGTTGCCCTGGGCGCCTCAATTCAGGCTGGGGTTTTGGGCGGTGAAGTGAAGGACTTGCTGCTCTTGGATGTTACCCCTTTGTCGCTGGGTATTGAAACCCTGGGAGAGGTGTTTACCAAGGTCATTGAGCGCAATACAACCATTCCCACTAGCAAGTCACAAATTTTCTCAACTGCCACTGATGGACAAACATCGGTTGAAATTCATGCCCTGCAAGGGGAACGAGCTATGGCCAGGGATAATAAAAGCCTTGGTAAGTTTCAGCTCACTGGAATTCCTCCTGCTCCCCGCGGTGTCCCTCAAATTGAGGTTTCTTTTGAAATCGATGCTAACGGCATCTTAAAGGTCTCTGCCCTTGATCGGGGAACGGGCCGTGAACAGAGTATCCGCATTACCAATACGGGCGGGCTATCTGACGATGATGTTGAAAAAATGCGGCAGGAAGCAGAACTTTACGCCGATGAAGACGACCGGCGACGGCGGATAGCTGAATTGGCTAACCGAGCCGATAATCTGTTCTACAGCTACGACGCTACCCTGAGGGACAACTCAGATATCTTGGACGATACGACTAAAGCCAACTTGGCAGAGCAGGTGACCCAACTGCGAACCGCCATGGCCGTTCGGGAGATTAGGCCCGAAGATCTGGAGGGCTATATCAACGCCCTCCAGGAGGCTCTCTTTGCGGTAGGCTCTAACCTCTATCGTGAGTCTGACGAGCCGGAAGGGGTTGATATGGAAATTCCGGCTTCGACCCATCGTTTTTCTGAAGATGCGCCCCCCAATGCCGATGAAGACGACTACGATGATATGGGGTTGGATGCAACCGTAACCGCAGACTACGAAGCAATTGATTAGTTGTCTGGAGCTGCTGAGGGGCGGGTATCCCACCTACCCCAAGTGGGGGTTTAGTTCTTAAAATAGTTTTATCCCCTTGGACCTGACGCCCTAAAGTCTGGTGCAGCTAGGTGTGATGCCTGAACTGCCGTAAGGAAGGTGCTTAGTTCCGCCTAAGCACAATCATTTTGACTTTGCCGTTAAGAGTCCACGAACAATATTGATTGGGATAGGCTGCTGTCCAAAGTGCTAGGACGGTTGCTATAAATGGTGTTAAGTTTGGTTGTTGCTGGAGTTGTCTAGGTAGCCCTCTATGGCCCGTGATTACTACGACATTCTTGGTATTTCGCGTAATGCTGACCAGGATGAGATCAAGCGCGCCTATCGGCGTCAAGCCCGCAAATATCATCCGGATGTCAATAAAGACCCTGGGGCGGAAGAGACTTTTAAGGAAATTAACAAGGCCTATGAGGTGCTTTCAGAGCCCGACATGAAGGCCCGCTACGACCGATTCGGCGAAGCCGGGGTAAGTGGCGCTGGTGCTGGGGGATTTCAAGACTTCAGCGATATGGGCGGGTTTGCAGATATTTTTGAAACCTTCTTTAGCGGTTTTTCCGGCGGCATGGGGCAGGGAGCAAGGCGACGGGGTCCCATGCGGGGAGATGACCTACGCCTCGATCTGAAACTCGATTTTAAGGACGCAGTTTTCGGTGGCGAAAAGGAAATTAAAATTAGCCATCAAGAAACCTGTGACACCTGTAAGGGCAGCGGCGCCAAGCCGGGTACTCGTCCATCCACCTGTTCCACCTGCAGCGGTACAGGCCAGGTCAGGAGAGCTACTCGTACCCCCTTTGGGAGCTTCACTCAAGTCTCGGCTTGCCCCACCTGTGGCGGAACCGGAGAAGTTATCGAAGACCGCTGTGAGGTTTGCGCTGGTAATGGTCTGATTCAGGAAACTAAGAAGCTCAAAATTACTGTGCCCGCTGGGGTAGACAATGGCACCCGGTTAAGGGTTTCGGGTGAAGGAGATGCGGGGCTACGGGGAGGCCCTGCCGGAGATTTGTACGTTTATTTGTTTGTCAGTGAAGACGACATATTCAAACGGGATGGCATCAACATCCTTTCTGATTTGAAGGTAAGTTATCTGCAGGCTATTTTGGGCTGCAGCCTTCAGGTAGAAACGGTAGATGGCCCCACGGAGGTGGAAATTCCTGCCGGGACTCAACCGGGAACCGTAATTGTTCTTGAAAATAAGGGGGTTCCCAAGCTCGGTAATCCTGTCAGTCGTGGGGATCATCTTCTGACCGTTAATGTAGATATTCCGACCCGACTGAAGCCGGAAGAGCGTGAGCTGATTGAAAAACTGGCAGAAATTCGTGGGGATCAGGTTAACCGGGGAGGCATCGAAGGATTTCTAGGGGGCTTGTTTCGCGGATGAGCCAGCAAGACTCTGGAATCTCTCAAGGTAAGCCGCCTGCAGTGAGTACCGCTACCCCTGATGCATCCCTTGATTTACGGGGTACTCCTTGTCCTATTAATTTCGTGCGCACCAAGCTCCAGCTTGAAAAGATGTCTCCCGGGGCACTACTCGAAGTATGGCTGGATCCGGGCGAGCCCGTAGAGCAAGTACCGGATAGCCTCAAAATGGAGGGCTATGTGTTGGAAAGTCTGACTGATCATGCAGGCTATTTTGCTTTACAGGTGCGTCGTCCCGAGTGACCATGGGTGTTTTAATGGCAGCGCCTTTGCAAGAGCATCCTATGACCCATGAACTTTGGGGTGTGGTTGTTGCCGTTCAAGCTAACTATTATTGGGTGAGGTTACAGGGGGATCAACTTCAGACTGGAGATGAAGTACTCTCTCTCGGGGAGCAGGAATCACCTAAGCATTCCCTGTTGTTGTGCTTGCGTCGGTCTCGGTTGAAAAAAATTGGGCAGCAGGTCATGGTGGGTGACCAGGTACTGGTGGAGGATCCCGATTGGCTGGGGGGGCGTGGAGCAATTGCGGCAGTTCAACCGCGCAAAACGATGCTCGATCGACCTCCTATGGCGAATGCTGATCAGTTGTTGCTGGTGTTTGCCCTGGCAGAACCTAATTTAGACCCACAGCAACTCAGCCGATTTTTAGTTAAAGCCGAATCGACTCAGCTGGAGGTGTGCTTGTGTCTCAACAAAAAAGACCTTGTGACATCCCAAATTCAAGATGAATGGCAGCAGCGTCTGCGCCAGTGGGGGTATGCCCCGGTTGTCGTTAGCGTAAAATCTGATCCAGCTTTGGAGCAGCTTGCTGCCCAGTTGACTGACCATATTACGGTGATTTCCGGTCCTTCGGGGGTGGGGAAGTCAAGTTTGATTAATCATCTCGTGCCCCAGGCTGATTTGCGGACCAATGCTGTATCCGGCCGGCTTGGACGAGGCCGCCATACCACCCGTCATGTGGAACTGTTCGAGTTGCCTGCTGGCGGTTTTTTGGCAGATACGCCCGGCTTCAACCAACCTGATTTAGATCTCGCACCGGAAGACCTGGGCCGGTGTTTTCCTGAGATCCGGCAACGCCTGACCCAGCATCGGTGTCAATTTAAGGATTGTCTGCACCGAGATGAGCCCGGTTGTGCCGTGGGATCTGATTGGGACCGCTACGAAATCTATCTGGTGATGCTGGAAGAGCTAATGGTGCAACAGGATATGACCCAAAAGCGGCGGGACGAGGAAGCCCATCTTAAAGTCAAAATGGGTGATTCGGGCCAGATCCAGCACGAGCCCAAACTGCAGGCAAAGAAGTATCGGCGAGTTTCTCGCAAAAGCCAAAAGCAGACCCTTGACGAGTTGCGTTATGATTTGCCCGAATCTCTAGAGGATTGGGAAGATCTGGATGAATTAAATTCAGAGTGGGAATAGGGCCGTTCCGTTTAGGTGGCGACCCAGAGTTGGTCAACCAAATCTAGGAAATGCTTGAGTCACGAAAACAAGCTTAGGGCCATGGCTGTAAGCTTGCATTTCTCCTGATATAGAGGGGATGACGGGGTTGACCGCTGCGATTTAGGTGAAGGTAACACCACTTTTTACGGAAGGGTGACAATAGTTCTAAGACACCGATATCTCGCTGATGAAGATGGCCCCCATTGCCCCAAGCCAGCAAAATTTTGGGGCTGGTTTGGGTTGCCTCCCAGAGGGACGTATTGTTGTGAGGGCCAACTGGATCTTCGACCTGGCCCAGGCGGCGAGGGTATGCCGTACGGTAGGCAAATAAATTGACTACGATAATGGAACCGAACCCCCAGGGGTGAGCTAGCCCCATACACCGACGAATGGTGGGGTCATCTACCGCGGTATCAGCCTGGCTGGGATTTAGCATGATAATCGTGAGGCTGGGGCGCGTTCTATCCCACTGCCGGGTCAGGCGGTAACGATACTGCCCTGTGTCATCAAATTGAGCACCGCGAATGATGGGCAAGTCTTGCAACATTTGTTTACATTAAGATCACGACAACCTTTTTGAATTGCTCGAAATCGGAAACCCCAGGGGAGTGACGAGACTGTGACCATTTTCTCGACCTTTAGCCCACCAGTGCGCACGAATTTAGCGGTACTGTTTGTGGCTGGGCTGTGTTTCTGGGCGGGACTGGCGGGATTTTTGCCCACTCTGCCCCTATTTATTGAAACCCTGGGGGGCAGCGGACAGCAGATTGGTATCGTGATGGCGTCCTTTGCTATCGGTTTAATCGTGGCCCGACCTACCCTTTCCCGCCTGGCTGATGAGCGAGGCCGGAAGTTGGTGATGATTATAGGGTTGAGCGCAATCGCGATCGCCCCCTTTGGCTACCTCTTAGTTCAGATGTTGCCCCACGTTATCTTCCCGGTGGATGTGCTGGGGTACCCATTGACAATCGATGGGTCGATGCTAGCCCTGATGGCCATCCGTGCTTTTCACGGTCTGAGTATTGCTGCTTTTGTGGTTGCCTACAGTGCCCTGGTCCTCGATATTGCTCCTCCGACCAGGCGGGGAGAGTTGATTGGCTATATGAGTCTGGTGAATCCGGTGGGGATGGCTTTAGGGCCGGCTCTGGGAGGCTTCCTTTACGAGGCCCGTGGGTTTTTTACCGCATTTCTGGCAATGGGAATATTGGGAATCATGGGGCTTTTACTAATTTTGCGGTTGGAAGAACCCTATCGCCCGGTGTCCACCGTTACGAATGGAGCTCGGAGGCAATCAGAAAAGTTCTGGCAGCTGTTATGGACCGGGCGGGTCAGGGTACCGGCGATTGTCCTTCTGCTGGTCGGTCTTGCCTTTGGCACTCTCAGTACCTTCGTGCCCCTCTATGTCCGTGAGGTTGGTTTGGACCTCAATGTAGGATTGATCTACACTGCCTCCGCCCTTGCCAGCTTTATTTCCCGGTTGATGGTAGGCCGAGCCTCCGATCTCCACGGACGGGGACGGTTTATTACCGCCAGCCTAGGGCTGTATAGCCTATCTATGGCGGTTTTCTGGTTAGCCAACAGCGCCCCGATATTTTTGCTGGCGGGGTTAATTCAGGGATTTGCAGCCGGTACCTTGATTCCCATGATTGCGGCCCTCATGGGAGATCGATCGCTCCCCAATGAACGAGGGCGAACCTTTGGTCTGGCTATGGTCGGGTTTGATTTGGGGATTGCCTTTGCCGGCCCGATTTTTGGCACTATTGCGGACGGTTTGGGCTACCGGGGAATTTTTGGTCTGGCGGGGGTGATGACCTTCATGGGGATGTTAATCTTTGTCACGACCTCCAGCAAAACGCTGTCTTACTCGTTGCAGTTTGCCCTGGGCGGGGGTACAGATGTTTATGCCGTTGATTTCCAAAACGCCGAGGGATGAATCAACTGCCATTTATACCGGTTACAGGGCCGACTGTAGTGATGAATGAACTTAGCGCAATAGCCGTCGCATGATGCCATTAACGGCCCGTTCCATGCGTCTTTTTCGACGCCACCGTTGAAATTCTTGATTGTAGGCATATTCGTTGGGGCGATAAATCCGCCAGGCGTCCCAAACTAGCTTGAGAAACCAGGGAGCCACAACTACGTAAACCAGAGCGGTGAGGAGGAAGTTCCCACCACTCAGCAAGTGCAAGAGCAGAAGAAAACCGCCAAAAATGCAGAACCGGGCGAAGCCGTGGTGCAGCTGATCCCGACGCTGGCGGTCAAAGAGGCGCTGGTCGGCGATTTCATGTTTTTGGGTTTCCCAAGTTTGCTCCGCTTCCAGGAGGGTTTGATGGGAAATTCCCAGTTCATCAGCAATTTCGATCAGTTGACTGCGGGATAGATCGCCAGCTTCCGTCTGGCTTGCGATCGCAATTTGCAAAATTCTTTGAGCATCTTCTACTGGATAGAGGAAGTCGTTGGTGTTGGTGTTGGTTTGGGTCTCAGGCATGAGATTGACCATTGCTACCCGCTTATTCAAAACATCCCTATCTTCTTATAAACAAAAATATTGCCGATGCGGAAGCCGATGCGGTACGGATAATTCGCCGTCATAGGCCATAAATCTGATGTGGTATGTTCTGCCAAAGTTCGGGAATCCTATAGGGTAAGTTACTCGACTTACCTATCGGAGCGTGCATCATGACCCAATTGGTACCCATCGTGCTCGAAGACGGCACCGAAATTTACATGGAAGCCACTGAAGACGTTGTTGCCCCAGATGCACCCGGCAACGGTTTGGGTGCCCCAAATATGCCAGCCGAGACGACGCGTACTTCAAAAGGCGTTAACTGGGGGACAACCAGCCAGGTGGCTCAGCGCCATGCTGCCCAAAGCTTTAAAGCCATTGAGGGGACGATCCGAACCTACACGACTTACACTATGAATGCCTTCAAAGATATGGCCACTGCCAATGTTGAGTCAGTGACCCTAGAATTTGGCCTCAAAGTGGGTGGGGAAGCCGGAGTGCCTTACGTTACCAAGGGTACTGCCGAAAGCAACTTGAAAATTACTGTCCACTGTTCTTTTGACTAGAACTTACCCTGCCCGGGGGTGATTTCACCATGGTTAAGAGTCACCCCCCTGGCTGATCGAGTTGGCGACGGATGCAGCGGTAGGGCAACTGAGGCCGAAAAATTTCCAGGGGTCTACCGCTAACCGGATCCTTGGCTTGTGGAGAAATATCAAGCAGTGGCACCAACATGAAGTCTCGCTGATAAAGGCCAGGGTGAGGAACCGTCAGGACTTCCGATTGGTGCCGTTCGGTGCCAAAGAGGAGAATGTCGATATCGATCGTGCGGGGGCCATTTTTCACCCGGCGCACCCGATTTAGAGATGCTTCTATGGCTAATCCGGCTTGCAGTAGGTCCATGACTCCGTCCTGCCACTGCCCCCGCAGCACCAGATTTACAAAGGCGGCCTGGTCGGTAATGCCCCAGGGCTCCGTTTCATACCAAGGAGAAACGGCCTCCAGGGTAAAATTTGGCAAAGCTTCCAGTTGGTTAACGGCCTGCCTGAGATTTTTTGTCGGGTTAATATTTGACCCCAGGGCCAGGTGACAAACGGTCATGCTGCTTGTAAATCCTTCGGTGAATGGGCGCTATCTTTGCGAGTTCCCTAGGTTGTTCTTATCTTCATTGATTAAAGTGAGGTAGCTTAATCTTTGGTAATGCAGTCTATAGCGCCCGTATGGATGGAGTAAACGCAACCGCCCAGGCTCAGAAATATCGCCTCATAATTGAGGGCTTGCTGGTATTCCGGCAGATATTTGATGACCCTCTAGGAAAAACATTTTTAGAGCTGCTGTGGGCTGTGGCTAATGGCGAGGTGATTCAAAGCTTACGAGCCTATGGAGACTGGTTTCAAGCGTTGGCGACCCATGGTGAAACCTGGGGAAATTATCTGCTGCGGCAGCTAGCCTATGCTGATAATGCCTTTGCTAAGCGGTCTCAAAGCTCCCCGCTGGATCAGTTACCTCAACCGTTGGTAGAGGCTGCCCGCCAAGATGTGGAACAACTCCAGCAGATTTATTACCTTGATCCGGGGCAAGTTGCGGAGTGGGTGCAAGCCGTCGCCCAGCTTCCATCTCCTCCTGCGGCCTGGGATATTCAGGAACAATCTCCATCGCCCTTTCAGTTCCAAGGGCAAAACTGGGGCACCGAATTACCCCGCTTAGCGGACCATTACCGAAGCAATGGTGTGGGGTTGTTTGCCCAGTATCGGGCTTTAACATGGCAAAAGGGTCGGTTGGAGGGCATTGCTAGTCCCGATCCCATCCGTCTGGATCAACTGACGGCCTATGAGTATCCCCGGCAACAGCTTTTGCAGAACACCCTGGCCCTGCTGAACGGTTATTCCGCCCTGAATGTGCTGCTCTACGGTAGCCGTGGAACGGGCAAATCATCCCTGGTAAAAGCACTGCTGACGGAATTCCATGGCAAGGGATTGCGTTTGGTTGAAGTGACCAAATCTAAGCTGCATGACCTGCCCCAGATTGTGGATAGGCTGCGGTCAGTTCCCCAAAAGTTCATTATCTTCGTGGATGATCTGTCCTTTGAAGAGGATGATGATGCCTTTAAAGCCCTAAAAGTCGTGCTGGAGGGCAGCATTAAGTCTCGTCCGGCCAATGTGGTTGTCTACGCTACGTCCAACCGTCGACATCTGGTGCGGGAGTTCTTCAGCGACCGTCCCCGCCCTCGGGATCAGGACGAAGTCCAGGCCTGGGATACCCTGCAGGAAAAGCTTTCTTTTAGCGATCGGTTTGGCTTGACCCTTACCTTTGAACCGGCGGATCAATCCACCTATCTCGCGATTGTTAAACATTGGGCTCAGCAGGCAAACATTCCCCTTTCTGAAGAGGACCTGGTGCCCCGGGCTCTGCAGTGGGCAACCCGTCACAACGGTCGTTCGGGACGTTCTGCCAAGCAGTTTATTGACTATTTATCCGCAGAGCTTCACCTCAAACCTTAGGGTGTCTGAACCCATGACCTATGCCGCTGCGATTGATATTGGCACCCATTCGGCTTTGCTGTTAATTGCTCAATGCCAGGAAACTCAGGTTCAGCCGGAAATTGACCTGGCCCGAACCACTCGTTTAGGCGAATCCCTTACCAGTACTCAGCAAATTAGTGCCGCTGCCCTGGAACGATTGATGGAGGTGCTCAAGACCTATCAAGCGATTCTCAGCGAATATCCCATCCAGGACCTGAAGGTGTTTGGCACAGCTGCATTGCGTCTAGCGGAAAATGCTGATGCCTGTTGCCAGGCCATCAGAGAGACCTTTGGCTGGTCTCTACAGATTCTCAGTGGAGAGGAGGAAGCCGACTATACCTTCAGGGGAATTTCACAACTCCTGCCGCCGCCCATCAGTGTCGCCCCCCGCCCTGAGTCCCAGCCGCAACTCCTGGCCATTGACATTGGCGGAGGGAGCACGGAAATTATTACGGGCATTCCAGGTCAGATTGACAAATGGTGGAGTATTCCTGTGGGAGCGGTTTTACTCAAACAACAGTTTGGCCATGGCGATGGTCTAGCTGCTCTGGATCTGCAGCGAATGGAGCAATTCTTGAGCAATTATTTTGCTTCCATAGAGGTTGCTATCCCTCCTGGTTTGGTCATAGTAACTGGGGGAACGGCAACGACCCTAGCGGCTCTTTTACAGGAACTTGAAGGATACGATTTCCGCCGAATTGACGGTTATTGCTGCGGTTTAGATGATATTACGACGCTGTTTCAGGAACTCAACCGCATGTCAATATCCCAACGGGCAGATTTACCGGGCATGGAACCTGGCCGAGCTGACGTGATTTTACCAGCCCTGGTGATCTTGCGAACCTTGCTTCTGAGTATGCAGGCGCAGAGTATCACGGTGACTATTCGAGGGGCACGATACGGCATCTTGGTGTAGTTTCTGTAAACTGCAAAAAAAGCCCCATCATGAACTGATGAGGCAAAGTTGCAGACACAAGCATGGTCCGGAAAAAACTGCTGGATTAGAGCTGAATCCACCCAAACCAGGAGAGCACAACGGCAACCAACACCAGGCTCAGGAAAATGGCCAGGCCGACGGTAATGGCACCAGCCACTTTACGCACAGCAGGCGGAGTTTCCAGGAAATCGGAATCCGGCAGCGGCCGATCGGCAGAAAAGTCGTAACCGAGGTTCTCTAATGTGCGCAGATAATTCTGGTCATAACGGGGCACCCGCTCAAACGGCAGATCTCCCTGGTCCCGCTGGGGCAGTATCCGCCGCCGCTGATAGGGCACCACATTGTCGCCAAAGTTAGAAACGTATTCTTCACTGTTGAGCAGGGCATCGACAAAACCCTCTAGGCCCTTGGTAGCCAGCACGATGGACCAGGCCAGTTTCTCTTTGTTGTCGTAGACATTTCGACCGAGCAGACGCTGCACACACAGCTCTACGAAGCGATAGTTGTTGTTGACTTCGTAGTTCCAGGTGCGAAAGGCGTCTGAAACGGCCAAACCTCGAATGAAACTTTTGACGGTGATCAGCCCCCCGCGCAGCTGCGACTCTAGCAGTTGCTGACGGTTGCTCTTGAGCATCTGCTGCTCATGGAAGACCTGACGGTAGGCCGCGTTGATGACGGCATCCATGTCGATGGCCGTACCGACGTTGTCAATGGTAAAAATTCTGGGCTGGTCATCACCGGGAACTTCGTAACCATCTACTCGCTGGTTTTGACTGTTCGGTTCATAGGTTAGTAGCGGCAGATTCACGTTCTTGATTTTCCTCCATCCGCGATTTTTACTTCTGCTTTTCATCCCAACGGCCAGTTGTGATTTACCTTCCCGTGGGAGCAAAATGGCCTGCTTTAGGCAACTTTGGTATGGCAGGCTACGGTTTACCAGCCTAAGGGATAGCGGGAACACCCCTTTTTATTTCGACAGAGAGAGTTACAAAGGGATATGTTTCTTCAAGTTTTGGAAGAAAAAACTATTTGTGATATTGAGATGGGTCAATGGGGAGGGGTTTGGAGTGAGGGGTGGAGGGGTAGGTGAGTGGATGGGTGGGGTCAGTGAGGTGGGTGAGGTTGAAGGAACTGTAGCGTGGGTTAGGCCTTAATTACATCAGGGTTCAACCCGAATCATTAAGCATTGGCCGTAACCCACAGGTGAGCTTTCCGCTGCGGATTCGACCCACCCCGCCCTTCGGGTACCCCTCCAAGGAGGGGATTTAGCTGAACTATCCACTGTCGGGCATTGTTCCCAACTGACGTTACGAAGACTCCTTATATATTTCTCTCGTTAATAATAAAAAGCTGCGATCAATTGACCACAGCTTATGGACTGGGTTATCGCTAAAGGATTCCCTTACCAGCCGAAGGCTGACATTGCGGGAACCTGCTCGGGAGACTGGTCTTCCTGACCTGCATCTATCGCGTCAGCAGATTCCGACATCCGGGACTCGGCGCAGAAGGAGGCAGTGCTGAAGCCGCCGAAGCGCTTGACGATGCTGGTGCGCATGCGCAGGTCGGGGTGGGCGAACCAGAACCGCTCGACGGAACTCATGGTTTCGTATTCGGTGGTGAGCAGCAGACCTTCGTCGTCATCCACTTCGTAGCGACCGATTACGGGCACGATTTCGGCGTAGCCCCGTTCCCGCAGCAGTTGGCCCTCGCGGGGGTTATCGGGATCGGGCACCAGGGCAAAAATGGTGCTGCCTTCGTGGTTGTCCTCATCCCGGTCCCAGGCCATGGCCCCCTTCCAGACGACGGAAGCGCCCCCTACGGCGGTGGCAGGGTCAACTTCATGTAGCTGACAAATTTCGATCACCCTGGGGTGGTCGGCGTTGAGGGCTTCTACGGTGATGGTAGAGCCGCCCAGTTCAGCCCGGCGAAAGGGCAGGTGGTGGGTTGTCCGCTGGGAATTCCACTGCCCCTGGCTGAGACGAAAGAAATCCATTACATCCATCATGGGTCAAGTAAAACCTGAAATTAAGTCGGCAATAATGTTGCGGTTTATAACAGCGCATGAGTTTGATCATAAGCCATTCCGCTGGGACGTTCAGGCGCATAGTGAAATCTACGGAAAACACCCTGACACCAAGCTCGATAACCCAGTAATTTCAAGGGCATCGACAAGATTTTCCTAACGAATCTTTGTGAAGCTCTGTTAAGACAGCTTAGATAGTCCAGGCAGGGGCACAAACTGCTGGAGGCTTGAGTTGGCCTAAATTATCCGTTTTGAAAGTTACAATTTGCCGTCTTAGCCTTAACAACTTGTAAAAGACAAAGCCTCTACAGCAGTGTATAAACATTTTTGGAGGGTTTGTTGAAACCCCAAAGCCAATTCCGGCAAAGGTTTCGACAGACAGGCCATCATCTTCGGTGATGGCTTCCCCGATTCCATTCGGTTAACTTATCAGGCTGTTTATTTCCGATTATGTCGAGCTTTGAACAAACCTGAAGAAATGTTAACTAAATGAGAAAATGGGTCTCGCCGATCTTTAAGATCCTTCCATAGCGTTAATTGGCCAGCTCGGCTGAACCAGTTAACGAGCGGTCATTAGACCACTTTCAAACAAACTCAGCGACAAAAATTAGGAGATTTGAGTCGATGTTTGACGCATTCACCAAGGTCGTTTCTCAAGCTGACGCACGGGGCGACTTCCTCTCCACCGATCAGATTGATGCTCTGCAGCGCATGGTTGCAGACGGCAATAAGCGGTTGGACTCTGTAAACCGCATCACCAGCAACTCTTCCAAGATCGTTGCTGATGCTGCCCGGGCTCTGTTCGCCGAACAGCCCCAGCTGATTGCTCCCGGTGGTAACGCCTACACCAACCGTCGTATGGCTGCTTGCCTGCGCGACATGGAAATCATCCTGCGTTATGTGACCTACGCTATCTTCACTGGCGATGCTAGCGTTCTGAACGACCGTTGTCTGAACGGCCTGCGCGAGACCTACGTTGCTCTGGGTACCCCCGGTGCTTCCGTAGCGGCTGGCGTTGAGAAAATGAAGGAAGCTGCTATCGGGATGGTTAACGATCCCAGCAACATCACCCAGGGTGATTGCAGCTCTCTCGTTTCCGAGATCGGTAGCTACTTCGACTTGGCAGCTGCTGCAGTTGCTTAGGTTCAGCCTTAATTGGACCTCTCTTGATTTACGCCCCGGCGTAATTCCTCTAATTCGATGTTCATTTGCTGTGAAGACAACTGAAGGAGAACCTCAGCTATGAAAACCCCTTTGACTGAAGCAGTTGCTGCTGCTGATTCCCAAGGTCGCTTTTTGAGCAGCACCGAAATGCAAATCGCATTCGGTCGTCTGCGTCAGGCTCAGTCTGGTCTGGAAGCTGCTAAAGCTCTGACCACCAAGTCTGATTCCCTGGTAAGCGGTGCTGCTCAAGCCGTTTACAACAAGTTCCCTTACACCACCCAAATGCAAGGCCCCAACTACGCTGCTGATGAGCGTGGTAAGGCCAAGTGCTCCCGCGACATCGGCTACTACCTCCGCATGGTCACCTACTGCCTGATTGCTGGCGGTACTGGCCCCATGGATGAGTACCTGGTTGCAGGTCTCGATGAAATCAACAGCACTTTTGAGCTGTCCCCCAGCTGGTACGTTGAAGCCCTGAAGTACATCAAGGCTAACCACGGTCTGTCTGGTGACGGTGCTGTTGAAGCTAACTCCTACATCGACTACGCCATCAACGCCCTGAGCTAGGTTGGCGGTTGCCCGGAGGGGCAGACAGTTGTTAGCAAGCCTGTTAGCGATTGTTTGTTCGTCCGGGCATTGTTGTATCTGTAATTCGCCGAGGAGGCAACTATGGCAGTTACAACTGCAGCGGGACGTTTAGGCGTCTCTTCTTACGAGCAGTCGATGCGAGTAGAGCTGCGTCCGAACTGGAGTGACTCTGACCTTGATGCTGTGATTCGTGCAGCCTATCGTCAGGTGTTCGGCAACCAGTACATTATGACCAGCGAGCGCAATACCAGTGCTGAGTCTCTGCTGCGGCAGGGAGAAATCTCAGTTCGCGATTTTGTGCGGGCGTTAGCCTTATCGGACCTGTACCGGGAGAAATTTTTCTCGGCTACACCCCAAAACCGCTTTATTGAACTGAATTTTAAGCATCTTTTAGGTCGTGCGCCCTACGGTCAGGACGAAATCGCCCTGCACACCGACATCTATAACACCCACGGATACGAAGCTGAAATTAACTCCTACATTGATTCCCAGGAGTATCGTGATAGCTTTGGGGATAGCATTGTGCCCCACTACCGCGGTCATCTAACCCAACGGAGCCAGAAAGTTGTAGGATTTCCTCGATTTTTCCAACTGTATCGAGGATATGGTACCAGCGACCGCAGCCAGCGCGGCAGCGTTCGATCACGCCTGGTATCAGAAATTGCCCGAAATTCGGCTTCTCCTGTCGCTAACGGTAGCACAGGCCAGGCCATTGTGGGTACTGCCGGTGGTAACCGCGAAAAGCTCTACCGCGTAAGGGTCAGCCAGTCTGCAAAAGCGGGTGGCCCTCGGGTTCGCCGCACCAATACCGAGTTTTTGGTGCCCTATGAGCAGCTTTCCCAAAAGCTGCAGCAGGTGAACCGCATGGGTGGGCGTGTCACCAAAGTAGATTTAGCCTAACCCAACGGTTTTAATGAGAAGACTGGTAGAGGGTGTCTTTCGTCAAAAGCTGTCATCTATTGATGATGTCTGGTAGGGGCGAACGGCCGTTCGCCCCTACGCTAGGGTATCTGACTATGGGTGTTTTGCTTTGGATTTAGACA
>CAZPYG010000007.1:0-53860 GCA_964590465.1 uncultured bacterium | reverse complement strand
GTTCGCCCCTACGCTAGGGTATCTGACTATGGGTGTTTTGCTTTGGATTTAGACACCTTTCGCCAGTCCCTCCCATGTTGTGAAAAAGGAGGATAGTACTGTGCCAATTACGGCAGCAGCATCCCGTTTGGGGACGGCTGCATTTAGTGAAACGTCTCCCGTTGAGCTGCGGGCAAACTGGACTCCCGAAGATGCCGAACAGGTGATTCGGGCCGTTTACCGGCAGCTGCTCGGAAACGACTATTTAATGAAGTCTGAGCGTCTGAACAGCGCTGAGTCTTTGCTGAAGAACGGCTACATCACCGTGCGCGAGTTCGTGCGGGCCGTAGCCAAGTCTGAGTTGTACAAAGAAAAGTTTTTCTACGGCAACTTTCAGACCCGGGTGATTGAGCTGCAGTTCAAGCATTTGCTGGGTCGGGCACCCTACGACGAAGCCGAAGTGATCGAGCACCTCGACCGCTACGAAAATGAAGGCTACGACGCCGATGTCGATTCCTTCGTTGATAGCGAAGAGTACCAGTCGAACTTTGGCGACAATGTTGTGCCCTACTACCGCAGCTTTGTGTACCAGGCCGGCCAGCGGTCGGTCGGGTTCACCCGGATTTTCCAGCTGTATCGCGGTTATGCCACCAGCGATCGGGCTCAGTCCGGCGGCAAGCAGTCTCGTCTGGCGGGTGAATTGGGGCGGAATACCTCTTCCTCAATTTCTGCTCCCACCGGCAGCGCTGCGGGCTATTCGGCTCGGGCGAATAAGCTCAATACCCCGAAGAAAGCCCTGGGTGGGTCTACCCCCTACGGGACTCAGGCGGGTCGAGTGTACCGGGTAGAAGTGATGGGCGCTAATCTGCCCCGTTATCCTAAAGTGCGCCGCATTAACCAGGCGTATCTGGTGCCCTATGAGCAGCTGTCTACCAAGCTGCAGCAGATCAATAAAATGGGCGGTCGGGTAACCAGCATTACCCAGGCCAGCATGTAGGTGTTGATAACCTGCTAAATGAGTAGAGTCGTCGGTCCGGCGTCTCTACTCCTTAGAATTTATACCCCTTTCTCGCACGATTAGGAGAATTTATTTCATGCTCGCGCAGAATGCTTTTGGCGCTCAAACCGCATCCCCTTCTGGCAACCGCATTTTTCTCTACGAAGTAGAAGGGATGCGTCAAAATGAGACGACCGACCAAAACAACTACCCCATTCGCAAAAGCGGCAGCGTGTTCATCAAGGTTCCCTACAGCCGTATGAACGAAGAAATGCAGCGGATCACCCGCATGGGCGGCAAAATCGTTAGCATCCAACCTCTGTCTAGCGACAACGGTGCAAGCTAAGGAATGGGTGAGTTTTAAGTTCTTAGTTTTGAATTTTGCAGGGGCTAGCTACCTCAAAAGTCAAAATTTGGAACTAGATTAATTCTGATTCCTAAGTTATACATTCGATGGTTCTAGACTCTCAACAACTGCCTACTATTCAGGGAGAATCCCTAACCGTCGAGCAAGCCCTCGCCAACCTCCGTCAAACGGAAGATCCGAGCCTGCGCTACTACGCCGCCTGGTGGATTGGGCGGTTCCGTGTCAATCTGCCCGAGGCCATTGACGCATTAGTAGACTGTCTGGCGGACGAAACGGATCGTGCCCCTGACGGAGGTTATCCCCTGCGGCGCAATGCCGCTCGAGCTTTGGGCAAGCTTGGTGAAACCCGCGTGGTCCCGGTCCTGATCGACTGTCTCGCCTGCGAAGATTACTACCTGCGGGAAGCGGCCGCCCAGGCCATAGAAATGCTGGGCGATAGTCGGGCGGTCCCGGCCTTGAAATCTTTATTGGCCGGGGGGATTGAGGCGGCGACTCAAGTTCCCGGTAAACCCCACCTGACCCAGCCCTACAACGCGGTTCTGGAAGCCCTCGGTCGCCTGGCGGATCACGAAGTCGTCCCGTTTGTGGAGCCTTTCCTCCACCACGACGTTTCCCAGGTACAAAATGCTGCCGCTCGGGCCATGTACCAACTTACCGGAGATAATGCCTACGCTGACCAGCTGGTAGAACGGCTCTATAGTCAAAACCTGCAGCTTCGACGGTCAGCACTGATGGACCTGGGCGCGATAGGCTATCTACCAGCGGCCCACCCCATCTCAACGGCATTGGCGGAAAACAGCCTGAAGTTAATTGCGTTACAGGGTGTGATCGAAACCCATTTGCAGGAAACGAACTTCGCCAAAAATGGGCTCTCTGCAGAATCGCGTCAGGTGCTCACACTGATGGATAATTTGCTGTAACGGTTTGTCGAAACCATGACTATGATGGCTTCTGCCAACAACTTGGTTGCCCTGATTCAGGCCGTAGAAACGGCGGACTCTAAGGCGGGCATTGTAATGGCCGTGCGGGAACTGGCTGCAGCGCAAGAGCCGGAGGCGATTCCTATCCTGATTAAAGTGCTGGGCTATAACAATCCCGGTGCTGCCGTCGCGGCCGTGGATGGCCTAGTGTCCCTCGGTGAGACTGCCGTCCCCACGTTGCTAGAGCTACTAGATGGCTATAACTATGGTGCTCGGGCCTGGGCAATTCGGGCGCTGTCTCTGATTGGCGACCCTCGCGCTCTGGATATTTTGATCGAAACCGCCGAGGGAGACTTTGCCCTTAGCGTTCGTCGAGCTGCGGCCAAAGGCATCGGCACCATCCACTGGAACCTGCTGCCCGACGCAGAAGCGGCGGCAGCACAGACCAAGGTGATGCAAACGCTGATGCACAACACCGCTGACCCGGAATGGGTAGTGCGCTATGCGGCAGTGGTGGGGCTGGAGGCGCTGGCTATTGCAACCCTCAATAATTCTGTTCATAATTTGCAGTCCGACAACCACCCCAGTCAGTTAATTGCCACTCGCCTTAGCGCCGTTGTTGCTGAGGATGCCACTCTCGCGGTACAGGCCAGGGCGCAACTGGCATTAGAAACTTTGCTAGCCGGGCAGTAGTGGAATGATGCTTAAGGCGTCCTTTCCTTGTCTACCGCTAGTGCCCAACGGTGAAGGGGACTAAAGGCCAGGACGGCAGCGCTTGTTTTGGGGCCAACCCCAGGGAGACCTGCCAGCCACTGTCTTGCTTCGATCCGCCACCGCTTTCAGCTTCAAATTGGCAGTTGATAGGAGATGCAGTTGTTGGTCCACAAACTTCTCGCTCTGGATGGGCAATATTCAATAGTTTAAAAAAACATCCTAAAATTAGCCCCTGGGACGGAGCCGGAATAGACTGTAGAACCATAGGCTAGACGATGGTTTATGGTAACTGTCCAGGGGCTGATCAAATTTGGTCAGGATTTGGTGGGGAGTCGAACGTAGACAACGCCGAGAACCTACCCCTTGGTCAGTACCGCTAGCCTTGGTCTGGCTGTTTTAAATTCAGCAAGTATGGATTCAAACGATTTGACAACTTCCGCCCCCATCCTGGAGAAATGTCCAACTGGTATCCGTGGTCTTGATGACATTACCTTTGGGGGGTTGCCCAAGGGCCGCCCTACTCTGATATGTGGCGGGGCAGGCTGTGGCAAAACTCTGATGGCGATGGAATTTCTGGTGCGGGGAGCTATAGACTATGGGGAACCCGGAGCGTTTATATCCTTTGAAGAGTCCGTTCACGAGTTAATTCAGAATGTCGCTTCCCTGGGCTGGAATATTCCAGGTTTACAGGCGGAGAAACTCTTTGGTCTGGACTATATCCACATCGAGCGGGGGCAGTTTGCCGAAACTGGCTCCTACGACCTGGAAGCCTTATTTGCCCGCATCGGCTACGTGATTGACCACATCGGGGCTAAGCGCGTTGTCCTCGATACCTTAGAAACTTTATTTGGCAACCTTTCCGATGGAGCCTTAGTCAGGTCTGAACTGCGGCGACTGTTCCTGTGGCTGAAGTCGAAGGGGGTTACCGCCATCATCACGGCAGAAAGTGGCGACAATACCCTGACCCGTCACGGTACTGAGGAATATGTGTCTGACTGCGTCATTGCCCTTGACCAGCGCATTCAAGAAGATTTGTCGACCCGGCGTCTGCACATTATCAAATACCGTGGTTCCCAGCACAGCTCCAATGAATACCCATTTCTGATTGAGGACGATGGCATTGTGGTGCTACCCCTCACATCGGCCACTCTGGAGTATGACGTTACCAGCGAACAAATTTCTACCGGTGTTGCCGGACTTGACCAAATGCTGGGGGGAAAGGGTATTTATCGTCGCAGCAGTGTTCTGGTTTCAGGAACCGCCGGTACCGGCAAAAGTTCCCTATCTGCCCATCTGGCCAGGGCGTGCTACGAGCGGGGTGAAAACTGTCTTTACATTGCCTTCGAAGAGTCTGCCAGCCAGGTCATCCGTAATATGGCATCCATTGGGGTGGATCTGGCCACTCCTCGAAACCAGGGGAAACTGAAGTTCTTTGCCATGCGCCCCACTTCGTTTGGGCTGGAAATGCACCTGGTTAAGATTTCCCAACTGGTAACCGAATTTCAGCCCAAGATGGTGATTTTTGATCCCATCTCCGGCATCCTTTCTGCTGGGCAGCAGCACCATGTGCAGTCCTTTTTGATTCGCGTGGTGGATTATATGAAAACCTGTGGCATCACCACTATGATGACCAGTCTCACCACCGGAGGCGGCCCCCTGGAAAGAACAGAGGTGGGCATTTCTTCCCTGATGGATGTATGGCTTTTGCTGCGGGATCAGGAAGAAAATGGCGAACGTAATCGCTTGCTCTATGTGCTCAAAGCCCGGGGCATTAATCACTCGAATCAGGTGCGGGAATTCAAGCTCACCAGTCAGGGGATTGAACTGATTGAAGTCTATCTGGGCTCAGGTGGGGTGGCTACGGGTACCGCCAGAGTGGTGCAAGAAGCGCAAGAGGCGGCTGAGGCGGAAGCCCGACAACAAACCATCGACCGGCGACAGCAGGAAATCGAACGCAAACGTTTGGTGATGGAAGCCCAAATTCAAGCCCTGCAGGCCGAATTTGAGCTAGAAAAAGATGACCTACAGCAGATGATCCAACAGGCCCAGGTGCGGGAAAATCAACTCATGAGGGAACAACGAGAACGGGCCAAGCTTCGACGGGCTGATAACTTTGGCTCCGATGCTCAATAAGGCCTCCTTTGTAGACCATTTTTCGATGTAGCCATGAATCCCTCTTCTTCTGATGACAATAAGCTTTTCCCGCCCGGGGCTCAGGACGTCACGGAGTATCTGGAAAGTTTTGAACCAGAATACTACCAATTTCGCCTTTATGTTTCTAAGGGAAGCCCTGGCTCGATCCGGGCCATTAAGCGTATCAAGCAGCTGTGTGAAGAGTATCTACCCGGTCGCTACAACCTTGAGATAGTGGATATTCATGAGCATCCTGAACTGCTGCAAGAAGACCAGGTCTTTGCCGTACCTACCCTCATCAAACGATTACCCCCACCGTTGCACCGGTTAATCGGCGACTTGTCAGATAAGGAATCTGTTGTTGGCGCCTTGGGCCTGTAGGATCGCCCTTACAATGGGCCAAGAAATGATCTAAAGCGCAGAACCATGGCTGGTGCCGAATCTTCCAAAGTCTCTATTTATGCTGCCCTAGCCGCCAATATCGCCATTGGCATTGCCAAGTTTGTGGGGGCGGCTATCAGCGGCAGTTCTGCCATGTTATCGGAGGGTGTTCACTCGGTGGTGGACTCCGTTAATGAGTTGCTGCTGCTATACGGAATCCAGCAAAGCCAGGCGGCCCCTGATGAGCAGTTTCCCCTGGGGCGAGGGCAGGAACTGTATTTCTGGTCGCTGATGGTGGCGGTGCTGATTTTCGCCCTAGGGGGTGGCATCTCAATCTACGAGGGGTTTGGTAGTTTTGAGCACCCCGAAGTAGGTGGCCACGCGATGGTCAGCTATGTCGTTTTGGGCGTCGCCGCAATGTTTGAGGGAACGGCTCTGGTTATTTCCATTCGAGAGTTCAACAAAGCCTATCCCCGTAAGGCTGAGGTCAGCTTATGGCAGGCCATTCGAGATAGCAAAGACCCCAGTTCCTTCATCGTGATTGTGGAAGATGCGGCCGCATTGGTGGGACTTTCGATCGCATTCACTGGTGTTCTGCTGACTCAGCTTTTCGAAAACGCCCTTTACGACGGTATTGCTTCTATCACCATCGGGGTGCTGCTAACCGTCGTAGCGATTCTACTGGTTGCCGAAACGAAAGGTTTGCTGGTCGGTGAAAGCGCCTCTAAAGCGGTGCGGGAGAGCATCAAAACCATCGTAAAATCAGATGATACGGTGTCTGAGATGGGTCCACCAATTACCCTGCATTTGGGCCCGAGGGAGGTCATGCTGGCTATGAATATAGAGTTTCGCAATGACCTTTCTGCCGATGACATTGAAGCTGCGGTACGCCGTATTGAAAAAAGCATTCGCACAACCCATTCAGAAGTGACCCGAATTTTTATCGAAGCCGCTTCAATGGAGGAAGAAGCCTAGGAGAACCCTACGATGACGATGGTCAATCTGTTTCGATGCCGGTCTTTAGGGCAAGCAGCCCTGTTACTGTTGCTGTTAGCTGGGGTCGATGGGATTCTGCCCAGGGAGGCTGATGCCCAGGGGCAATGCAACAGCTCCGCTACCCAGCATAGTCAGCCGCCCTCGGGGGGACCTCAAGCAGCTTCACCAAACGGCATCATTCAGGCATTGCTAGCCCTGGTGAACCAGGAACGACAACAGGTCGGATTATCGGCCCTCGTGTTAGACGAGCAACTGAATCAAGCCGCCCAGCGCCAGGCCGAAGATTTAGCTCGTCGGGGCAGCCTCAGCCATAGGGGGACAGAGGGTTCGACCATGCAAACTCGGATCGAAGATGCAGGTTATAGCTGGTCTGCCATCGGCGAGAATATCGCCATGGGGCAAACCAGCCCCCAAACGGTGATGGATTCCTGGATGGGCAGCAGCGGCCATCGACAGAACATCTTGAACCCAGCCTTCTCGGAACTTGGCGTGGGATATGTTGATGGGGGCGATCGAAAATACTGGGTACAGCTGTTTGCCACTCCCCACTAAAACGTTGGTACAGGTTCCAGAGGCCTGCCTCTAGATGAAAGTCTTGGTTGTTTAGTCAAAGAACCTAGAACCTTGCCCCACTTTACCAATGGGCCAGGGCAACCATAGCCCCTGACTACTTATTGATACCCCTCATCAATGGGGAGGTTGGCTTGTCGGGCGGCGGCGACGGCCAGTTGATCGCAGCGTTCATTTTCCGCATGGCCAGCGTGACCTTTAACCCAGCAAAATTTAACCTGATGTTGGTCACACAGCTCTATCAGTTGTTGCCACAGGTCAGGGTTCTTGGCAGGTTCCTTTTTGTTGCGTTTCCAACCATTAGCTTGCCACTTTCGCGCCCACCCCTTAGTCATGGCGTCAACTAAATATTTGGAATCGGAGTGCAACGTAATCTGGCAGGGTTGGTTCAGCGTCTGTAGCCCCACAATGGCGGCCATCATTTCCATGCGGTTATTGGTAGTAAGCCGAAACCCTCCTGATAATTCCTTGCGATGGTTGTTGTAAAGCAGGACAACGCCATAGCCTCCTGGACCAGGATTGCCCGTGCAAGCGCCATCGGTGTAAATTATGATTTCCTTTTTGGACTGTGCCATGGCAAAAAGTTACAGGCGAACTACAAAATACAGAACACTTCGTTTTAGGCCGCGCTGCTGGGTACTCTAACTAGAGCGATTCTGATGCAGGGTGCGTGGCCTTTTTAGCAAACTTCTTTTGTCACCTATGGCTGTAACGACAGTGGTGGTGGCAAATAAGCTGAAGGCGATTTCTGAAGGCCAGTAAAAGATGCCTTAACGGTGGATTGTCATGTATGCCCCTGATTTTCAGCACCTATTGCATTACAAGATTTCAATTGAACCCGGTGGTGTCCGCTTACGCATGTGGGAACTGGCGGTTGGTTCCACGTCCGGGGGAAAGTCTTACCTGTATATCATCAATTATCGACTCAATTCCCTGGATGAGGCTAAAGATAGTTTGCGGCAGCACCTCAGCCTCAATGGAGGCATATTGACCCAGGATCAGGATCTGCCGCCGAAAGGACAGATCACACTGGTGCCCCACCCAACGTTAGAAATTGGCGATCAGGAACCGTAAAAAAAGCGTCCTGAATGGACGCTTTTTAAGGTGAGCTAGAAGTTTATGGCCAATTGTTTCCCTAAAGAAAGTGAACTCAAGGGAGTAAAAAAGACCAGCTCTAGGATTGGCCTCAGGGGAAATTTGAGAAAAATAACTCACATTTCCCCTGGGTCAAGCATGATTTCTATTTCTCGAGAACGACCTTGGCCACCATGCCAGCCCCGCGGTGGGGAGCACAGTAATAGGTATAGGTACCAGCCGGCATATCGTCGGTAAAGGTAGTGGAATAGTTCTGACCGGGGACGAAAGTCAGCTGGTCATGGGAGATTTTGTCAGCCAGAGCTTTATCGCCAGGCATGTTGGCCGGGTCGAAGATGACGTTATGGGGAGCCATCTTGTTATTCACCCAAGTTACGCTGTCTCCGGGCTTAACGGTGACCGTATCGGGGACAAACACAAGCAGACTGGAATCAGAACCCATTTTGACTTCGTAGTCTGTAGCAGCAGCAGGGGAAGCAGCCAGGGTCAGACTACCTACCAAAAGCAATACAGAAAGAAAGGCGATGCCCAGACGCTGGGCGGTGCGAATCACACGTTGCATAGTTACCTCAGAAGGCTTATTTCTCCAGTTCATTCAGGCTGCTTTAGCAGCATCATTAGGGATTTTACCTGTTTCTAGGGTGTTGTAGGGGGGTGATGCCAGGAATTGGCGAAAACTAATGGCTCTCAGCCTCCCTTTCGGAAAAATTGTGGTCAAACTTTTTGGAGTGCCGCCAGGGTACTCTTAAGCCAGCTCAAACCAGACTGTGAAAATTTATCAAAAGAGCCAAAGCCATCCCACAGATTAATCTGTAGATCTCTGGCTCCAATAATGTATACGGCAAAAGCGGGACTAAAACTAGATAGGGGCAGAGAAGCGAGTTTTACCAGCTCCCCACATGTCTCCAATGACTCTAGGCTGCAGCAAAATATGCCCAGAAATTGCAACCAGGTCTTCCTCAGTTAAGCTCCGCATTTTGGGATAGATATCTGCACTCTTCTTACTGGGATGAATTTGAGAGATATCGGTTAATCCGTCATAGGTGGTGGGTTCTTTTAAATAAGCCACCAGGGCTTCAAGGTTGTCGCGGGGGGGTAACGCACCCGCCAGAGACTCGGGATCTAGACCTACAGTTGGATTGGTTTTGGTGATACCACCCACATGACAAGTTCCGCAGGCGTAGTTGAACTGACGCCGTCCGCGGGTCACTTGCTCTAGAGATAAGACTAAGGTGTCTCCCTCAGGATTGAGCTTTACGGTACGGGTGGCTTCATCCAGCTCAGCCGCAACGGCGTCTCCCATTATCAGATGACTGACAAAGAAGAGTGCGATCGCAACTAGCCAAATGCATCTCTTCAGCATGGTTCTCCTCGAATGTATATGGCGAAAGTATGAACATCAACACAGCAATAAATGCTATGAATATCATGCCACCGAAAGGTCCCATTCCCAAGTTTTCGGTATATTACAACCGATCTCGGGGGGAAATATCTGCTCGAATTGGTTCGGTGTGGGTTTGGGCCACGCTGCTATTCATCCAATGGGTGACGGTGCCCATTTCCCTGGTGAGGTCCGGAGTCATCGGCTGATGTAACCGAATCAGCTGAGCCAGAGTTTGCTTCAGTTCAGTGCGAGGTACGATCAAATCTACAAAACCGTGATCCTGCAAATACTCGGCAGTCTGGAAGTCGTCGGGGAGCTTTTCGCGAATGGTTTGTTCGACCACGCGACGGCCTGCAAAACCAATGGTGGCTTTGGGCTCAGCCAGGATAATGTCACCGAGCATGGCAAAACTGGCGGTAACCCCACCCGTAGTTGGATGGGTCAACACCGGCATGTAGAGGATCCCGGAGGCTTGATGCTGTTGCAGGGCACCAGAAATTTTGGCCATTTGCATTAAACTGAGCAGCCCTTCTTGCATTCTGGCACCCCCAGAGGCGCAAACAATGATGACAGGACGACGCTCGGCAGTGCCTCGCTCAATCATGCGGGTGAGCTTCTCGCCCACCACAGACCCCATGCTGCCTCCCATGAAGCGAAAGTCCATCACTCCAAGGGCAACAGGCAGGCCATCGATGCAGCCAAGACCAGTCTGAACAGCATCGGAAAGCTGAGTTTTGCCCTGCATGTCTCGTAGGCGATCGGTGTAGGACTTACGGTCCTTAAAGCCCAAGGGATCTTGGGGACGGATATCAGGGTCCAGGGGTTGCCAGGTATCCGCGTCAATCAGTTGGCGAATCCGTTCATCGCTGAAAATTCGGTGGTGATGCCCGCATTCGTTACAAACCCATTGACTAGCTCGCAGATCCTTTGTGTAGGTGAGCACATCGCAATGCTCACATTTGGTCCAAAGGCCATCCGCGATTTCCCGTTCTTGCCGGTCTTCACTGATAGGGCCAGACTTGCGACGATTTGCGAACCAGTCAAATAAAGACATTGTCTTTTGCAGATGCTCAACAGTGACAAAGGATGGATGCTAGAGGGACTGATACTAACATGCAATTAATCCTATCGGGTTTGGTTACGGTGCGATAGGTTGAAGGTCAACATTCCTAATGGGTCACAGCGTGACGGCCCGGCACCTGGACCATGCCTGGCAGCCTGATTGAATTCCCTCATAACCATCCCTGGCGGGCTGACTGAATCCCCTTTTCAAAGGCAGACGGAGACTGAGGTCACACGCTGCACTCAGAATGCCCTTCGCAAAAGCGGGATGCACCCAAACCCGACAGGGGGGATAAACTCCTGCCTTACCACCATGAAAATAATGAGCATGGTGGCTTTTTGTGTATTGCTCGGCAGGAAAGCGGAATGGTTTAGTGAGTTGATTATAGTCGTATTTGAGAAGAATTTTTGTCAGCAAAAAACATTAAGATCAAGCTTTAATTAAGGTTCATTTGGCGGGTTAAGCGAAGATCTTGGCGGCAAAAATCTTGGCTAAGTAGTGAGCTGTAAGGCCTTTTGTACAGGCTCTATAGAGGCTGAAGGCAGGATCGGGCCAAGAAGGGAATAAGGGCTTTAGAGCTGTGTATCTGCTCTAAAAAAACAATGAAACTTATTTGATTGATAGTTTTTCTTGATGTCAGGATGGCTGCCATGGTTGCGCCACTTAGATGCCTTGGAGGTTACATGATGTAACGCCGAGTACAAAATAATGTGTGTTTCAAGTTCTTTATTAAAAACTATCACCTTGGACAAAACCGGGAAAAAGTCCGTGCTATTTTCAAATAAAGTTTCTGTGAAGGGGCGATAGAACTATGTTGGAACTCGAACAACTTCGCCGAGAAACCTATGGGGCCTGGCAGTGGTTGCAGATTGCCCGGTCTGGTAGGTCTAAGATCCCTCACTTAGCTCCCTTGATTTCCAAGGATTCCCGAAAACCCTACGTTGATACCCACTTTAAGCAGGCCATTCGAGCCCATTATGGTGATTTACGCCGTCGTTCTACCTGGGAACAGGCGGCCATTGACCTGACGGCCCATCGAATTTCTCAATGTTATCTAGAGCCTCACCAAATTGTGGGTTATTTAACCTCATCAGATTATTTGCAGTGTGCTATCAGGAAGCATTATGGAGAGCGTTTGATTGATGCTTTGCTGCAGTGCCCTGAAATCCTAGAGGTCCTCCAAGACGGACTCGAGCACCTGTACCATGTGTCTGACAATGTCGCTGATCGTGAACTGGCCCTCAAATTTGCCCAAAAAATAGCCCGACGCCTGTTCCCTCGCCCTCAGGCTCAAGAGGCCGCATAACCCTTCCCCTGGCAGCTACCGTAGGCTCTGGCGTCTCCGTTAAGGGCTGCGGAAATGGCAGAATGGTATTTCTGCTAAAGCCATCAAGGAGGAATTCAATTTGGCGGTTGTACGGGTCCGGCAGCATGTCAATCCGCTCAGTTCAAAATATCAGGTAAAGGTCGAGGTCCCTGATTGGTCGACCGTTTACCGCCATGGCGAGCAACCCCTGCATATTGATATTGGGTGTGGCAAGGGATTGTTTGTGCAGCAGATGGCCCAGCTCCAACCTGCCTGGAACTTCCTGGGGCTGGAAATTCGCAAACCTGTTGTGGAGCAGGTTCAGGAACGGATAGAAGCGGCAGGGTTGCCTAATCTTCACGTGATGTTTTGCAACGTCAATATCTCCTTCGATGAACTGATGCGCAGTTGGGGAGAGAATATCCCCCTGAAGCAGGTATCCATCCAGTTTCCGGACCCCTGGTTTAAGAAAAGGCATCAGAAACGCCGGGTGCTACAGCCGGATTTGGTGAACTCCCTTGCCACCCACATGCCTGCGGGGGGCAGGGTCGTACTGCAGTCTGATGTGGAGGAGGTGGCGGTTGAGATGTGCGATCGCATGGCTGAGCATCCCCACTTCCACCGCTCTGAACCGACTTGGTTACCGGCCAGTCCTTTCCCTACCCAAACTGACCGAGAACGGGTCACCCTGGAAAAAGGGCTACCAGTTTTTCGAGCCATTTTTGTGAAGCAGTAGGGTTAGTACAAAGCGTCGTTAGTGCGGCAACATGCGGATGCTGGAGGGGCCGGGGAGCGAGGAAGCAGAGTATGTTGTATTACTTTTAAAGCGTTTTTCTAGTGCTTTGTCAAAACATCATTTTAGGGTTACTCCCTCGGCTTGTAGTCGGCGCTTTAGCGCTGAAGCGCTCACTACAAACCCTAAGTTTTAGTCTTGACCCTGCACTAGGGGGCTGGGTCAAATTCAGGAGCCTTCACTAACTGCCAGCCATTGACCTCGCCTAGGACCTGATACCTATCATCAGGCAGCGGTAAGGCTTGCCCATCTCCCCAGGCGTATTCCCCAGTAGGAACCTCTTGCCAGTTGCTGTATCGCTGGCCCAGGTGGGGGGTATAAAACGATAACAAAATATCTTCCTGTTCTTTGCGGGGTTGAATGAAGTGGATCACTTGCTCATCCAGAACAGTCGCGATGGGCGGAGTGCCCACGACAGTTTTGAAGGTGGGATTGTAGTTACCCCACAACCCGGTGAAAAACAGGGTGGCGATGGCAAATAGAGGCCCTAACAACCAGCCCACTTGCCAAATCGCCCCCACTTCACGGCGGATCCGACTGGTTTGGCTCAAAAGCTGACGATTAACGGTGATTAACCAGGGAACCAACCAGCCTAAGCCGACCACCAAACCGATCCATCCGAAAACCTTAATGTCGTTGCTGATTAATCCTCCCGGGGTGATCATCAGAGCGCCCCCGGCAGATATCAGCAATACCGAAAGTACTCCTAGTCCCCAGCCAAACCCCATGGCAATTCTGTAATGCCTTCGTCGGGGGGAGCAAAACAGACGAGCCAGGTAGTTCAACCCCATGGCGGCCAGGATGGCTAAAAATGGATAGATGGGTAAGGCCAAATAGTCGCTGCGCTGATCAACCAGGCTCAGCAATGCCAGATAAATAGCCGGGTAACCCAGCCAGAGTAACTTTCGTGGTATGGATTGATGGCGCACCAACAGCACCGTGCCCATTAATGCCAGCAAAAACCAGGGGAGCGTCACCGCTGGAATGTGCCAGAGATAGTAGAAAACGCTACTACTTCCCGCCAGAGGTTGGGCGATAGACCCCATAACCGTATCCTGCAAACTCTCGAACGGCAGGTGCAGGACCTGGCCTATCGAAGACCAGCCATGGCGCACCCAGACTAGGCTCAGCCAAACGATAGCAGGCCCCGCCCCCAGGCCCAGGCCCCAGTACAACCCCTTGATTTTCAAATGACCATGGCGATGATGCTCTCCCATCAGGTAGGGTAAACAGGCCAGGGTCGGTAGGATGACCATGGTGCCGCCCACCAGGAAACTGGCATTCCAGAGGATGCCGGCCCAAAATGCCCAGCCCCCTTGCCGCTGAGGATGGGTTTCGCCCTGGAGTAGGGCCCAAATCATGCCTAGGATCAAACCAGTAAACAGCACATGGGGAACACCGAGCTTGCTCGCCTGGATCCAAAACGGCAAGACCGTGAGAATTGCGGCTCCCCAGAGTCCGCCGTCCGGAGAAAGATAGGATCCTAAACGCCAGGTCACCAGCACCACGGCCCAACAGGCCACCATACTGGGGATTCTGACCGCCAACTCTCCAACACCGAACCAGTGGAGGCTGAGGGCCATGAGCCAGGCAAAGCCAATGGGGTGGTCAAATTCTGGGTTGCCCCACCAACCCACGGTGACCCAATCTCCTTTTTCCAGCATCCATCGGGCCTGGAAGCCGTAAATGCCTTCGTTGAAAGCCATCAAACTCTGATCAGGGCTAACCAGGGTCAGTAATCCTGCTATGCCTATCAAAAGTAAAAGGGGGCCTGCCGGCTGGAATCGAGGTCGCCGCCCAGGGAGCCAGGGTAAACGGAAAATTCTGCGGTTGAACCGGTGTGGTTGCTCTGGATCGGGTGTATCAAGGACCGGTTGCAGAAGGTAATGAAGTCCTTTGATGAACATAGGCACAAAACACCCAAGGAGACTGGTGAAATTAGCACCTAATGTTAATTCCATTCCCCAGGAATGGACCTTTGATTTAGCTGGAGTTTAGGGGCGATGGCTCAGTTATGATCAGAGCGTGAGTTCGGCTGTCGTCCCCCCCCCCTTAACTATGCGATTAAAGCGGAATCAACCCAATTCCCAAATTCCAGAGGTTAACCTGGTCCCCATGATGGATGTGCTGATGACGGTACTGACCTTTTTCATCATCATCTCCATGACATTGACGGGGCAGCAGATTGTAAATGTGCGGCTACCCCAGGACGTTGCCAGTGCCGAGGAGGACGTCAGTGAGTCGGTCACCCAGGTTGAAGCCCTGGTAGTTGGGCTGGATCAAAGCGGGAATCTGGTTTTAGATAATGAAACCATTACCTTCAACCAACTGGCCCAGGAAACCCGCACGTACTTTACCAGCAACCCCAAGGGCAAGCTGGTTTTAAAAGCCGACCGTGAGTTATCCTACGCCGAGGTTTCGGCTCTGTTGACTGACTTGCGGGAGATTGGCGGCAATCGAGTGTCCCTTGCCGTGGAGTAACAGAACCGGAAAGATGGGCAAAATTTTACCCTGGGTCAAAGGATCTTAATTTTTATTTAATTTTCTCTCAATGCAACCTTAGGTTGGCTATTAAGATCCCTTAGGACTGAACCTCTACGCTTAACTGTGGCAATTTCATGTCATTTAGAACGCCACGGAGAGTGTTGTATGGTACTGAGCGGACGTAAAATCAACCGCTATGCCCTGGCCGGTGCATTTGCCGGAGTAGTGGCTTTAGGGACTGTAGCGCCTGGGAGTTGGGCTCAAAATTCCAGGATTCAAATCGATGGTTCCAGTACTGTTTTCCCGATTTCTGAGGCCATGGCCGAGGAGTTTATGGCTGAAAATCCCGGGATGCAAGTTGTGGTTGGAGTATCGGGAACCGGTGGCGGCTTTAGCAAGTTTTGTGCCGGAGAACTGGATATTACCGGTGCTTCTCGCCCCATTAAGCAAGAAGAAATTGATGCCTGCGCGGCTGCCGGCATTGAATATGTCGAGGTGCCGGTGGCTAGCGATGCCTTGACCGTAGTCGTGAGCCAGGACAATACCTGGGTCAATGACTTAACCACCGAACAGCTGAAGATGTTGTGGGAACCCACTGCCGAGGGCACCATCACCAGCTGGAGTCAGGTTGATTCCAGCTTTCCCGATGAGCCTATTACCCTATATGGTCCAGGTACTGACTCCGGCACCTTTGACTATTTCACCGAAATCATTGTGGGCGAAGAAGGGGCCAGTCGCACTGACTATACCGCCAGTGAAGATGACAACGTCCTGGTGCTGGGGGTTGCCCGTGACTCCAATGCCCTGGGTTATTTCGGGTTTGCCTACTACATTGAAAACCAGGACACCCTCAAAGCCGTTTCCGTTAATGGCATTGAGCCCAGCGCAGAGCATGTGGAAGATGGGTCCTACAGCCCCCTGTCTCGTCCTATTTTCCTGTATGTGAAGAAGGATAGCCTGGAGAATCGAACCGAAGTCCAGGAATTCATGGAGTTTACCCTCGATAACGCCCCTTCTATTATTCCTGAAGTAGGGTACGTCCCCTTTTCTGAGCAGCGCTACTCCACTCTGTTGTCTGAGTTGATGTAGACCTGATTTCACCGGTGCGGTTGCCCTTGTGGGCTTAGCCCCTGAAAGGCTTGTCTTTTCAGGGGCTTTTATCGCCAGAAATAACTTTAAGGAGTACTCTCCTCTCTGCGTGCTGTACCACCCGAGACGAATGGAAGCATTTCGAGGCTTTAAACGAGTTTTCAGGTCTGTGCCCGTACCACCCTGGGTAAAAACCTGCTTAGCGCCGCTACTCTTAATTTCCTTAGGGCTTCACGGGGCCTTGTTGGGGGTGCCCATGCCTTCATCAGAATCAACCGCTTCCTCCCAACCCGAGCAGACCGAACCTGAAGAAGATGGCCCCATTGACTTACTCAGCATCAGTCAACTGGCGACGCCCGAGCCCGAGCTACCCCCAGAGCCAGAACCCCTTCCCCCCCCTGAAGCTCCCCCACCGGCTGTCCCGTCGGCGACCAGTCCACCGCCGGTGCAACCTGTAGTGCCAGAGGTCTATCCCCATACCCCTCCCCCCAGCCAGAAAACCCCGAAACCTCGGAGGCTCCCCCGCCATCGCCAGCCTTTGATACCCCTGAAGCCACGGCTGAACCGACCTCAGCCCTGACGACCGATCAACAGGAGACCCTGCAGTTAACGACTCGCCTGACTAGGGGATCTGGAGATAGTAATTTTGATGTAACCGAGACCCTGTTTCCCTTTGGGGCATGGCCAACTATCAGTCAGTGGAGTGCGGCAGAGGCGGCCTGCTTCTTTGCTGAAATCAGCGAAGAAACCTTCCAATTGCCCGTTGGGGCGGCGGATGTGCGTTTTCTGAGCCGGAACATGGAGTTAGTAGAGCGAGAAGACTTGCCCCGGACTTTCCCAGCTCCTGAATTTCAGCTTAATCGAATGGAAAATGGGTACTGCGATCGCACTTTTTATGAGGTGGTTAAGAATGGTCAACCGGTGTTGTTTCTTTCCGTCATTGGCATCGGGCCTGGGAATCCGCCGGCTACGGTGCTGGTCATGTTCTGGTCTGCCGATCCCCGGGGGGCTGGAGGATAGAATCGAGTATGGGTTGGCTCTGTTGCTCTTGGGTGGATGATCGCGACTAGATCGGGTGTGCCGTAGCAGGTTCAGCCCAAAAACGGTAAATTTTCCGGGGCAAAACTCCCCTTCTGGACTTGGACAAGGTTGAAATTGTCAATTTCTGCATCATGAACTATTCACCGATGGGTTCTCCAGATCAGCGTCCCCTTTGGCAGGTTTGGCTGGCTCCCATGCTGCTAGCCTCCCTGGGGCTGCATGGGCTTTTCCTGCTGATTCCCGTCGCTTCTTCCGATGAAGCGGTGATTCCCCCTCCCGACCCAGAGCAGGACAACATCGCCATTACCCGCATTCCTCCGGCAGCAGGAGATACCGCTGGACCCAACCCGGCGGTGGTTGGCACGACTGCGGTGCCTCAGGCTCGGGCTCAGCGATCAGCTCAACCCGTACCGCCAAACCAGGGTAGGACTCCCGCCGGGGCCGCCGCTCCAGGCCGTCAAGGCGCAGCATCCCCCCCCTCCCAAAATCCAGCCCAGGGGGCCCGTTCGACCCAGCCTGGTTCTCCGGGCACCGGGAGTCGGGAAGAATTGCCCTCCCTGCCTGGACAGGGAAATGCTGAGGATGCCCAAACCACCGCCCGAGTTAATCCTCCGAGTCCTGAAGTACCGTCTCCTGAGCCCACCATTCCGGCTTTGGGGCAAGACCGACGGGAAGAAATTCTGGCCTACGTGGCCAGTCTCGACTTTTCCCAGGAGCGCATGGAGCAGTTATCCGCAATCCTGTGGCAGCGCTATGGTTACTCCAGCCTGAATACCCGACGGGGCGAATATACCGAGAACCTTACGCAATGGCAGGCAGAAATTCGTCAGGAGACGGGGGTGGCAGACCTGACCGCTGAGGAAGAACGCACCGATTTTTCAGTGGAGATGGAACGTCGCGCCTGTTTGGCCGAACCTCCAGGAGAGGTAAAAGTCGGCTATGTAGTCAATCCAGACGGTTCTTTTCGACAAGAGCCGGTTGTACTGAGGAGTTCTGGTTATGGGGAACTCAACCAAAGGGCGCTGGCAGCCATTCGTCAGGCCCCACCTCCCCAGGCTGACCAGATCAAAGCCTACACCGCCACCGTTGAGACCAGCGTAGATTATGGCCCCCATGACTGTTTAGCGCCACCTCAACAACCTTCAGAAACAAGCGCAGAAACCTGACTCCGGTCGGTCAAAATTTCGTATCCGGTTTCGGTGACTAACACCGTGTGCTCAAATTGAGCGGATAGGGCTTTGTCTACCGTTACCACAGTCCATTTATCGCTCAGGGTACGGGTATGTTTCGACCCGGCATTGAGGATGGGTTCAATGGCCAGGGTCATGCCTGGGCGTAGTTTGATATTAGGCAACTGCCGGGTGCGGAAGTTAAACACCGACGGAGCTTCATGGAGATTCCGCCCCACCCCGTGGCCGGTAAAGTCCTCAACAACGGTAAATCCGTGGTGGTTGACGCAATCTTCAATGGCACCGGCAATATCTAACAGGCTGTTTCCCGGTTTGACCTGGTTAATCCCTGCATAGAGGGCGGCTTCGGCGGCCTCCATGAGCTGCTGGGCGGCTGGGGAGATTTCTCCCACGGCAATGGTGATGCAGGAGTCTCCATGGAAGCCGTTAAAGTAAGCCCCGGTATCCACCTTGAGTAAGTCCCCCCGGCGAATGATGTGGCGTTTGCGAGGAATGCCGTGGACCACTTCGTCGTTGATACAGGCGCAAATCGATGCCGGAAAACCATGGTAGCCCTTAAAGCTGGGAGTGGCCCCCAGGGCGCGAATGCGCTTTTCGGCATGGGCATCCAGTTCCAGGGTACTCATGCCGGGGCGGGCCATGGCCTCAATTTCCGCCAGCACAGTCGCTACAATTTTGGCCGCCTGGCGCATGATGTCAATTTCGACGGCGGTTTTTAGCTCTACCCCCTGAACCCGTTTAGACCGTTTTGGCAGAGTTGGCGGAACAGTAGAGTTAGGCAGGAGTTTGGCTAAAAAGTTCATGGATGAGGGCAGCAGAATTGCAAATATGGGGTTGTTTAGACTTAGGACGCCAGCGGCTACGGCGACTCAAATAATGATCCCCAACCATGGGGAGCCGAGTGACCGATTGGAAAACTACCTTATTAGTGTAAAAGCTTTATTAGTGTAAAAGCTTTCGTGGTGTACAAGCTTCAGCCTCGTACCTCAAGGACTCCCTGAAAAATTGCACCGGGGAACTTTGCCAGCTGTGGCCCCTGAGGAAGACCCCCTGGGGGGCTGTACCGAAATTTAGCCGGGCTTATCCTCCGGGACGGGCTTAATGGCCTGAGGAACCAATTGTTTAATATCCTCCGAATCGACGTCATAAGCTGCCCCAAACCCCAGGATGAAGCGACCGGCATAGGGGGTGAGGCGAAAAATTTGAAAATCTGCCAACGGTCGCAGCATCTGAATGATGTCCCCAAACCGCTGTTCAAAAGCATCGGCCTGGGCTTCCCAGTCGGCAGAATGGCGCTCCAGGACGTCGGTGTGACAGTCGTAGGTGATGCGTTGCCGGGCAAAAATCTGTTGGGAATTGGCTTCATCTTCGATGATCAGTATCCCGGCCTTGGCGGTATCCAGTAAATTGCGGGTGTGGGCCGAAAGACCGCTGGTAAAAATGTAAAGGTGATGAGCCTGGTCCATAACAAAAGGAGCATAGCTGGCGTGGGGTTGGCCATCGGCGGTAACCGTGCTAAGCATCAGGCTATGGACTGTGGTTGGCAGGGTTTGGTAGGCGTGAACTACCGATTCAAAACTGGTCATGGTCTTAAGAAAGGCTTACGGCAAAGCAATATTGCAGACTTAGCTTCAAACTTTGTTTAAAGTGACAATAGTCTTACTTGGGCAGCCCCTCCCATTATGTCCCTATTATCCCGTCAAGTTCAGTCCGCCGAGGCCTATCTGGCTACCCTGACCCCGCAAGACTGGGGCACCCTGAGTCAGGGGAAGGTACTGCTGAAAGGGGGAAAGGGGCAGTATGGAGTTATGGCAGCCACTGACGTTGGCCCGGCCGTTGCCTGGGAAGTGCTCACGGATTACGGCAATTTTCATCGGTTCTTACCCACCGTTGCGGAGAGTCGGGTCGTGCATTCTGACGCAGGACGCACCATCGTGGAGCAGCTCGACCGTCGAAAAGTGCTGCTCTCAACCATGGAGTCGGTTGTCCGTACGGAAAATTTAGAACTGGAGAATCAGCAGATCAGCTTTCGGCTCCTGGAAGGAAATCTCAAATATATGTACGGCCACTGGCGGATAGATATGTCTCCGCAGCCCCTAGATGGCCAAAAAAAATTGCTTGTTTCCCAACAGGTGAAAGCTGAAGCCGATGTCGGTCCCTTTAAGGGAATGTTTTACAACCTGTTTGAAAACGGTCTAGTGGAAACTATCAGCGCCATTCGTCAGGAGATGGAAAGGCGCAATCGGACCCTGCCATAACCCTGGAACCCCTTCTCCTATCCAGGATGGATTGTATTGAAACCGAGAGGGTTCTCTAAACCATGAATCACTCCTCAGAGGTTTTGGGCACTGATCACCGTCGGACTGTACGGCGAGTGCTTCTGATAACGCTCTTCCTTAACCTCACGGTAGTGGGCTTGAAAGGAATGGTGGGGTGGTGGACCGGGTCGTTAAGTTTAATCGCCGATGCCCTCCACAGCGTTACCGATAGTGCCAACAACGTTCTGGGATTGGCCACCAATCAACTCGCTAATCCCTCTCCTGACCGTGATCACCCCTATGGACATCAGAAATTTGAGGCCGTTGGGGCCTTAGGCATTGCCGCGTTTTTGGGCATTGCCTGCTTTGAGATTCTGAAAAGCACCCTAGACCGCATCGTGAACGGCGGAACTCCGGTGCAAATGACCCAAATCGCCCTCTGGATTATGTTGGGAGTGTTGGGGATTAACATTTTCGTCGCCTTCTACGAACGGCGAGTCGGGCTGCGCCTCACCAGCAAGATTTTAATTGCCGATGCGAAACACACCATGAGCGATGTCTGGATTACCATCGCGGTTTTGGGTGGGTTAATTGGTGTTTGGAAGGGGGTGCAGTGGTTGGATATTGTGCTGGCTTTCCCGGTGGCGCTGCTGGTGTTCAAAAGCGGTTGGGAAGTGCTGCGGGAAAACTTACCCTGGCTGGTGGATGAAATGGCCATTGCCCCGGAAGCCATCCATCAGCAGGTGATGCAGGTGCCCGGGGTGTTGAACTGCCACGACATCGCTTCCCGGGGGCTGCTGGGGCGGCAGGTCTTCATTGACATGCACCTGGTGGTAGAACCGACCGATGTGGAAAAGGCCCACGCCGTTACCGAGGCAGTGGAAAAGCGGCTGGAGCATCTCTATGGACCGGCTCGCATCACCATCCACATTGAGCCCAAAGATTACAAATCTCGAAGGATTACCTATTGACATCCCCATGGGCATCCAAGGCTCAAGGGGTTGCCAGGACTCCGTTCAAGAAGATATCGGTCAGACATTCCGCCAGTTCTCGCATAGAACCGGCAGATCCGGCGTCGTCCCCCAGGGTTTCTTGACTGAACCCAGCGACGGTGAACATGCCTAAAAAGACGCGAGCGATCATGCGCGGATTCATGGGCCGATAAACCCCCCGATCCATGGCGGTTTGGAAGAACGCCTCGGCCACGTCAATCATCTTGCCGATGACTTCGGTTTGAATCTGCTCCCGCAGTTCGGGATGGAACTGGGCTTCCATAAAGCAAACCCGCATCAAATCCGAATTTTTGCGGAGATTGAGCATACGCCGCTGCATCACCTGGCCAATGGCCTTATAGCTGGCCATTTCACTGAGTTCGGTGAGTAAATCGGTGAGAATTTCCACCCATCCCTGGGTAGCTACGGCCACTAAGATGGCTTTTTTGTTTTCAAAATGGCGAAATAGGGTGCCCTCAGCCACCCCCGCCGACTGGGCCAGATCCCGGGTGGTCGTGCCGCTGTAGCCCCGCTGGGCAAACAGGTGGAGAGCCGCCTTCAAAATTTTGGTCTCGGTATCGGTTGCGGCGGTCTTCGTTTGAAAAAATGACACCATGGGTTAACCCCCTCCATCATCGGGGGATAGCGATCCCCGTAGGGTCATTGTGCCTTTACCGTCTAGCCATGGGCGGGGGGGTTTACATAACCTCATAAAAAATGAGCGATCGCAACCCTATGCAGCCCCCATGACCCAGATTCAAACTCATTCAAACTAATAGGACTGCTGCAGGTATTGCAAAATTCCCCGGGCAATGGCATTGGCAGCGGTTTCGCGCCAGGCGGGGTCGATCAGCCTGGGAGCGTCTCGGGCCCCGGTGACAAAGCCAACCTCGACCAGGGCCGCGGGCATGGAGGTGCGTCGCAGCACAAAAAAGCGAGCTTGTTTGACCCCTCGATCATTCATCCCCGTGGCCGCCAACATGCTGGCCTGAATGGCCGCCGCCAACCGTCTGCCCGAATCAGACGCATAGTAGGTCTCGACCCCGTTGACATCAGGCCGACTCATGCTGATGGCATTGGCGTGGATACTGACAAACAGGGTGCCCCTGGCCCGTTCGGCAATATCGACCCGGGTTTGTAAATCAAGGGTACTGTCAGTGCGGCGAGTCATGACCACCGTGACTCCCTGGCTTTCAAGAATTTCAGCAACCCGCAGGGACATCGGAAAAATGACCTGTTTTTCCTGCAAACCATTAATGCCAACGGCTCCGGGATCCCGCCCCCCGTGCCCAGGATCAATCACGACCACCACCCGACCACTGGGAGCGCTGGGCAAAGTATCGGGAATGGAGGGCCGTTGGGCTGGCTCCGCCTGGGGTTGGGGGGGAGCAGCGGGCTGAGGGGGAGGGATGGCCCCGGCCCTGGCTTCCCCAGGCTGGGGTTCATCGGGAACGTCGCTGATGGAGATTCCCCGGGGGGGCAACAGAATAATGCCGCTACTGTTTTTCAGGGCACGCCAGTCGGGGCTGCTGGGGCCTAACCGGAGAGTGATTTGGGTGGAGGGAGGGTCGGTGTTCTGCTGGGCAATGTTCCAGGCAATGATGCTGTAGCGGTAGTTGGGCAAATCATCAGGCTGCAAATCCGGCGCCACTGAGGTGTTGGGTAGGGTGATGACGGCGGTGCGGTCGTCGGGACCTTCCCCGGAAATGTCTACCGTAGGTTCAGGCACAGTGCCGCTGAGTTTAATTAAAAACCCATCCCCGGTAGTCACGACTCCGCTGAGGATAGCTGTTGCTCCGGTGACCTGGTTGCCGGTGACCTGGTTAGCGGTGGTAGTGGTGGAAATGGGGTTACTCGTTCCCCCGGAGGAGGCCGTCCCGCCGCTGCCCTGCTGGGGCTCAGGTAGCTGTACCACCCACTGGTTAGACCTGACCCCCTGGATGCGAACATCCTGAGGGGCAAGGGTATAGCCGCTGCCAAGTTCAATGACTAACCGCGTGGTTTGTTGGTCGAACTGCCCTACACGTACTGCCTGGACTGATCCGCCTACCTGTTGTTCCCGGCTGCTGCTCCCCAGGCGGGTGTTGGGCAGGTCCACAACAATGCGAGTGGGGTTAAACAACATTTGGGCCCTCGGCTGGACCCCAGTGTCAGTGGTAAACACTAGCTGATTGGCCTCAGCATCGAACCACCAGTACTGCAGTGTTGAGGCCTGAGCCGGTGCCGTGATAATGAGCGCACCGAGGGCGCTTAACCCAGCCAGAGCGAGTCTTTGAGACTCCATAAGCGGTGACCATGAAACGAGCCAAACGACAGTATAGCGAGGGGAAAGAAAATGTTGTCAGGGTGGGGTCATTTTTTGTTGGGGGTTTATGGGGAACTCAATTTTTTCTGCCGATCCCTGACCGCCATTGGTTGCACACCAACGTTGAATTTCTTTACAGTTCTGGCCTGGGGTATAGACCGAAAGGCCCATGTTTGAGCGAATAGGGGAGCTTTTATGTAACGAAAGTTATCTTGACGCGCTCTGAAAGTTACGCGAAACTAAATTTACTTGAGTGTAATGGCTCACCTATCAATACAGCGTATTGACTTTCGTTATGAAACGAGGTGGGTTATTTGCGAAATGCTTAGTAGGATTAAGTTATCTGGGTTTACAAATTTTCTATTCCCCGATTGGGCGATCACGCCCTCGGAACCAATCTGCGGGATTAAGAGGTAGATCGTTTATGGAAACGTTGGAATTCATCATTTATCCCGATGGTCGTGTGAAGGAAATGGTGACTGGCATAGTTGGCTCTTCCTGTGCGGAGGTTACCGCCGCCATTGAGAAGCAACTGGGCCATGTCGTTTCCCACCAAGCCACATCTGAGTTTTATGCTCAGCCCCATAGCAATTCTGTTAGTGAAACAGCGTCAACCCAGGTTTCCCATAGCCATTGGTAACGTTTCATCCCCCCGTCCTTTAGTTTCTAGGTGATTCATAAGCAATGTCACACTTTAGCCAAATCAAGACCAAAATTCGCAATTTAGATGCCCTCAAAGTTGCCTTGACCGATCTTGGTGCTGCTTGGAAGTCTGGCCCTTGTGATGTCCATGGCTACCAGGGCCAAACCCAGCAGGCTGAGGTGGTCATTCCCCAGGACAACGGTTACGACATTGGCTTCCGCCTGAATCAAGAAACTGAAGAGTACGAACTGGTTGCCGATTTGCAGTACTGGCAGCAGCCCCTCACCGTTGAAGGGTTTTTGCGTCAGGTGACCCAGCGCTATGCCTACAATACCGTTCTGACCCAGGCGACTCAGCAAGGGTTTCAGCTCGCTGAAGAGCAGGTTAGAGAAGATGGTTCAGTGCGCTTGGTTGTTCAGCGCTGGAATGGCTAGTTCGGACCGCTAATCCGCTTTTTGAAGAAGGGGCTTATGGCCCCTTCTGTTGTATTCCCCCTTACCGCAGTCAATCACGAGTACCATGTCCGATTTTGAACCGCAAAACAGCAGCCAGCCCACTGGTCTGGAGCCGGAACTGGGCGGTCAACTGCGCCAGCAAGACATTCGTACCGGCTTTGAACCTGAGTTGGGCGGCCAGCTCCGTCAGCAGGGTGTATATGTTGATGAGGTTACCTGCATCGGCTGTAAGCACTGCGCCCATGTAGCCCGCAACACCTTCTACATTGAGCCTGACTACGGTCGGTCGAGGGTTTACCGCCAGGACGGCGACTCCGAAGAGGTGATTCAGGAAGCGATTGATACCTGCCCTGTGGACTGTATCCACTGGGTGGACTACACCGAGCTGCAGCAGCTGGAGAAGGACCGCAAGCACCAGGTTATTCCGGTAGCGGGTTTCCCGGTAGATAAGGCAATGGCGACCCTACGGAAGCGCCAGAATAAAGTAGAGTCTGAGCGTCGGTCTCATTCCTGAGAATCAAGGCCAGGGGGTGATGAAACAGGCCTCAGGATGACCTCCCCGGTGTCAAGAAACTGAAGCTCCAGAATGGCTGGGGCACCTTGTGGATAGGTGGGTATAGACGTACCGACTTGAGGCCAGTTGATGCTTTCTTGATGCCGCTGCGCTTCTGCCGAGAGCGGCATGATTGATCGCAGGTTTCCCTCGCGGTCGATGCTCAGTCTGTACCGCAGGGGGCCAGACTGGTCGGGGGAGGGGGTCCAATTTTGCTGAAGCCGTTGCCTCAGCTGCTCTTGCCAGGGGGGGAGCGGATTTCCCGAAGCCGCCATGGAATCTGCCAGGGAGCGCTCTGGCGCTGTGCCAGCTTCTAACTGACTGTTGGTGGTGTCTGGGCGGGTTAAGCCTTCCTGGCTGGGCGCAGGCTGGGAAAATGCCTCGCCCCCTGATTCCCGGGCAGCTGAGGGGGCTGGATAAGCAGGCTCACTGGCTGGGGCCGGGGTGGCGGCAGCAGGGGTTTGGTCTGTTTCTGGGGTACGTGGGGCCTCCGAGGCTCCGATGGAAGGTCCTGTTCGAGCTTCAGGGGCGGGGGCAGGGGTGGTCTGTGGAGCGGCCGTCCTGTCGGCTGCAGGCCTATCGGCGGATGCTGTAGGGGGTGGCACTGGACTGGGCGCCGGGGGGGGCGGAGTTTGGTCGTTAGGGGAAGTCGGCTTTAGGGTAGTTTGTGGAGCAGTCGCTTCTGGATTAGTTGGTGCTGGGGGCGCAGCGGGTTGGCTTTCTTCAGCAGTATCCGCCATGGGTTGATCCGGGGATGCTCCCGTCGCAGGGTTAGGGGTATTCTCAACGGCTGGAGCGGGTTCCTGGGAAAGCGTTTCCAGCTCCTGATGCTCTTCTACGGCTACATTCCCTTCGCGGGTGGCGGTGGGCACAGGGGTGGGTGACGGTAACCACTGGCTGCCCAAAATGGCGGCGATTCCTACGGCGGCAGCGGAACCAATCCAAATCGGCAGGGCGGGGCGGGAAGAACGTCGGCTGGGCAGTTCCGCTGCGGATGGCAGGTAAAGGTCGCCATCGGCCTGTTCCAAAACATCCGCCAGATCTGCCAGTTCTAAAGCCGAGAGTTCAACTTCACGGAGCTGGTTGAAACGGTTAAACCGGTAGTCCGCGGGCAGGGTTAAGCGGTATCGGGTTAACCCCAGGGGCCCTAAGGTAATCCCACCGACAGGGGCGTTAGGAAATGGCGGCGGTTCTGTTCCCCTGGCCATGGTGAGGTGGGTCTGGACATACCTGTTGACAGCGTTCGTTAGGGTCAAAAATTGCTCAGCTCGACCGGAAAGCTCCAGCCGAGGTTGGGGGGCTGGGTCTGAAGAAAGCTCCCCCAGCGGATCCAGCTCATTCTCAGGCAACAACTGCAGGTGAAAGCGAGATCGCAGCATCACCCTTTTGTCAGCCCACTGGCTCAGGGGCGACAGTTGGCCGGTAATCCGCAGGGTACAGCTGCCGGAGGAATATTCACGGGTGGTGAGGGATGCGATCGCCGCCATAGAAACCAAACTTGATCATAAAGACCGGTCAATTAAGGCCATCCAGAGCTTTCTGGTGCCTCCCTGGCCGCTGTAGAACAGCAAATCGACCAGCAGCTTCAGGGCCAGGGTGTTGTGATCATCAGGAGTTGAGGCGGAATCGCCTTCCATTCGTTCCTGATAGGCGTTGCTGAAGGCATCGAGATAGTCCCCCAGTAACGCCACCCGATGGGGCGGGCGGTTTTCGGCCAGGGCTGTCTCCAGCAGGGCAACGGCTTTTCGAATGGTGTCCCGATGTTCTGCTGCCAGGTGACAGCTAATTAAAACCAATGCCCGGGCTTCCTCTACATCCAGCTTTTTGCGCCCCTGCCCCTTGCGTAGGGGACTGGCCTGCCGTAACCGCCAAAGGTTGACCCGATCGCTTAACAGGTCCGACAGATGGAGGCTTTCTGCCGCCGCCAGCATGGCCTCCGAGCCTAAACCCGTGAGGGATTCCAGGGCCAGCAGCACCAGATCCAGCTGAGCTTTGATGTTGCTCAACTGCTGGGGGGTGAGGGAGGCTGCCGCTAAATTTTGGCCACTACTTGGGGACGACTCCACCGTGGTTACCTGATTTCAGGGTAAGGGAATGGGCCAATTGTGGCATAGGGGTTGCGGGATTTGAAACGGGAGTCGGGAGTCGGGCGCTACATCAGCGGACAAGCCATGATCTGCCGGTGGCGTTCGAATCCGTAGGATGCGGCCAGTTCCATTGGGGTTAGGTCTTCAGTGCCGTCCGGTTGAGGGGGCTGGGGACGGTATGGGGTCCCATCCTTAACAGCCATTCTGTCCATCGTACTTGCTGGATAAAGTCCATGGGAATTGGGTTTCATGATGATGTCTCCTTGGGTGGTTCATCCTGGGAGATATCATCCGCTGTAGAACTTAGAAAATGCTGAAAAGACCTTTAAGGTCTCCCCTAGCAATGGTGAGGAATGGGCCGCGAAGGGAGATGTTTACAAATCCAGAAAGGCCTGGGCATGCTGCCAAATTTCAGCCTGCACATCTATCAGGGCGTGATCGCTGTTCACTTCCACCAGGGTGACCCAGGGCCGGGGAGCGGCATAGGCGCGGCTGGCTTCTATGGAGATCACCTCGTCGTGAATGCCATGAATGACCAGCGTGGGGATGGTCTGCTGGAGGGCGTCATCCTGATATTGCTGGATGTCGTTGACGAAGTCGTAGCGGAGTGGCAACGTTCGCTGCTCGCTGTAGTGGTAGACCTCCAGGGAGCCGCTGGTGTGCCAGGCGGTAAGCTGGTCCGGCCCTAATCGAGGTAGCCATTGGGCCAGGAACTGAAAGGCAGGAGCCATCAGAACCAGGGCTTCGATCTGGCCTGGCTGAGCCCATTGTTCCGCAATCCAGGCTGCGGTTAGACCGCCAAAGCTTGATCCAATGAGAGTGACAGAGTCAGAACTGGTACCGATGAAGTCCTTCACCTGGTGGATTTGTCGGCTGAGGGAGAGGCGGGAAAAGTCTCCCTGGTTTAAGTCAGGAATGTGAAGCGTTAAGCCCAGTTCATCGAAATGGTGCTTAAAAATTTGGGCTTTTTGGGATTTGGGGCCGGAAGCGAAGCCATGCAGGTAGATGTATTGGGTCATGGTGCTGTAAAGCGGTAAGTCCCTGGGGTATGATTTGTCTTTGGATTATTCCTGCTTCCAGGTCAGGGGAAGACTATCGCCCCCAGGGGAGTCCCCGATTTTGGCCTGGATTTTGGTATTTCAGTTGATTATTTCTATTCATCTGCCCTATGACTTCAACCTTCCGCATTACCCTACTGCCCGGTGACGGCATTGGTCCAGAAATTATGGCTGTCACAGTAGACGTGCTCAAGGCCATAGGGCAATCCATGGGACTGGGATTCGAGTTTCAGGAAGCTTTGATCGGCGGGGCCGCGATTGATGAAACCGGCTCTCCCTTACCTGACGCAACCGTGAAGACCTGTCAAGATAGCGACGCCGTACTGCTGGCGGCGATTGGTGGCTACAAGTGGGATCACCTACCTCGCCATCAGCGCCCCGAGACGGGGCTTTTAGGGTTGAGGGCTGGGCTTCAACTGTTCGCTAATCTTCGTCCTGCTACCATTCTGCCCCAGCTGGTTGATGCCTCTTCCCTGAAGCGGGAGGTGGTTGCCGGGGTCGACATTATGGTGGTCCGCGAACTCACCGGAGGCATTTACTTTGGGGAACCCAAAGGCCTATTCGAAACCGAGACCGGCCAGAAACGGGGAGTCAATACCATGGCCTACACCGGGGAGGAAATTGACCGGATCGGCAAAGTCGCCTTTGAAACGGCCCAGAAGCGTCGTGGACAGCTCTGTTCGGTAGACAAAGCCAACGTATTGGAGGTATCCCAGCTTTGGCGCGATCGCATCACCGTCCTGGCTGGAGATTACCCCGATGTTTCCCTCAGCCATCTCTACGTCGATAATGCCGCCATGCAGCTGATCCGTCAGCCCAAGCAGTTTGACACCATTGTGACCGGGAATCTGTTTGGCGACATTCTTTCCGATGCGGCGGCAATGTTAACCGGTAGCATCGGCATGTTACCTTCCGCCAGCCTGGGAGCCGATGGACCTGGGGTATATGAGCCGGTCCATGGCTCTGCCCCAGACATTGCCGGCCAGGATCAGGCCAATCCCCTGGCCCAGGTCCTCAGTGCCGCTATGATGCTGCGTTATGCCTTAGACCAACCCGCCGCCGCCGAGCGTATTGAGCAGGCCGTTAGTACAGTTTTAGATCAGGGATACCGAACCGGAGATATCATGTCAGAAGGGATGACCCTGGTAGGCTGTAAAGCCATGGGCGAGGCCTTACTTAAGGCGCTTGCTTAACAAATGTTAAGGTTTGGCCCTGCTGGGGTAGATCGATTAAAGTCTGTCTAGAAGAGTCACAGGTGAGCCGTGCAAGGTCTACAGCAACCCCCTTCGAGTCCGTCTACTCCCCCCAATTCATCTCACTATAGTCGTCCAGACGTTGGCAACAGTCGTCCAGATATTGGCAACTTGCCGCCAATGCTGGATCCGGCCTTGCTGAAGTCAGCTCGCCAGATCTATCGCACCTATTACGAAGTTCATCCCGAAGAGCTCCAGCGTCCCATTGGTATCGCCATCAGCACTAAAACCCATCGAGGGAAGCTAATTTTCGGCGATAAGCCCGTCCTGCTGCCGAACGAGTGCTTTATTCCCCTGAACCAGATCGAACCGGGGTTGCATTAATAATTCCGGCTAGCGCCAATTTTCGCGGCGCAGGAGGGGATTCATCAGTTCGTTCAGTCCTTCCCCCACCAGGGATAGCCCGGTCACCATCAACGTCAGGGCCAGTCCCGGAAAGAGGGCTGTCCACCAGATGCCTGTGGGCAGAGCGTCCAGAGCCTGGCGGATATCTGCGCCCCATTCGGGAACCTGTTCCGGCAGTCCCAGACCCAGGAAGCCGAGTCCTCCCAGAATCAAAATGGCATCGGCGGCGTTAAGGGTAAACAGCACCGGCACACTCTGAATTACGTTCAGAAACAGATAGCGAGATAGTACCGTCCAGGTGGAGGCTCCCATGGCCTGGGCGGCCTCAATGAACAGCTCGGTTTTGATGCTGACGGTGTGGTTGCGGACCACCCGATAATACTGGGGAATATAGGCAATGCTAAGGGCGACGGCGGCATTTAAAACCCCACGGCCCACCACAAAGGCCAGGGTAACGGAGAGCAGCAGCCCCGGCAGCGTGTAGATGGTGTCCATGAAGAACAGCAGTACCTTGTCGAGTTTCCCCCCCAGATAGCCGCTGACCATGCCCAGGGGAACTCCAATGAACACACTCATCAGGGTGGCCAGGAGCACCACCTGCCAGGCGGCCCGGGTGCCGAACAGGGTCCGCGAGAACACGTCGTAGCCCTGGCGGGTGGTGCCAAACCAATAGTCCTCAGAGGGCGGTTGGTGAATGGGATTCTGGAGGGCGGCGGTGGGGTCTTGCAAAATCCCCCATGATTGGAGCACGGGGGCCAGTAGGGCGATGGCAATAAACCCCAGGGTGATGGCTAACCCAATTCCCGATAGGGCCATGGATACGGTTGTGCCTTTGCTGGTCCATCCCGCCAGAAACGGCAAAGCAAAACGTCGAGAAGGAGTTACTGGCATGGTTGGTTAGCCCTAGGAACGTTCCCCATTATGCCAGAGGGACATCCTGCCCGGGCAGCCTGGCATACTGATAAGAAAGTGTGTGGGGGTGGTCATGTCATCTTCTAATGTTGAATCGGGGCAGAATGCTGCAGGGCTAACGGTGGCTGGTTCGCCCATGGCCTCTACTTTGGGGAAGGCGGCTAATTCTAAGTCGCGCAGTGACCGCCCTGGGAGCAAGACCGTTACAGTGGCCCTTTTAGATGCGGAGCGACAGGCCAAAAACTCCCCGCAACCGTTGTCTACGGATAGGTTACTGGGGACGTGGCGCTTGCGCTTTACAGCCCCTAAGAAGCCAGCCTACAAAGCTGGGGAACCCTCTGGCAACGGCTTTTATGTGCCCTCTATGGTGCGGGCCACCCTGAGTTTTTGCGAGGATGCCGAACAGCCCCAGAGACTCTGCATTCAAAACCAGCTACAGATTGGTGGTTTAAAACTACGGTTTACCGGACCGGCTAAGTTACTCCCAAAAAAGCACCTGCTGGCCTTCGATTTTACTAAACTCCAGCTGCTAGTGGGCACCCTGACACTGCTGCGGTTACCAGTGCGGGGCAGGGGTCCCAACGGCGAAAACTTTGAGAAGGTGCCGGTAGGTCAGCTGCCTTTTTTCGCCTTTTTTGCCGCTAACGATAGCTACATTGCCGCCCGAGGTCGGGGCGGCGGTCTAGCCCTCTGGCGTAAGCAGCCCTAGGGTTCCTGGTCGGCCTCGGTTGCCGGTTCGCGGCTGAGGGCCGGGGCGTTGGGGTCTGCTTCGGCTTCGTTACTGGTTACGGTATCGCCCATGAGAGCTTCAGGGGGCTGATTTGGCCTGTCTACTTCATAAATCTCAGATGCGGCGGTATTGTGCACCGTTATCACATGGGGTGGGGTCGCATCGGGGGGGTAAACAAAGTCCAGTTCAAGGTCTTGACGGGCCTCGGGGGGAATCTGCAGCTTTAATAGGGAAGTTCCTTCTTGGCCCCGCCGCTGGACCACATGAACATAATGGGTTTGGGGCAGCCCCACTGGATTCTTGAACCGTAGGCGAACCGTTCCTCTAAAGAAAATTCGGTCTTCCGGAGGGCGACGGAAACGTAACCCCTCGGTTAAACTCTCATCTTGCAGGGGAGTTTGAAATTTAACGGCAACGGTTTGTACCGTACCCCGATTGTTATACAGCGGAAGGGTCAGGCTATAGCGGATGCCGTAGTTGCCGTGGGCCCGATAGGCCGTGTCGGGATACCGGACCATCATCGGTGCGCTTTGAATTTGACCGGTACCAAGGGTATTGCGATCGACGGAACTGAGCACGTAGGAAAATGAGTCGCCCGGAGCCGGAATCGTCAGAATATCTGTATCGGAGTTGTCGGTGAGGGTGGTGCGCCAGTTGGAACCCTCAGCCACTCCGGCCACTCGACCGTAGTAAAACCGCCCGAACCGATAGGTCTCCGGGTTGGATGGGGGAATATCCCTGGGGCCCGCCAAATCTCCCCGCTTTAGAATTTCGATCCAGTCTCGTAGGGTGGGTACCTGTTCGTTACCCGTGATGGTGCGATCGGCGTATTTGGCCAGGCTCGCCACATGTACCGGGCCATCGCTAGTCAGGTACATCATGGCTGAACGGCCATTACTCGGCAGCGGACGCTGCAGCAGCGCCGGGGGGACGTTATCGTTAGTGTCTCCCACCTGTTCACTGGCGGCGGTCAAGCTGACAGAACGAACGGGGGGTTTGGGAATGAGTTCTCCCTGGGGGTGGCTGCCATTCACCGGTACGGTCAACTGCCGTAGCGGTATGGGGGCGTTCATCAACAGGTGAACATGGCCCGGGGGAATCGTAATTTTCTCTGGCCAGTGGGGTTGGTTAAACCCCCGCAGGATATCGGTGGTGGTGCGGCTGCCGGGACCGGCAAACACCGTGCCATGGTCGTTGAGTTTAAGTTCTGGTAGCTCGATAAAAGGAGCTTCCTGGCTCAGGTAACTGACAGCCTGATGAATTTCCACATCTACCGGCTCTTCCCCGGGGTTATAAACCACTATCCCCAAAAAGAGGGTGCGTCGATCGTTGGGATTCAGGCCTCGGGCGATGTGATGGGCAAAAATATCAAACCGCCCCTCAAAGGCATAGTCTAAATGGGCATTCGGTGAGGCCATGTCGTCTTTGGGAAAGGTAGACAACAAAATGCCATTTTGCTGAATGACCTCAGGACTGTTGCTATTGAATACCGGCAAGTCATCCAGGGCCCCGGGCAAAGGCCGCACATCCTGATACTGAATCACTTCAGCATAGGAGTTGTTGCGAAACACGACCTCTGTTTGACCACCCCTTGAGGTTGCATCCCGACTGTCCTGGGCAGGGGCTTGGGCCAACAACTCACCTTGGGCAGGATTGGGTTCAGTTAGCTCACTCTGAGGCACTGAAGCAAAAAACGGATTAAGAGTGAGGGCTACTAAAGCACTAAGCATGAACTACCTGTGACAAAACGAGCGACACCAATGAAACTCAGGTTGCCCAATTGGGCAATGACTTCACGGGGTAGAAGCAATTCCCAAAGGAAAATTGATCTAATACAACATACCACCAGATAGGGAAGTCCAATTCATAATGGTTTCGGAGAAATCACCAAATCTTTATAAAAAATTAAGCAGATTTTGGGCAGGGTCATAGCTCATAGATTTTTGATGGTTTTAATAAAAACTATCCTGATAGCCCGTGGGGGCCATCATTCTTCGGGTTCTGGACTGTTGTCAGCATCACCAAAGCAAGCGCTCCCCAGTCAACTGACCGTCCCCCAGGACAACGCCCATGGCATCCCGATATGACTAATGCCCCTGGCGCTTTTGCCCCGTCGAAGCAGCGAGTTATAGAATAGAAGCGAGAACATGTTCCCTCCTAGAGGGCTTCCAGGGGGGCATCCAGCACCTTAGCGATGCGATCTCGGACGGCCTCTAAATGGGCCAGGGAGGTTAACTCCATCTGGGAACCTGTTCGGTTAACGGTCCGATTTATGCGGTCTCCAATGTGTCGCAGGTGATATCGAGCCAATACCCGGGCGTCCTCCGGGGCACCCCAGGTAACTTCCATGGCGACGAAGTCCAGCAGGGTATTGGCGGTGCCTGATTGACTGGCATTTCGCAGCACAAGACTGGAAAGAATATTGATATAGTGGCGCTGCAATCCACGGCGCAGGCTAGAGATTTCTGCATCCCAGGTCGCTTCGTCCATCACCTCTGACCAAATACTCTGGCTGAGGGTATCGAACAGTTCCGCCAGGGTGAGGGGAGTTTCGGCCACGGCCTTGAGCTCTCCATCCCGTAGACGGGCCAGGCGCTCGCTATACAGCAGGTCGCTGAGGGTCAGAGCCTGGACAAACAACACCCGATTATAAATGGGATAGTCCAGGGGATACAGCGTCAGGGACTGACCCCAGTGCCGCCAGCGGTCGGGGGCGAGTAGGCTGACAAGTTCCGGGGGCAGTTGGAGTGCATCCGCTGAAAACACTTCCTGGTTCAGGGTGGCCAGGGCTTGGCGTTGCTCCTCTGCCGGGATGGCTTCAAAGGGGGGCTGGCCCCGAGAACTCCAGGGATCAACCCGATTAAATCGCTGGCCCCCGATGTAGTTAGACAGGGTAAATGCCTGGCGCAGGTAATAGCTGAAGACCAGATCCACCCGTCTTCTCAGGTTGCCGTACCCTTCGCCAGGGTCAACGGAGTACCAGTCGAGTTCGTTCCAGATGGCTTTGGCATTTTCAATTTGCCCCTGGGCGTACTGCAGGGGATTGTTGCTCAGGTCCCAGGCATTGGCCTTCGGATCGAGGAAATCAAAAATGTCTTCATCCGCCGCATAGGCCAACTCCGGGATATCGGCCCGACTGGCAATTTGTTCCAGTTCTCGACCAGCTGCGAAGGGGCTGGAAGTTGGGGTATAGCCGTACTCAATGGCCCAAATATCATAGGGCCCGAGCCGATTGGGGAAATAGTCTCCCTGGGATTGCCCCGGGGGGGCCAGGTTGGGTGGGAAATAGTCCATCACAGAACTGAGCATTCCCTGGGTCTCAGTCACTTCAGGATCATTGAGCTGATCCGGGGATAGCAGGGTACTGCCCAAGAAGTTATGTCTGAGCCCCAACACATGGCCAATTTCATGGGCGGTCAAAGCCCGGAGATACTGGTTTACGTAATTTTTTTGAGCCTCCCGGGCCGGGAACGGATCGCCCAGGGTGTTCATGGCCAGGGCCCCGAAGGCGGTTTGCTGGGCGGCCTGCATGCCTGCACAATAATCGGTTTGGTCTGGCTCGAAGGCCGTTTGCCAGGGTAGTAATCCCCGTGCGTCAGGGGCCTCCTGCCCCCCGGCCATCCATCGCAAATAGTTATCCGCCAGGGGATGACCGCACAACTGCAGGAGCACGCTGGCCGAGTCTTCGATGCCGCTGGAGTTGACGTAGGTCTGATACTGCTCGCCGAGATAACGAATAACGCTGGCATCCAGGATGACATCCGCATCTAAAATTTCTCCGGTCAGGGGGTTGACCCGCGAGGGACCTAAGCCTAAAGCCCAGGGGGCAAAAGACTCAGACCATCGGACAACGTTGTAGCGCACATCGGCGGGGTCCCAATCGGCATGGTCGGGCATTTGCCGCACTTCAATCGCCTGCTTAAACCCCGCCTGCTCAAAGGCCTGATTCCACCATTCAATGCCTTCCCAGACCGCCTGACGATATTCTGGCGGTACGGCATTTTCAATCCAGAAAACGATGGGCTCTTTAGGGGCAGATAGGGCCGCGGACGGGTCGCGTTTTTCCAGATGCCATCGATTGATGTAGCGAATAAAGGGGTCACTGTTTCGACCGCTGGTTGGGGATCGAAAAGCGGAAATAAAGTACCCCACCCGCTCATCTGCTGGACGGGGCTGAAAAGCCGGGTTGTTGGGTAACTGGGAGAGGCTATACCGCACCCTGAGACTGAAACCGCGGGAGTCAGGCAAGCTGCTAAGGCCGCCAAAGAACAGTTGAAAGAGCGGATCGCCACTGCCCCCGGAGTAGCCCAGAACGGCTTCAATTTCCAGATTTTTCGGAAAAGCTTTTAGGGATCCCAGATAGGAGGTGTCCGCATTCTGGCTGTAGCTGCCCAGGACCCAGGGAAAGGAACCCGACAGGTTAGCCGGATCTCGATTGATCAGCAAATCTTGCAAATCAATCAGAATTTCCCCGGTGTCGCGGGCTATGCTGACAATCGGCAGGGCAAAGAGGATGGAGTCACTAAAAGACTCTTGCAGCAACTGCCGACTCTGGGGCAGGCTGCGGGGGTTACGGAAATAAATGTTGGGCACAACAACCTGAAGTTTGTTGTCCGGAGCCTGACGAAACTGAACCAATAAATCGTTGATGGGCCAGCCCCGAAATAAACCCGCTTCACCGATGCCCGATTCCAGGGTGGCAATCAGCAGCAGGTTTTGATTGAGCTGGGTTGGAGTAATGGCGAGGTAGGCTTCCTGGGTCTCTGGATCGCTGTAGACCTTAAACAAACCCTCCGAGAGGGTCAGGTCCTGGACCACGTCATCAAAGGGCTGGAGATCGTTCGAATCCTCTTCATCTTCGCCATCAGCAGGTTCCCCATCGCGATCGGCGGCGTCTTCGTCCGTAGTCTCTTCATTCGCCACGGCAGTAATCATTCCTAACGGCTCTGGGGGGAGGCGGCCAGACCGGAACTGAGGGGAGGAATCAGGGCTCGTTGCCACTCCAGGGGGAGGCATTAAGATGCTAATTAAGCTACCAAGGAAAATACTGCACAAGAATAGGATGCCTAGCCGTGCTCTGCGCTTCACCACCAAAGCTCCCTTTGCTGACTGCGGAGGAAAAGAGTTTGTCTTACTCTAGCGTTTCTGATCTGGAAATTTCAGGGAAGCGGTGCCTGCATCTGGAAGTCTTAAGGGCAAATCATCGGGGGCCTTAGTAATGGGCATTGATCGGGAGACGGTTTTAGAGCGAGCCCACGCACTGGGCTTTCATTTGGTCGGCATTGCTGCCGTACCTCCGCAACCTCTGCCCCCAGAGCAGCTGGCTAAGGCCCATCTGTCTGACTGGCTGAAGCAGGGATACGAAGCTGATATGCCTTGGATGGCCAGTGGTAAACGCCAGGATATCCGCCAGGTATTACCTGGAGTCCAATCGGTTATTTCTGTGGCCTTGAATTACTACACCCCCCATCCCCATGCCGACCAGCCAGAATATGGCAAAATCTCTCGCTATGGCTGGGGACGGGATTACCATCGCATTCTGCAGAGCCGCCTCAAAGCCCTGGCCGCCTGGCTGAAAGACGCTGCCACCACCCAGGGGCAAGAGATTCAGGTGCGCTACTACGTAGATACGGGACCGGTGCAGGATAAATTCTGGGCTGAGCAGGCTGGGTTGGGCTGGGTGGCTAAAAATGGTAACTTAATCACCCGAAGATACGGTTCCTGGGTCTTTTTGGGGGAACTATTGACCACCCTGCCCCTGCAGCCTGATCTGCCCCACGGGGCTCACTGCGGCACCTGCACCCGCTGCCTGGAGGCCTGCCCGACCGGAGCCATTGCCAAACCCCATGTGGTCGATGCCAATCGGTGCATTGCTTACCACACCATTGAAAATCGGGACGAGACTTTGCCGCCAGGCATTGTGCCCCACCTGCAGAATTGGGTGGCCGGATGCGACATCTGTCAGGACGTCTGCCCCTGGAATATCCGATTTGCCAGGGAAACAGATGTTAAAGATTTTCAGCCCTATGCAGAAAATCAAAGGCCCACCCTGGCGGAGTTAGCTGACCTGACGGAAGAAGACTGGGACCGGCGATTTCGCGGCTCGGCCCTCCGCCGCATCAAGCCTGCCATGTGGCGACGGAACGCAAAAGCGGCCCAGTCCGTCCATTTGTCTTCAGGATGATCTAAGCTGGCTTCAGCATTGGCGGGCTGACGGTACTGCTCTTTTTCTTTAAAAACTGATTTTAGGTTGTTATTGACTGTGCTGAAACGGACTTCGTTACTTTCCATTGTGGCCCTTTGCGGTGTGTTGGGAGCCCCCCCTGCCGCCCTGTCTCAAGCCTTGACGCCCTATGTATTGCCCCTGGATTATGACCTGATGGCCGAGCAGGGGCTGTATCTGGCTAATGAAGCGCAGCAGTTGGCTGACTTCCAGCAGTACGACCAGGCCCTGGCCTTAGCCCAGTTGGCGGCCCAGCTGGCGCCTGAAAATGGTCAGGTGCTGGCGTTGCTGGGGGGCCTATATCTGCAGACGGGGGAACTTGAGCAGGCCCTCTCCCTGCTTGAAGAAGCCGAAGGGTTAGCCCCTGATGATGCCAGAATTCTGTTTTCCCTGGGCACCGCCTATTTTCAACAGGGGGAATATTTGAAGGCTTCCCGCTACCTGGAGCGGGGCCTCAAGCTGGAACCCGAAAATCCTGCCGCTCTGTTTGATCTGGGCAACGCTTACTTCCGTCTCATGCAGTATGACAAGGCGATTGATAACTATCGGGCTTCGGTGGATGCGGAACCCAATTTCTGGCCCTCGGTCAACAATATTGGCTTAGTCCTCTACGAGCAGGGAAACCCTGAAGCGGCCATCGAAAAATGGAGGGAAGCCCTGGCTATTTCCCCTGAGCAACCAGAACCGAAATTAGCGGTTGCAGTCGCCCTCTATGCTCAAGAAAATTGCAACACCGTCGCCGCGATTGCCCGCTCTGGAGATTGTAAAGAATCCATTGACCTGGGTATCGAGGCGCTGGAGCAGGACAGCCGCTATGCCGACACCGAGTTCCTGGAAGAGAATCTCTGGGGTAATCGTTTAATAGATACCACCAATGCGTTCTTTGGGGTGCCAGTAATTAAAGCTCTGCTGGCAGAACTCTAGGCTCAAACCTTCTGTAATACAAACAGGTTGCCCTGGTTGCCCCGACCAAGGCGGAGGTCTTTATCCAGGTAGGTGATTTCCAGCCAGCCTGATTGGCGCTCCGCGTTAATGGAGAAATCAATGGCCTTTAGCCACGAAAGCTTGTTCGTGGTTTGGAGGGTGTGGATGAATTGGGATGGGGTCTGGTAATCCAACCAAGACTGGAGGCCAATCACCCCCCGTTCAAATCGCACATTGACCCGTCGGGTTGTAACCGGTTCCAGCCGAGCCGATACGGCGACCAGACCCGAGAGTAGGGGTGGTCCTTTGACCTCGGCCAGGTTATAGATCCGGTTTTCCGCCAGGCGAATGCACTGATAAATCTGCCCCAGGGAGGCTAAAGGGACTCGATCAATATTCAGCAGCTCTCGGCTGGTGGTGTAGAGCAAGCGCCAGTCCCCCTCTAGCAACTCCACGGCATCTAAGGGGTCAGGGGTAGGATTGCGATCTTCTAAACGGGTCGCCGCCGCTTGAATGGCTAAGCGATCGGTTGCCGTTGCGTTTAATCCTCGTTTAACCGGGGCGAGGGTGTCGAGTAAGTCGGTTTTGCCCAACATGGTGACAGTTACCCGTAGATCGTTAGGTGCATCATAGGCTAAATGCCCTGGGGGAATTATTACAGTTAGCCAGCCTCTCGGCTAAAATGGAAGGCCGGGTTGCTCAACTTCAGCCCTAGGAGCCAGGTTGTGAATTGCCACCGTCCTCTATGCTGAAGCGCAATGCCCCATCAACCATCCCATTGTGAACGTCATCAATATGGCCTCTGAATTTTACAATCCTTCCCTGCGCCAGGTTCCCCGTAACGCTAAGGCTCCTATTTTGCCCGCTTCAGGGGAATCCTCTATTTTGGTCTGGTTAGAAGACATCGGGCGTCTCCGGTCTCGGGATCCGGTCGAAGCTGCCGTGGAAGAAAAAGAAGAAGCCGACAGTGAAGAGCTTTCCGACCTGATGGGTAATGAAGATAACTTCGAGGAGGAGGACGACAGCGATCTCGCCATGGACGATGAAGACTAGGCGGGGAACTGATTAAGTCTTATTAAGCGAACTTATCGAAATCAGTCTTATTTATCTAAACTTCCTGACTATTTCCCGGGCATCAGGGATAGTCAATACCGGAAACTTCCAGTAGACTCCTGATGGTGTGAGGAGTGATGCAATTGAGGAACCGTTTGTGGATGCGAAGTTTTTAGCTTCGAGGAGGCTGGGAATCAGCGGTATGACTTTGCTGTGGGTTCTCAGTGTGGGGTTAAGTGCCGTCGCCGTTAGCCTGGATGTCGCCCTGGGGCATCCGTTCACCCTGAACCAATCTATGGCTGTACCGCTGTTGACAACCGCTCTGGCGACCGGGTTACTGGGCTTTTGGGCAGTGCCCCTCTTAAAAGATTTAAAAACTGGGCAGTTTATTCGTCAGGAAGGGCCCCAGGGCCACCTGAAAAAGGCCGGAACTCCAACCATGGGAGGGGCATTTTTTGTTCCCGTAGCTCTTTTGGTTGCCCTGGTAGCTACAGGCATGAGCCGCGATGTTGTGGTTGTCTCCGCTTTGACGTTGGCCTACGGGGCCATTGGCTGGCTAGACGACTGGCAGGTGCTGAACCGTCGGTCTAACCAAGGGATTTCGCCGAAGACTAAGCTGGCTCTGCAAATTGGTTTGGCGGCGGCGTTTTGCCTCTGGGCGATGTCCCATCAATCAATTGCCATCACGACGGTTGCCTTACCGCTGGACTTGATGCTGCCCCTGGGACTTTTGTTCTGGCCCCTGGCTGGGTTTGTCCTGGTGGCTGAAAGTAATGCCACGAACCTGACGGACGGCCTTGATGGCCTGATGGGAGGTGCCGGGGCGATTGCGTTCTTTGGTTTATCCGCGGTCACCGCCTCCGACCATCCTGACTTAATGATATTTTGCGCCGCCATGAGTGGTGCCTGTTTGGGTTTTCTACTCCATAACCACAACCCTGCCAAAGTCTTTATGGGGGATACCGGTTCCCTGTCCCTGGGGGCTGCCCTGGGGGCGGTTGGCATCTTGAGTGGAAACCTATTTGCCCTGCTGATTCTCACCCTACTTTTCTTTGTTGAAACCCTTTCGGTGATTATCCAGGTCAGTTACTACAAAGCCACCAAGGGACCTGACGGCAAAGGCAAACGGTTTTTTAGGATGGCACCGCTGCATCATCATTTTGAGTTGTCTGGGTGGTCTGAAACCCAGGTGGTAGCTACCGCTTATGCGGTAACCGCTTTACTGGCAGGCCTGGCTTTTGTCATCTAAGTTCGATTTGTGCTTGGGTTGGGTTTGCTGTGGTTTATAAATCATCAGAAGGTTTACGGCCCCTGGGGGTTAGCCCCAATGCCTGGTGGGTGAATGATCAGTTTGCCGATATCAGTCGCACCGCTCCTGAACCCAGGTTAATGGGGCTAGAGACCGAAACTAAACACCTTCAGCTGGACCTCAATAAGGCGGCCTGCTTAGTGGTCGATATGCAAAATGATTTTTGCCACCCCGATGGGTGGTTGGCCAGTATCGGGGTGGATGTGATGCCAGCCCGCCAGCCTATCGAGTCATTGCAAAAACTTTTGCCCGGATTAAGAGCCTCTCAGGTACCCGTTATCTGGGTGAACTGGGGCAACCGCCCAGACCTGCTCAATATTAGTGCGGGGCTTCGCCATGTTTATAACCCCAGCGGCCGGGGAACGGGTTTGGCTGATCCCCTGCCCAAAACCGGTGCGCCGGTTTTGACCCAGGGCAGTTGGGCGGCTGCCATAGTGCAAGAATTAACCCCCAACCCGGGAGACATTTTTGTCGATAAATTCCGCATGAGCGGTTTTTGGGACACGCCGCTAGACAGTATTTTGCGGAACCTGGGTAAGACCACCCTGCTTTTTTGTGGAGTCAACATCGACCAGTGCGTCATGGCAACTCTGCAGGACGCCAACTTTTTAGGATACGACTGCATTCTGCTGCGGGATTGTAGCGCTACAACTTCCCCGGATTATTGCTTCCAGGCTACGATTTACAATGTTAATCAGTGCTTCGGTTTCGTCTCCACTGGTCAGCATCTGCTGGCTTCTATGCCAGGTTAATTAAGGGCATGGAAGAAACCTGTTACATCTCCAGAAGTAATCAAAAAAAATCAAGGGGTTTTGTGCTGTTTGCTCTAAATTGAACTACCCTTGGGCAGAACATTTAGTTGCAGCCTGAGCCGAATATGAGTAGAGCTTGTGCTTTAGAAAAAGCCATTGCTTCTAAGCTCGATTTGGTGAAAATCGGTCTGGCGCAGCAGACCCTTACCCCAGGGGATGTTTGCCCCAAGCCCGATAAGGTTCCTGAAAAGACCCTAGAAAGTGCTTAAAGTGCCCTCTATGAATGCTCCTTTTCCATCCGATTCATCTCACCCAGCCGCCGTCAGCCAGGGAACTGGCCAAGGCGGGCGCCAGACCCCATCGGTGCCGATCTCGGTGTATCGAGAACTGGCAACCGAGCTCAAGGCGACCCAGGCCATGGTAGACTCGCTCACCCAGCAAAACCACCAGCTGTCTCATCAAAACCAGATTCTCCGGCAGGAAATGCTGAAATTTGCCGAGTCAGCTGACCGGCTACGCCAGGCTGTTCACTACAGTCAACCTCAAACGCCAACGGCGGCAACGATGCCGGGGCCGTTTATGGGGGCAAGCCAGGGGAGCGGTGCCGACCTGTCAGGGTTTGTCATGTCCCCAGAGGAAAGCCAGTTTGCTGAACCGGTTTCGTCCCCAGAAGGTTTTGGGGAAGCGATCAACACCGGGGTGTCTAACCTGACCAATCACCTCGGTCGGTTGGTGGCCCCACGGGGTAAGCAGGCCCCCCCCGGAGAGGTTCCTGGTGGACGACCGAAGGGTAAGAAAAAACCGGCCCCCCCTCCTCAAATGTTATATACCGAGGAACGACTGGAGCCTTCCCAAAATTCCCAAAGGGCTGGTAGCTCAGCGGATTTAAGCGGATTGTGGCTGGCTACAACGATTTTGTTAATCGTTGTGAGCGCCTTTGGGGCTGGATTTCTGATTATGAAACCCCTGCTGAACAACTCTCGATAGGAGGTCGGACTGGGGTCTACAGGCTCCGGGTACCGCAAGGAATGGAAGCTATTCCGGCGTTGTTCTGGTCCATCGTCTGGCCGACTGGCGGCTGCTTTATGAGCTTTGATGCAGGTCCTGTTTGGAAAACATTACCGTTTTGGATTCCAGGCAAAAGTGCATTCGCTTTGATGAAATGTATCCAAAGTTACGGTTTTAATGGGGCATGGCCGATAATTATAGTTCGGCTGGAATAGTGCGGTAGGTCTAATTATCTGCACTTACTCAGTGGCTCATGGGCTCGGTAGTCATTCTTTTGAACGCCGAGTTAATGATGTTCAAGGATAGATTTTGAGAAAAACCTGGGTTTACGTATGAAAAAAATTGAAGCCATCATTCGCCCCTTCAAGCTGGATGAAGTCAAGAATGCCCTGGTAAAAGCCGGCATTGTCGGTATGACCGTTTCAGAGGTGCGTGGTTTTGGCCGTCAAAAGGGCCAAACTGAGCGTTATCGAGGGTCTGAATACACGGTTGAATTTTTGCAGAAGCTGAAAATTGAAATCGTGGTTGAAGATGGCCAGGTGGATCAAGTCGTCGAAAAGGTGATTTCGGCTGCCCGCACCGGAGAAATTGGCGACGGCAAAATTTTTGTGACTCCGGTTGAAAAAATTATTCGCATCCGCACCAGCGAAGAAAATACTGAGGCTGTGTAAGGGAGGTTGACTCCTGGGCAGTTCTCAAATGCTGCTGCCTCAGGTCTGCCGTAGGAGGCAATCGGGTGCAAGGGCGTAGTCCAGGGGCTGCGTCCTTATTTTTGGGGGCCAGGACAGGGGGAGTGGTTGTTGACTGAACGGCGAGACATGGGGCAGAGTTCACCGCAGGATTTGGACCAGCAGATCAGTTTACTGCTGGAGAAGTTTGGCCGGTTCGGGGTCGATCTAGGGCTGGATCGCATTCTGGCCCTGCTTCAGGCTATGGGAAACCCCCAGCAACAGGTCCCCATCCTCCATGTGGCGGGTACAAACGGTAAGGGCTCGGTCTGTGCCTATCTTTCCTCTGCGTTAACTCGGGCTGGCTATCGAGTCGGGCGATATACGTCTCCCCATTTGGTCAGCTGGTGTGAGCGAATCACCGTTAACGAACAGCCCATTTCGGCAATTGAGTTGCTTCAACGCTTGCGTCAGGTGGTCGCCTGTATAGATCCTCATAAGCCTTATCCGACTCAGTTTGAGGTCTTTACAGCGGCAGCCTGGCTACACTTTGCTGAGGCGTCGGTCGAGATTGCGGTAGTTGAAGTGGGTTTGGGGGGGCGATTAGATGCAACTAACGTGGTGCCAGACCCCTTAGTGAGTGTGATCACCAGCCTCAGTCGCGACCACTGGCAAAGACTGGGCCCTACCCTGGCGGACATTGCTGGAGAAAAAGCCGGTGTTTTGAAGACGGGTAGACCCGCCGTAATGGGTCCGCTACCGCCAGAGGCCGAAGGTGTGGTTAAGACCCGCCTGGCCGCCCTGAACTGTCCGGTTGAGTGGCCCCAACCAGCGGTGGCCGTGGACTCGGGTAAGGCCTGTTACCGGGCCGGGGAGCGGTTGTTGATTTACCCCTTGCCGTTGCCGGGGGATCATCAGTTGGTGAATTCTGCCCTGGCCATCGCAACTCTGGATATCCTCTCTCGGCAGGGGTGGCCTGTACCCGACCAGGCCATTGTCGAAGGCTTCGCTCGGGCTCGTTGGCCTGGACGCCTGCAGTGGGTCACCTGGCAAAACCCCCAGGGATCACCCCTACCCCTGCTGATTGATGGGGCCCATAACCCGGCGGCGGCGGCAATGCTGCGCAAGTATGTGGATACTTGCCTTACCCCAGGCTCAGGGGGACACCGGCAATCGGATTTAGATGCTCCATCCGTAGTATGGCTGATGGGTATGCTGGCTACTAAAGATCATCAGGATGTCCTGGCGGCACTGCTGCGCCCCGGCGATAGCTTGCACCTGGTGCCTGTCCCAGGCCATGGATCAGCCGCTCCGGCAGCCCTTGCTGACATAGCCAACGAAGTTTGCCCCCAATTAGCTCAATGCTGCACCTACGAGAATTTGCGCCAGGGGTTGCATGCCCTTTCCCGGCTTCCCGCCGGGCTAAACGTGCTTTGCGGTTCGCTGTACCTGATTGGTTACTTTTTTGAGACCGAACGGTTTAAACCGAATGCTCCCTGCATGGAGACCCCTGGAGAAATCCATGATTGAGACCCCAGAGGATTGATATCCCCAGGACATGATCTGAATTTGGGATCGGGTCAGACCGCTACAATTTCGCGGCAGCGTACCCCAACCGGGAGGGGCGGGGTTGGGTAATCATGGCGATGGGTCAGTTGTCTGTAAAAGTGCCATGCAAAGGCACGCCTAGCCCCTGAAGCGGGGGCTACAAGGGCAGCTAATTTATCGATTGTTCCATTCCGCCGCTGCATCGGCGACCGCTTCGTCAACGGTTTTTTGGCCCAGCATAGCGGCTTGAAGATTGTCGTAAATAATCGCCTGCAGTTCCTTGATGCCATCCATGGCAGGAATCAAAACCTGGGCATTATTCATTTGCTGGGCACTGACAGAGCGGGCTTTTTCTACTCCCTCAGTGTTCTCCTGGGTTGCGGTAAAATACTCATCCTCCAACGCTTTCGCCGTAGAGGGTAGAACATTGGCGGCTTTGGCAAAGTTGAGTTGATTGGCGTCGTTGGTGACGTAAAGGGCAAAATCCACAGCGGCTTGGGGAGCTTCCGTAGCGGCAGGAATCACCAGATTCATGACAGCAACATTCTGCTTACCGGTGTCGCCGGTAATTTGCGGGGCGCTACCGGTAACGGTGGCGATATCAGGGGCATTGGCCTCAATGGTGGGGAAGAACTCTGCGCCGGTAGACAGCAGCGCCACTTCCCCGGCCTGATATAAATCGATGGCCCGGCGATGGCCCTGGGTTAGCACTTCTTTGGGGAGCAAATTTTGCTGGTACAGGTCAGTCCAGTATTGGAAAACGGCTGCCCCATCGGGGGTATTGAAGGCTGCCTGGCCCTGAGCATCCACCAGGTCCACTCCCATTTGCACAAAAGACTGCAGGACATCGGCAGAATCCTCAGGGACGAAGGTCGTAAAGTAGGCGTATTTGCCAGTTTTGTCCTTGACCTGTTGGGCCACTTCAGCCAGTTCAGCGTAGGTGCTGGGGGGAGCTACCCCAGCCTCATCCAGCAGGGTCTGGTTGTAAAACGTGACGTTGGTGGTCAGATACCAGGGAATCCCAAAACTGTTTCCTGCCAGGGTACTGGCCTGCCAGATGTTGGGCAGGTAAACCTGCTTATCCCCATCGGTCAGGGCTCCATCCAGGGGCAGCCAGGCGTTACGGCCGGCTAACTGGGCCGCAAAATCAGGATTCAAATTCACCACATCCGGGGCAGTGCCAGCGGTTACTGCCGTCAAAATTTTACTCTGCATATCGGCCCAGGGAACATCGACCCAGCGCACTTTCACCCCGGGATTTTGAGCTTCGTAGTCCGCGATTAGCCCATTGAAATAATCGGTAAATTCAGGCTGCAGCTGCATCGTCCAGAACTCGATTTCCTGCTGACCAGCCTGGGACGGGTCCTGCTCAGCACTGGGTTGCCCGCTACCACAGCCGATTAACCAACTCAATAGGAACCCTAAACCAAGGAGCAGGGCGAAGCGTTTCCAGGGGCTTGTTCTCATGATCGGTGATGGGGTTTGAAAAGGGTTGACTCTCTATTGTGGCCCAAAGCTGCCGGGGTTGATCAGTCGAGTACCTTGACCAGACGGGCACAGGCCATGGCGCGCTCACGGGCTTCTTCCACTGTGGTTCCTAAGGCCAGGGCAACTCCCATGCGGCGGTTGGGGTGGGCGGTGGGTTTACCAAACAGACGCACTTTGCTGGTGGGAATTTGCAAGGCTTCAGCCAACCCTTCATATCGGGGAGCAGGACCCTCGCCGGTGGCCAGAATGACGGCGGATGCACCAGGAGCAATTAATTCAATGGTGCCGATGGGCAGGCCCATAATAGCTCTGACATGGAGCTCAAACTCAGACATGGTTTGGCTCGCCATGGTCACCATGCCCGTATCGTGGGGGCGGGGACTGACTTCGCTAAAGTAAACGGTCTGGGGTTTTTCGGGATGTCCCGCGATGAACAGTTCAACCCCAAACAGTCCGTAGCCTCCCAGGGCATCGGTAATTTGCTGCGCCATGGTCTGGCAGGCGGTCAGGGTCTCTGGATGGAGGGGGCAGGGCTGCCACGATTCGCGATAGTCACCGGATTCCTGCCGGTGGCCGATGGGCGCGCAGAAAAATGTCCCATCCTGAGCCCGAACCGTCAACAGGGTGATTTCTATATCAAAAGGAATAAATCCTTCCACAATCACCCGTTCGCTTTTACCCCGGGCGGCCTCTCGGGCGTAGGCCCAGGCGGGCATTACCTCGGCAGCCTGGCGCACCAGGCTCTGCCCCTTTCCGGAGGAACTCATGATCGGCTTCACGACGCAGGGGAGGCCGATGGCGTCCATCGCAGCTGAGTACTCTGATGCCCTTGAGGCAAAGCGATAGGGGGAGGTGCGCAATCCCAACTCTTCTGAGGCTAATCGGCGAATTCCCTCCCGGTTCATGGTGAGCTGGGTGGCCCTGGCGGTGGGAATGACGGTCCAACCTTCTGCCTCTAAAGCGACCAGGGTGTGGGTTGCGATCGCCTCCACTTCCGGGACGATAAAACTGGGTTTTTCTTGATTGACTACCTGCCGCAACTGCTCACCATCCAACATGTCGATCACGTGGGCTCGGTGGGCAACTTGCATCGCTGGAGCATGGGCGTAACGGTCTACCGCGATGACCTCAAGACCGAAACGCATCGCCTCTAGGGCAACTTCTCGGCCCAGTTCTCCAGAGCCTAGCAATAGCAGGCGTTGGGCATGGTTTGACAGGGGGGTACCAAGGGGTTTTGGGGATAGAGCCATGGCAAGGGAACCTCGAGCTAAAGCATCAAAAGCAATATTTTGCAATTTAATGTGCTCATTTTTCTAAATTATGTGTAACATCGCTGGTGGAACCTGATGAATTCTGGGCTTTAGGAATTAGAGCCAGGAAACATCGCATGCTCCCCATGGTGCTCTACCGATCTGTAATGTCAGTCAGTTGTTGTTTACGAGAACGTTGTTCACGGTAAGTTTAGTCCCTGAAGAATTTAGCCGACTAAAATCTGGTTCATTTTGAATTTCGGCAATTTTTTCCGCAGTTAACGGTTTCAGGGGCGAGGCGTAAAGATTTGTGCCTGACTTTTTTGGTGGAAATTCTGGATCAAATTGTGTACCATTCGTTAGCACATTTTTACCAGGGTCTTGTCTTTCGTCAATGGCCGTCGTTCTGGTTTAGTCTGCGTCCGATTTAGTTACTGGTTTTGCGGATACTGCCGTGGATAGTCTAAAAGCCCTCTTTAATCGAAAGTCTAGCGGTGTCGGGGTTGAGTTAACCCCAGAAAAGGTAAACCTGGCTCGGTTGCGCAAGCAAGGGTCCAGCTTAAAGCTGGAAACCCTGGCTTCGGTAGAACTTTCCGAAGGTATCTACGAAGAAGGGCAAATTCTTGACACTGCGGCCATGGCCGACGCCATTCAGACGGTGTTAACCGAAAGCAAGGTCAAGGTGAAGCAGGCCACCACGGCAATTCCGGGCAGGGCGATTACCCGGGTTATTCCTGTACCCGCTGAGCTGGATGACCAGGAACTGCGGGAAATGGTGCTGAATCAAGAGGCCAGCCTTTATCTTCCTTTTCCCAGGGAAGAGGCTGATGTGGATTACCAGAAGCTGGGCTTCTTTGTGGATGAAGACGGCATTGAAAAAGTGCAGGTCCTACTGGTGGCGGTCCGCAAAGATATTACCGAGCCTTATATCGATGTTTTTCAAGAGGCCGGCCTCAAACTGAATGTGCTTGAAACCTCTAGCTTTGCCTTGATCCGTACGATTCGAGAGCAGCTGCGCCAGTTTACCCCCCAGGAGGCTGCTGCCGTAATCGATATCGAATTTGAAAGCACGGAAATTTCCATTGTTGTCGATGGGGTGCCTCATTTTTCTCGCACCGTACCCATCGGTACCTTCCAAGTTCAGAGTGCCTTGAGCCGGGCCATGAACCTTCCGCCTTCTCGTAATACAGAACTGCTGCAGGGCATGACGGTACCGATCCAAACCATGGATACCGTCGGTTCTCCCCAGATGGGGAACACCAATCCGGGGACCACCGCCATGCTGCGGGTGTTGGGGGAACTATCGGATGAATTGCGTCGCTCCATCGACTTTTATCTGAACCAGGGAGAAGAGATGGAAGTGGCTCAGCTCCTGCTGGCCGGGCCGGGGGCATCCATTGGTCAACTGGACGAGTTTTTTGCCCAGCGCCTTAGCTTGCCCGCCAGTCAGATTGACCCCATTTCTGCCCTTTCCCTAGAAGTGGATGAAGAGATTCCAGAGGTACAGCGTCCCGGTTTGGCAACGGTAATTGGTCTAGGCTTGCGAGAGGTGTAGCAATGTACGGTCTCGATATTAATTTTCTCAATGATCGAGAAGACAGAGTTTTTGAAGCAAAACCCCAGCGACGGGCGGTAGCCCCAGCGGGGGATAGACGCCCTTTAGTCTTTGGCCTGGTGGCCGCCATTATTCCCCTGGCTCTAGTGGGGGCGTTTTGGGCCGTCACCCGGGGTCAGGTGGCCCAATTGAGAACTCGTAATGCGGAACTGGATGCGGAACTTGCGGCTCTGCAGAGTCAGCTACAGGAAGCCAGCGGTATTCAATCTCAAATTGATGCAATTCAGGCGGAAAATAATGCCTTTGTATCTATCTTCAATGACATCCTTCCCTGGTCGGCAATTTTGCAGGACATTCGCAACCGGACACCCGCCAGGGTGCAAATCACCGACCTGAGCCAGACGGGGGGAACCACATCCGAAATTAATCCCGAAGCCACGCCTCCGGTGTCCGGGGGGATCTCAATCGATGGGGTGGCTTGTTCCTATGACGATATCAACGATTTTGCTCTGGTTTTGCAGCGCTCTCCCCTATTGCAGACTGAATCTGTCACCATCGACAATGCCCAACAACAGGGTGAACTGCTCGATCCTGAAACTGAAGGGACCTGCCCCGGTACTCCGGCAGGGGAACCTACCTTTCTGGTTGACTACACCATTCAGGCCAACATTACCAGTACCCCCTCAGCCCAGCTGATTGAAGAACTAGAGCGTCAGGGCAATGTTGGTCTTGTCGCTCGTTTGCGTGCCCTCAGAGACTCAGGAGTGATTGAATAATGACAGCCACTGGTGACTTTTTACCCGCTGATCAGGATCAAGAATTTGAACAGGTTGGTCCCTCATACCCTACGGCCTTTGGGGTTGAGTTCACTCCTAAGATTCAGGCCATTCTGCTGGGTCTCCTGGGACTGGGCGGCGCCTTTGCTATCTATAACTTTTTGGCCAAACCCGTGGTTGAAGAGCGGCAAAGTTTAGAGGCCCAGGTCGCGGAAAAAGAGCTGCAGATTGAACAGCAGGCCGCTAGTTTGCAAGAAATTGCCGCCTTGAGGGCGCAGCTCGATGAAGCCCTGCAGCAGAGGGTTGAAATTTACAGTCTGCTGGGGGATCAGGAAACCCTGGACACCCTGCTGCTGGACATTAACCAACAAATTCAAAACAGCAACGCCTCCATTGCAGATGTTTTGAGAACTGACTTTAATCGCCTAGATGGGGGGCAACTCGCTGCTTTAGGTTTGAATCGAGAGCAAATTCAACAGGTGCGCACCCAGTTTGCTGAAGACCCGGTGCTCCAGAGGCAGTTGTATACCTCAGAGCTACTGAGCTATGCTCCCGGTCCGGCGACCCTGGTAACGGACGGACCACCGGAACTCAGCGGTAAGCTGCAGCGCTATACCGTCGATGTTTCCATGCAGGCCCTATTCCCGCAAACCTTGAGCATTCTGCGTAATCTGGAGCGTCTTGAGCCGCTGGTGGTGGTGCGGGACTTACAGCAAGGTATTGCATCTCCTCCCTCCGGTGCCAGTGAAGAGCAGCTAGTGGGAGTAAGCCGCCTGCTAGATACGCAATTTACCCTAGACGTTCTGGTCCCCGCAATTGATCCCGGAGAGCCTCCCGCGCCCCCCGCTCCAGAAGGGGCAGAAGGAGAGGGAGGAGCAGAAGGAGAGGGAGGATAAAGGCTTTTCGTCAGCGCCAGCAACTTTGGCGCTGAAATCAATGGCCAGCTCAAGGCTTTTGCCGTTGGCCCTGGCACCTGAGCACCCCACTCAAAGACAAAACTCAAACTCGTGGCCTAACCCACACCTGTGATGGAGGAGTGAACCGTGAACCGCTTTTTAAGACTTAACCCAATTCTTCTCAGTGGTGCCTTAATAACGATGGCTGCTGAGCCAGGTTTGGCATCCCTGACAACGATTAACGACGTTCGGCTTAACTCGACCGATGGCGGTCTCGAGTTGATTTTTGAGACCAGTGGGCAAGATGCTGGGAATATCTTCACGGTGAGTCAGGGAAATACCCTGCGGGCCGATATGACGCGGACTCAGCTGAACCTGCCCGGGGGGAATGGATTTACCGAATCCAATCCCGCTCCCGGCATCAGCGAGGTATCGGTTGTTCCTTTAGATGCCAACAGTGTACGAGTCACGGTGACGGGAACAGACCAGGCCCCCGTGGGTACCCTCGCAACTGCTGGCGGTCAACTGGTGCTTTCCATCAACGGGGATGGCACCGTAGCCCAGAACCCTACCCCTGTTCCCGAAACCCTGGAAACAGTACCTGACCCCGAAGACGCTGTGGCCCAGGCCCCTGCAGAAGAGATAGAAGTGCCCCCCCCAGGGGAAGGGGAAATGGTTGTTCCGCCTACGGCAGAGCCTCCAGATGTCCTGGTGCCGAACCCGGAAGTCACCATTGACGGTAGCCCGATTGCTCAACCTCAAGTTAGAGAGGCCCCTCCTTTCTTACCCAGAGCCGTGGCCCCTCCGGTCGGAGATATTGCCATCGCTGAAAGCAACATCAGCCGCGATTCGATTGATCTAAGCTCCAACGAAAGAATCCCCAAGCTGTTGCTGCGGGATGCCCCGGCCCGGGAAGTTCTGTCCCTGCTGGCCAGGGCTGCCGGGCTAAACCTGGTATTTACCAGCGCGGCAGAAGGCGGGGATCTGGGGGCCGCATTGGGGGGGGATGCAGGTCCTCTTGTTACCCTGGATATTGAAGACGAATCAGTTGACGACGTCTTTAACCATGTGCTGCGGGTAACTGGGTTGCAGGCCAATCGAGTCGGTCGCTCAATCTACGTTGGGCCTCAATTACCCTTGGGAGCCCGGTCGGTCGTGACTCGCACCATGCGGCTCAACCAGGTAGATTCTACGGACGCAGCAGGCTTTCTGGCGTCTTTAGGGGCGACGGCAACCCAAATTGTGACTCGCCCTGAAATTGAAGTTGTTACCACGGCAGGTACTGTGGAAGGGGCCACAGGGGTGACTCGGACCATCGAAACTGAAAGTACTACCGTTGAAGAAATCTCCTTCGAAGCACCTGAAGATAGTGGAGTGGCTGTTCCACTGGCTGGGCTTCAGGCCGTTGCTGATTCGCGCTTAAACTCCCTTACCCTTGTCGGGGAAGCTGATCTTGTCGGTCTGGCAACCGAATATATTACTCGCCTTGATCTAAGACGCCGACAGGTGGCCATTAACGTTAAAGTCATTGATATTGACTTAAACGCCACGGAAAGCTTTGGTACCAGCTTTTCCTATGTCAATAATGGCTTATCAATTGGCGTACTTGGGGCAGGAATCCCTGGCTTAGGAGTCGGGATTAACTTTAACGATCCGAATCCTGCTGCTGAAGGTTTTATCTTCAATATCAATGCTGCGATACAAGACTCTAACGCCAAAATCTTGACCGATCCAACCTTAATTATTCAAGAGGGGCAACTTGCCTCGGTAGCCCTGGTAGAAGAGGTGTTATCTTCCATCGATACTACGATTGATGGAGAAAGTGGCATCATTATTCAAGAACCCGTTTTTGAGGAGGCTGGCCTGATCCTCAGTGTTCAGGTAGAAAGAATTGATGATAACGGTTTTGTGACCTTCAGTGTGTCACCCACAGTCAGCTCACCCCAAGCTGCGGTTCGATTTGAGGGGACTGGAGGAGTCGAGAATTTCTTAACTCCGATCTCTCGACGGGAGGTCAGTTCTGGTTCTATACGGGTTCGGGACGGTCAGACCTTACTTCTGGCAGGCATTATTCAGGAGCGAGAACTCTCCTCTGCCAGCAAGGTGCCTATTTTAGGCGATTTGCCAATTATTGGAGCCTTGTTCAGGAGTTCTGATACGACCAATGAGCGGAACGAAGTCATCGTCATGCTGACTCCTCAAATTTTAGACGATTCAGACGAAACGGTTTGGGGCTACAGCTACACTCCCAGTGAAGAGGCGCAGCAGATCTTAAATCGCAACTGAGCAGCTTATGCTCTCTTTTCTGGGCAAACGG
>CAZPYG010000006.1:22360-92959 GCA_964590465.1 uncultured bacterium | reverse complement strand
GCATTGAGGTGCTCCGGCGGGGAGGCAATGCGGTGGATGCGGCGATTGCAACCGCCGCGGCGTTGGAAGTCGTCCGTCCTCTCTCCTGCGGGATCGGCGGGGGCGGGTTCATGGTGCTGTACCAGGCCAACCAGGATCAGGTCATGACCTTTGACAGTCGGGAAACGGCACCCGCCGCTGCAGACCCAAATCTGGTTGCTGATCCGAGCGATCCTGATGGCGCGCTCCTGCCGTTTTACCCCAATCGCATCAGCAGCGGTCGGGCGGTGGGAGTTCCCGGCACCCCCTTGCTGTGGGATGAAGTCTTACGGCGCTATGGCACCTTGACCTTAGCCGAGGCGTTATCTCCGGCCATCGCCCTGGCCACCAATGGATTTCAGGTCTCGGAAACGCTGCATGATCAAATTGCCCGGAACCAGGAGCGTTTTTCCGCCTTCACCAGCACCCGCACCCTGTTTCTACCCAGGGGTGGCCCGCCCCCAACCGGTTCCCGATGGCACAATCCTGACCTGGCCAAGACTTACCAGATGCTGGCAGATCACGGAGTCAACAGCTTCTATCGGGGAGACATTGCCCAGGCCATGGTGAATACGGTACAGTCGCCACCCACTGTGGAAAATCCCCCATTTCCGGTGCTGCCGGGCCAAATCACCCTGGCAGACCTGGACCGCTATGAACTGCGGGTTCGTCCCCCAGTGGTTACGGAATACCAGGGGCATCAAATCTTCGGCATGGGTCTGCCCAGCAGCGGCGGCATTACCGTGGCCCTGGCCCTGGAAATTCTGGAACGGTTTGACCTGGCCTCAATGAACTCCACCGAAGTTCTGCACTACCTGATTGAAGCCCAGCGCTTAGCCTACGCCGACCGCAACGCCTACCTGGGGGATCCGGAATTTGTAGATGTTCCCCTCGCGGGCTTACTTTCGGCTGATTATGCAAAACAGCGCCAGCAGTTAATCCCAGCCCGGGCCCTGTCCCTAGAAGCCCATCCGGGTAATCCCCTGCCGTTCCAAACTGACCCCAGCCCCAGCCGCACCGAGCCCCTGGGGACAACGACAGCAGGTCCTGAAGGCGATTCCACAACTCACCTGACCGTTGCCGATGGGGCAGGAAACGTCGTCTCCTACACCTTTACCATTGAGATAACGGGGGGTTCTGGCATGGTGGTACCCGGCTACGGTTTTCTCCTCAACAATGAACTAACGGACTTTACCCCGGCAGTTCCCCATCCCAATACTCCCGAACCGGGAAAGCGGCCTCGCAGCAGCATGGCCCCCACCATCGTCAAAGCTCCCGATGGTTCGATCCTGGCCTTAGGATCCCCCGGTGGTTCTACCATCATCTCCACGGTGCTGCAGGTTTTAGTCAACCACCTGGCCCTGGGGATGGATTTGGCAGAGGCGATCGCAGCCCCCCGCCTTTCCCAACAAAACCGAGAGGTTACCCTGGCAGAAGCAGACTGGATCGAGGGCACCACGGCCCAGGCTCTGAGGGATTTGGGCCATCAGCTAGAACCAACCCGAGTGCTGGGAGCGGTTACGGCGGTAAAACTTCAATCCAATCATGTCTTGCAGGCCGTTGCGGAACCTTCCCGGTACCAGGGGGGCAGCGCCATGACAGTAGACTAGCTGGATCTTTGTCAAGAGATCTTCAAATTTACGGACCAGGGAGAGCAGATCCGGCCAGAAGCTGCAGCCAAAACCCTTTCCTCATAAATTTTCTGGCGGCGAGAGAATTCCATGATGAGCCTTAAGAAATGTTGCAGCCCAAGGAAACTGTGATTAACATTTATTCACAAGAGGGTTTTCTGTGTCCTTCCAAGTAATCCAAGAGGTATACCATCATGGCTGAAGAGCAACAGGGTAAATTTGGTTTCACTCAGTTTGCTGAAAACTGGAACGGCCGTCTGGCCATGCTGGGCTTTGTCATTGGCCTGGCTACGGAATTTCTAACCGGCAAAGGCATCCTGGAGCAAATCGGCCTGATGTAGGTCATTTCGAAGCGTCTCAGTAGGATGCCAACCAGTTGAAAATTGCAAGGGGTGAGTGACCTCACCCCTTTTTTGTTGTGTCACAATCTTCGTATTGAGTCTGGTCCAGGTTTAGAAGTAGGGGTTTGCCCTGGGGAAAGCTACAGACTTCGAACTAGAGCAGGGTAGTGGTTTCGCCATTCGGGCCTGGAGGCAGCGGTTATCTGAACCATAGCGTAGCCAAGGTAGCCCACTCAGTGTCCAAAACTTAGGCTTGAGGGCAGAGGGAGCCCCGCAGCGAACAGCAGGGAAGGCCAAACTACTCGTAATCCTCAGGGGCGACCCAAGTACCCACCGCCCTAAGGGTTTCAGGAATCACCTGATCGTCCTGAAACTCCAGCACCGTCTCCCGATAGCCCAGGTAGCCCGACTCTGTAAAGGACATCAACATTCGGATTAAAGCCGGCCAAACAATATCCGCAAACTCCCAATCTTGGTTGAACATGGCCCGGTCTGAAATGGACTTCAGCGCCCAGAAGTAGCTGTTTCGCACGATCGATCCCTGCTTTTTATAGTTGGGCACATCTTCATGGTGCAGGTAAAGAATTTGCTGGTGAATTCGGGCTCGCATAGATCATTTGTACCGTCTGCTCGATTGCTACCTTAGCCCATTTTCGGGAAGACAGTCTCTCCTGATCCAACCCCACCACCGACAGGAACAAAGGTAGGATTAAAGAACGAGTTCACATTTTTTTACATCAGTATGGTCGCTGCGGTTTGTCTTCAGAACGTTCACAAGGTCTACAGCGGGGTGCCGGTCGTCAATGATTTATCCCTCACCATTGAACCGGGGGAAGTGTTTGGCCTGCTGGGTCCCAACGGGGCGGGCAAATCTACGACCATTCGCATGCTCACCACCCTCACCCGGCCCAGCGACGGGCAGGTCGTCGTTGCCGGATACGACGTCAATCGCCAGCAGCTGGATGTGCGCCGTCAAATTGGGGTAGTGCTGCAGCAGACCAGCGTTGATGGCGACCTTACCGTGTGGGAAAACATGGAGTTCCATGGACGCATGCACCACATTCCTCCGGCTCAGCGCCGTCGTGACATTCAGACCTGGCTGGGCTATGTGGAACTCGCCGATCGTCGGGACGATAAGGTGAAGACCCTCTCAGGCGGCATGAAGCGGCGACTGCAAATTGCCCGTGCCCTGCTGCACAATCCTAAAATTCTGTTTTTGGATGAACCTACCGTAGGACTCGACCCCCAGACCCGACGCCGTCTGTGGGAAATTATTCAGGGCCTGAACCAGCAGGGTATGACCATGCTGCTCACCACCCACTACATGGAAGAAGTCGAGTATTTGTGCAACCGCATCGGCATCCTGGACCAGGGCAAGCTGATTGAAATTGGCACCCTCGACCAACTGCGCCAGCGCCACGGCGAAGGGATTGTCATGACCCAACGGGGAGAGCGCTGGGACTACCAGTTCTTTCCTACCCTGGAAGATGCCAACCAATACCTTAACCAGCAGCCCGACAAAACCGGCATGATGACTCGGCCCTCTAATCTAGAAGACATCTTCGTAGAGCTCACCGGTCGTAATCTGGATTAAACCAAGTCCAGCTTGCAAAGCGTAGCTCTGCCATCGGCAAAACCCCACCTCTGGACTGGGCTAAAGCCTAATTCCATTGAGAATGGTCTAACCTAGAGGCTTGATACTGGTTTAGTACATAGGTGCTGTATGCCTGGCCTGGGGTCAACCATTGAAGCCATTTTATATCTCAAAGGGCAGCCCTTGACGATCGCTAAGCTGGCGGAACTGGCCCGATGCGATCGCGAAGACATTGAAGAAGGGCTGATTGAACTCATGGACGAGTACGCCCACCGAGATGGTGCCCTGGAGCTAGTGGAAACCGCAGATGGCTACTGCTTACAGCTCAAAGAACGCTATCGTTTTCTGGTGGATACGCTGATTCCTCTAGACCTCGGAATCGGAGCCCTGCGCACCCTGGCAGCCATTGCCCTGAAGGGACCTATCCCCCAAACAGACCTGGTTGATCTGCGTGGGTCTGGGGCTTATCAGCACGTCCAGGAACTGGTAGAGCAGGGATTCGTTCGCAAACGCCGCCAGCCTGAAGGAAGATCTTCCCTGGTGCAGGTGACCGATAAATTTTATCAACACTTCGAAATTGACAAACTTCCAGAAATAAAACGAAAAACCGTAACCCCCCATCAGACAGAGGATTCACCCGATGAAAGCACCCCAGAAGCAGATCAAGAGGCTAATCCCTGAAGGTATTTCATGAATTGTTACGCTATCATCGGGAATATTAATAGTAGCTATGGGCTAGGGTTGATCACACTAACAATTACGTTACAGTGAAATGGCAGAGAGTCATGTGCCTGATCTATCTTCAGCCTGACGTCGTGACCAGAGGTCTTTGATTTTCTATGGTTTTCAACCCTGAAGACGCTGAATTCATCGGCATGTCAACGGACACCGATAACCCGAACGAACTGCTGAAATATCTCCAACACCAGTCCCCCGAAGTATTAACCCGGGTTGCCCAGTCTGTAAGCGGTGAAATCAAGCAAATTATTGCCCAGAATGTTCAGGGATTGGTTGGTGTTCTACCCTCAGAAGGGTTTAACGTGCAGGTAACGACCGATCGCGAAAATCTAGCTGGGCTTCTGGCTTCTGCTATGATGACGGGCTACTTTCTGCGGCAGATGGAGCAACGTATGGAACTTGAGCATAGCGTTTCTGGTTCATTTTTGAACACGGATAACGAATTTGAAGATTAAGGCTCCAGATTCAACAGTTGCTTGTCCGCGCAGCGCTTTTAGCGCAACAACCCTAAAGCTCTGGTGACCAGGGGATTTCCAGGAAAGCACTTGCCCCGTGGTTCCCACCCAGGTGGAAATCCAGCACTGCCAGAACTGGAGTTTCTTACTGCTGGGTATTTTCTTGTCGAGGGAACGCCTACACCTGCAGATAAGTCCTTAATGGGCCAGGTTAAACATTAAAGCCTGGGTGCTGCACCTCACAGCAGGGCCCGGGCTTTTCGAATGGTACTCGGGAAAACCCCCACCAACAGGGCGAAAGCTTCATCAGGGACTTGTTTAACGATGCCCTGATCGAAATAGCTTTTGAACTGCTCTAAGATCAGCTGTGCCCGCTCTAAAGCGTCTGGTTTGTCAGTAAAGTTCTGCGTCAGGCGTACCCATTGCAGCCGAATTCGCAGGGCTTTTTGTTGTTCTTCAGGGGATGCGGGCGCAATCAAGGATAAACTTCCCAGGGCAATGAAGTCATGGCAGTCGGGATCTAACCCACCGCCAATAGCCGCTCCAGGTCCAGCAAATTCTGTATAAAAACCCTTATTCAGGATCAATCCGTTGCGTTTACGGGCATTAACAACCCAGAGATTTTTCCCGCGAATTTTAGATAAAATTTCATCCTCACCATAGCCATCATCAGCCGGTATAGAATTCAGCCGAAATCCCGCTGGGAGGGTTTCTCGCCGACTGCTGTGCAGCATTCCTGCGCCAGAACCCTGAGGGAAATCTACACTGCCCCCATGGCGCTGACTTAAAACGTTGTGCTCGAAGTTGAGACCCATTCTCATCAACTAATAGGGACAACAGCCGAATCAGGGGAAGAGTCAGAGGGTAATTTTTGACTACAGTTGAGCTTCTGTTTCAGTACCTCGCCGCTGCAGTCACCCCTGACCCTAATATTCTAGGGTACGTATCCTGCGCCTAACCGCCTCCCATCATGGGCCTTTCTGAAGGAGAAATAAATTTATTTTGCTAAAACTTAAGGCTTTGATGAAGCTAACCCCTTCTCCTTGAAGAAACGGGGCATTATGCCTGGGTAAATTCTACTAGTCATCTCTACTAGTCATCAAAAACGCCGCAAGGCAAGTTTATCTTAACCCTTGGGCTTTTGCTGAACCTGACCATAGCTGAGGGTCTTATGCAATAAAAGACGTCTAGCCTTAAAGCCTAACCAACTGGAAACGCTATCTTCCGCTTGGAAGAGGGTAAAACCGGCTTTGCGATAGAGCTTCCGGGCTTTAACATTGTCTTCCATCACATGCAGGTACAGGTCTTGAATTTGCCACTCTACAGCTAAATGCTCTGCATGGGCTAGCAAAGCCTGGGCAATGCCACGCCTCCTGACATCGGCTCTAACCGCCAAATTTGACACATAGATGTACTTCGGACTCAAAGCCTGCCACGGCCAAGACTGTCGCTCGGAAAGCTCTAAGGTTCCGGCGATAAATTCGATCTCTTGCCGGCGAAACTGGGTATCGTGGCCTGGGGCTGTAGGGGTTGGTTGAGGGGTTGTTTTAATCGCCGTCAGGCAGGCATAGTTTGGTTTTTGGGTTTTGATGCGTTGCTTTAAGTCTTCCTGAATACCCAACTTGAGCACGGGATAAACCCAGCCCAACCAGCCAGACTGCTGGTAAAAACTACTGGTCAACAAGTCGGTAAGTTGAGATAAATCTGCGGGAACAGCCTTACGAATCCTGGGCTCCGGTCCTCGCTGGGGGCTGCTAGAGGAAGTGTCGTTAAGCTGAAATGGAGTCATCATACAGAGCCTGTGCCAGGGGCAATATGCGCCTTTCCTAAAAACTACATCGCCTTCCTGAATACTTATAGCAAGCAACAGGGCTCCTCAGGCTAGGGTTAGCTTACCCACACCGGGCGATTAATGCGTCTTATCCCAACTCCCTGAGCTTGGGCACCCCCTTCGCCCTGCTGCTCCCCTGCTTCCATCAGTAACCCGGGGGCAGCAATATTCCCGAGAGAGACCAGCTCAGGAACTAGACTAGAGGGGAACAACTGCCCAGGGATGGGGCGATGACCTACTCCTCGCTGCTGACGACTTTATGGCGATCCAGGGACCCCAAATGGTTATGGCCCTGGGCGGGAATGGTATCGGTTCTGGTGCATGGGTTGATATTTGCCATGGTGCGATCGCTGACCCTTGACGTTGCCGATACCTCGGCGTTGGATTCAAATCCGTTACCCATTCAACTGGTTGCCCTACCACCGCCCGATTCTGCAGAACCCGCTCTAACCTCAAATCCGACGGCACCATCTGCCGCCCCGGAGGATGCTCCCACCGAACCCGGCTCTGCTTTGGGGGATGTCTCACCGTCCCCGATGCCCTCGCTACCTCCAACGATTTCACCCCGGCCCCGTCGCCCTGCCCCCCTGCCTGAAGCAGAGATGTCGGCCCCTGCCAATGTCCCCAGGCCATCTAATGCCCCCGAGGGTTCGGTAGACCCGCCATCTTCCTCCCCAGCACCCACGGTTTCCCCACCTCCAGGCAGGGAAGCACCAGCCATGCGCCCAGTCCCCCAGAGCAACCGCCCCGGTAATCCCCAGGTCTTGCCGCCGCCCCAAGGGCGCAATCCTCAACCGCCCATGGTAGAGCCTGCCCTTCCCGCGGCCCCAGGCCCCACTCCGACGGTGGCGCCCGAAACACGGGTCGAGACCCCTCCATTGGTTGATTCTGAATCCCGACCACCAGCGATCAATCCTGGGCTACAACCGTCCCCGCAAGGCCCCGGGGTAATACCGCCCCCCTCTCCGGGCTCCCCCCCTGCCAACCCGACCCCGGCGATCACCGAACCACCCGGGGTCGAGCCCCCTGCTGAAAACCCAGGTAATACTGGGCAAGGGGGGCAGTTAACTACCACAAATGTGCGCCTCAATCCCCTCGGGCGCGATATCCCAGAGGTTGCCCCTCAAATCCAGGGAGGCAGCAGGATTGCCGTACAGCCCCTGCCCCCCCAATGTGCTGTTTCAAACCTGGCCACCCTGGGGGTGACGAACCTAGCCGCTACGGTGCAGCTCCAGGTCAGGGTAGAGGCCAATGGTCAGATCTCTATGGCCGAAGTTGTCCCCGGCAACGGCAGCGGTAATGCCGCGGTGGACAACCTTGTCCGATGCCTGGTCACCGAACGGCTGACGCTGGTTCCGGCCGCTTCGGGAGGACAACCCATTAAAACGGATGCCTTTATTCTGGAGACCCGCATCAGCTTTTAGAGGTGGAGATTGTGATAGAATTTCACCTGGGTTTATTTCCTGGGCTGATTTGAGCCGACCTCTGGTGCGGGTGTAGTTTAGTGGTAAAACCTTAGCCTTCCAAGCTAATGATGGGGGTTCGATTCCCCCCACCCGCTTCTTAAAATCTGCGCATCCTGGTTGGGTTTGTCTGAGCCTCGGGTTGAACGACGATGCCACCGTTTTAGACCTGAACTCCCTCCAGAGTGTCTTCGGCTTGCTCATAGAGGGCCTGTAGCTTATCGATGGTGTCTCCCTCTGGCGTCCAGATACCGCGTCCGGTCGCTTCAATCAGTCTACCGACGATATTGCGAAAGGCCTCGGGGTTGGCTTTGCGCAAGCGTTCAGCCATGGCGGGATCAAAAGCATAGGTTTCTGCCGCCTGTTCGTACACCCACTGATCCTTAAAGTGGGTTGTGCCGGCCCAGCCCAGCATGGCTGTCAGGCGCTGGGAAATTTCGTAGGCACCACCCGAACCCTGGGCAGCCATAGCCTCAGCCCATTTGGGGTTCACCAGTTTGGTGCGGTACTCCATCCGCAGCAGGTCATCGAGTTTGCGGGGTGTCGTATCCTTGGAAAAACTTTCCACAAAATTGGCGGTAACTCGCTGACCCCGCCGTTGCTCCGCGGCCTGCTTCAGGGCTCCGGTGTTGGCGTAGTATTCCTGAATGTCGGTCAGGCCATACTCCACCGAGTCAATCTGCTGCACAATCTGGTCAGTGGTTTTGAGCAGAGTTTGTAGAATCTCGGGTCGGGCCTGGCCCTTATCCCGGCGACCGTAGCTGTAGACGTTGCGATCGCACCAGGTATTCCCCAATTCCTCGCTGCTCTCCCAGTTCGAGTCCACCACCCGGTCATTCACCAGAGAACCAAAATCCCCCGCTGGGTTCGAAAACAGCCGGGCCGAGGCATTTTCAATCCCCTGGGCTTTCAGCGCCTGGGCATGCTTGCGAATGAAGTTCTGGGCTTCTGGCTCATCCGCCTCTGCCGCCCTGAGGAACAGGTCGTCCAGTAATTCCAGCACGTTCACAAAGCTGTCGCGGAAAATACCCGACAGGTTGGCCAGCACATCAATGCGGGGATGATCCATCTGGTCTAGAGGCAGCAGTTCGTAGCGCACAATGCGCCCAGTGCCCTCTTTTACGGGTTCGGCCCCGACCAGCTCCAGCAGAATGCCGAGGGATTCCCCCTTGGTTTTAATCGCATCCAGGCCCCACAGCATAACGGCGACGGTTTCGGGGTAGGCCCCTTGTTCGTCAAGGTGCTGGGCAATGATATTACGGCCAATGGCTCTGCCCCGCCCATAGGCTGCCGGGGAGGGCATCCGGTAGGGGTCCAGGGCATGGATGTTGCGGCCAGTGGGCAAAACTCCCGGCCCGTCCCGCAGCAGATCGCCACCGGGGGCTGGGGGAATGTATTCACCGTTGAGGCCCCGCAGCAGGTTGGTCAGTTCGTCGGGGGTTTGGCAGAGGCGATCGCAAATTTCCAGAGCTTCGTGGATTTTGGCTTCTGTGCGTGACAGGGTGGCAGGGTCTTTTTCTTGCCAGTAGTGTTTTTTGAGAAGGAGAGGGGGGAGGGGGGAGGGGGAAGGGTGGGTGATCGCGGGCTTCTCCTCTGCAGTCGCCCCTTTCAATGCACTCATTTCCTCTATCAATTCCGGCTTCAAGTCATCCCCAAAGTATGCCGACAGGTAGCTTTGCAACTGTTCAGCAGAAGGCGGTTGGCCCAACTGATGCAGCCCGCTGGAGAAGAGCCGATTTTCCAGCACCTGCAGGTATTCGTACAGCTTCACAAAGTAGCGGTTTAAGGTCTGGATGCTGAATAGACAGGCGTTTTCGAAGGTGAATTCCATCCCTTTTGCGGCTTCAAAGGGACAGTCTTCGTACAGCCCGCTATCGATGATGGTTTTGAGAATCGAATCTGTTAAGACGGCATTTTTGTCGGGATCTTCCCGGTATTCAGCAATCAGATCCCGCAGGGTTACCAACTCTTTGTAGAGCCCAGCCCGACCGTAGGGGGGGACGTTGTGGGAAATCAGCACTCCATACCCCCTGCGCTTAGCCAGCATCGACTCCGAGGGGTTATTGGCCGCATAAACGTAGAGATTGGGTAAGGTTCCTAGAAGAATATCCGACCAGGAATAGCCCGTGTTGCCCAGGGGCGAACCGGGTAGCCACTCGACGGTGCCGTGCATGCCAAAGTGAACCACCGCATCAGCCTGGAAGTCGTTCTGCAACCACTTGTAAAACGCGGCGTACTGGGGATGGGGAGTCAGATCCCGCTCGAACATCAGCCGCATGGGGTCGCCGCTGATGCCCAGGGGCGGCTGTACTCCAATCCAGACGTTGCCGAGCCGCACGCCCCCCAGCAGAAATTCATCGCCATAGGTTTTAATGCCGGTGCGTTCCAGGTCGCCCCACTGCTTTTCCATGCGGGTACGCTGGAGGTAGTTAAGCCACTTTTCCAGGGTGCGGGTGGATACGGTGGTCGGTGGTTCCAGGTTGTCTAGGGACCGGGTGCCTTCTTTACTACCGATCGGGGATTGATGCTTCGCCAAGGCACCCGGTCCCGGCCGTTGCCCAGGAACTGCTTCGTCCGCCGCTTTCACCCATTCCACCAGGGTTTCGCCGTCTTCTGGCAACTCTGCCACGTCATAACCAGCGGCCTTCATTTCCTGGAGCAATCGCAGCAGCGATTGAGGCACATTTAGCAACGCCGCTGTTCCTACAGCTCCGTATCCGGGGGGAAAGCCATAGAGGATGACGGCAATTTTACGTTCTTCAGGGGGCTTGCGGCGCAGACTCACCCAGGCTTTGACCCGTTCAGTGAGTCGCTGCATCCGTTCGGGCACCAGATAAATCTTGTCTCCCACCAGCCCCCCCAGGGGCACCGGATCAATCGCCCCATCCAGCTCGGGCAGGGCATAGAGCACCACACTCTGTAAACCTCCCACCCCCTGGCGAGTCCAGGATGCGATGTCTTGAATCAGTAAGGGAGCGGACACAAAGTACGGGACGTTCTTAGCTCCCAGGATGCGCTTGGCAACGGCGACCTGTCGCCCTGCTTCCATGGAACCTGCTGGCCCTCCCACCAGGGGGAAGCCGATGGTGGAGACGATGGCATCCACCGTCACTGCATCGTCAGATAAGGAGGGGAATTCCGTATGGCCTTTCTGCCGTTGGTCCTGTTCGTAGTTGCTTGTCAACCAATCCCGTACAGCTACGTGACCCTCGACGCCATTGATGAAGATGGGGACCGGGGTGAGTCCAGCGGATTCAAAAGCTCGAATCAGTTGGGGGATGTAAGGTTGGTGGGTGATGACATGTTTGCGATAGAGGAGGAGGGCGATACGGGGGCAGGGGGAGAGAGTGGGTGAGGTGGATGGGTAGAGGGGTAGAGGGGTGGGTGGGTGTTCTCTGGAGAGATACCAGTCGAGGTAGGCTTTGGGGGTTTCGAAGTAGCCGTCGTAGTCGGGATGGAGCAGACCCATGCCGGGGGTTTCGATGACCGGGGGAATGTCGCCGATGGTAAGGCCAAAGTATTTTTCGGCCAGTACCCAGCAGAGGGCGGCGACGTTTTCGGGGCCGCCAGCATTCCAGTAGCCGTAGATAATCAGCCAGTTACGCAGGTCCTGCACTTTCCGGGCGGGGATGAACTTGAGCAGCTTGGGTCCAACTTTCAAAAAGCTGATATAGCCGGCCAGCTTGTCTTCTTCATTGCCGCTGCTGAACTTGCTGAGGATGAACTTCACCGGCTTTGGCATGCCCTTGGGCTGGTCGCCAATAGAGAATTTGCCCAGGGTAGTCAGGGCCATCAGCTCCAGGGCCGACTCAAACACCAGACGAATGGGGATGTTCTGCACCCGCTCCCGCAGCCAGAGCACCTGATCGTAGTCGAAGATGAGGCTGGCGAAGAAGACATCGGCTCCAACCAGGGCTGCGGCAATGGCGTCCCCTTTGGTCGTGAGATCCCGGTCAGAAAAGATATGGACATCCAGATCCATACACCGACTTTGGGCTAGCTCTGCTGCCTGGCGATACAGCCCGGTGTTGAAAGACTCAAACCCAACCAGAAAGACGATGCGCACCATAGGGAGTTGGCCGATGAGGTTGTTCTGTCTTGATCATAGCGGTTGCACCAAATCTGGTCCCAGGAAGAGTGTTTCAGCGAACCCTTTCAATATTCTTTGAAGACAAATGAAATATTTTAAGATAAAAATTATCCTAAAGAATGGATCGCCATATCACATTGCTCAACTTTTTCCTTGAATCCTGTGTCTGCATACAACTTCCTTGCAGCTTGCAAATAGGTCTTAGCTTTTGGCAGTTGATTCAAGGTGACCAACGTTTTACTCAAATTCATAAGAGTCTGAGCCTCATGAAATTTGCTTTGAGTTTGACGGAAACCTTCAAGCGCTTTTTTATAAGAAAATAATGCTTCTTGATATTTTCCTAAGAAGCAGTAAGCATTTCCTAAATTGAAGGCAGTCATTGCCTGTTCTTCTTTAACATCTATCTTCTCAAAAATATCTAAGGATTCTTTGAAAGCTTTAACCGCCTTCTGATATTGAGCAAGTGATGTATAGGTATTGCCTATACCTCCTAATGCATTACCTTCTCCGATGGCATCTCCACGACTGCGATAGATATGTAGTGCTTCTTGGTATAGTTTTAACGCCATCTGATGATTCCCTAAAGAAGAATGTATATTCCCTAGGTTTTGAAGAGAAGCAGACTCTATACTCTCGTGGTTAACCTGACGAGAAATTTGAAGAACTTTTTCAAAAATATCTTTTGCCTGTGAGATCATATTTAATTGATTATAAACCCCGCCTAAGTTATTCAGAGAACTGATCTCACCCTCTATATCATGATTCTCTCTACTTAGCGAAAGGGCTCTTTCAAGAGTTTCAATTGCTGCTTCGTATTCTCCTTCTTTTCGGTAGATAGTGCCTAGGCTATCTAGCACAAGCGTGATTCCAACAGTGCTGTTAATTTTCTCAAAGACTGCTTTCGCTTCAGCCAATAAGGAAATTGATCTCTGGAAGTCTCCCAAATCTTCACAAGCATTAGCCATCCTTAACAAGGCATATGCTTCTCCGTAATGGCTCTGAACCTGGCAAAAGGAGGAGATGGATTTTTCATAAAATACAATCGCTTGTGTGATACGTCCCAATCTGGCGAGAGCTTCAGCTAAATCAAACTGGATTCTTGCTTGAGATTCATAATCCTTTCTAGACTCAGCTAATTTGAGGGCAGTTTTATAGGACGATAAAGCTTCGTCATCTTTATTTAAAGACTGATAAGCTGCCCCAAGTTTTGCGTAAAGTGTGGCGAGCAAAGGTGAATCAGGCGAAATTCGTATCAATTTGTCAATCTGGTTTAACAGTTCTTCTGGAGATAGTTGATCCTGTTTATTTTTAATCTGGAAGTCTTGATCGACTAGGCTTAACTGCCTTGCTAACTTAGGACTTTGTTCATCATCCTTAAACTCAAACACACCACTGCGCCAGCTCCAAAAATCAGGAGCCTGTTGGGCGAGGCGGGTAGCGATCGCATCCGACAACCACAGCACGATTGGAAATTCAAAATGCCGCAGGGCTTCCCGTGTCCACTGTAGGGAGAAGAAAAATTGTTCTTGCTCTGACTTGTCATCAGTCAGGCGTACACCCAGTAGCTCATTGGCATTCAGGACTGTAACAACTGCCGGTGCTCCGGTTTGCAGGATGGATTCTTGCTCGACTAAATCTTCTAAAGTAGCTCGCAGGCTAGGTTGTTTTAGGTCTAGCCGGGCGCGAAATGGAGTAATACCTTGCTTCTGCAGTTCAATTTCGTAGGCGGTAATAATGTGGTCTTGCAGATTGCGGTCATCGCAAATCGCCAGCAGCAGGTCAAGCCGTTGGACATTGGCGGTTAATGACACCAGGAGTTTGCTATATTCCCGCTGGTTAGTAGGGTCTAAAAAGGGGGGTGCCATGGGCCATAACGCATCTGGTAAGGAAGGAACCTTCTGCTGACAAACAGCTGGATCCCTGGGCTAAAGTCAAATCAGCTTCTTTCGTTGTAGCAAGTCTGTAACCAGGGGATGCAGGTCATACCATAAATCATCATTTTCATATTCCAGTACGTAAAGCCCGTGGAGCAGTTCCAGGAACTTTTCGTCGCTGGCATCGGGTGGGCTAAAGGCTTTGTAGGTTTCTACTAGAAGGCCATACAGGTCGGTGCCCAGGGGGCGGGCGTACTGGTTACGCAGGGACTTAACGGCCTCTGCTAAAATTGCGCTGTTAATTTTGATGTCAAGAATATCGGGATTTAGCCTGAGCTCTAGCATACATTCGCGGCAGCACTCCTGCCCCAGTCGTACTAGCTCTCTGAGTACTCCACCGCTGAGCAAGACAATTTGCTGCATGGTTTCGGGATCTATCAGGTCGGCCTCAATGCGCTTAGTCAGTACCGAACGCAGCATCTCTACATTTTTCGCTATGGGGATTGATCCAGTCTGGTGGGCATCATCCTGGGTGTAAAACTTGGTAACTGGTAGCAAGATGATCTGGCAGACGGCATCTAGAGAAGCCTTGAGGCGAGTATCTCGGACAACGGCCATCGGAATTGTGAACAGTACCCGTATGCGGGGAGAAAATAAGGCATTGATGTTGTCGCGGAAGATCGCTTCTACCAGGGGCAGATCCAGCTTATCCAGATCATCAATAATCACAAGCACTTCCTTCTGAGTTGCCACCTGAATTGCAGCCGCAATCTGGTCGATATGCTGGGAAAGCTCAGACACCCGCCGTTCATAGGTTTGCTTAATTTCTTCCCGAAAGGAATCTTCCTTCTTTAGCTTGCCGGTGAACAGGCTAAAAAAGTCTGCTCCGGCAGACAGCTCCTGCCTGAGCTGGTCAGTATAGGTGCGAGACTTGGTTTGGGTAAACCAATTAATTAGAGCATCTTTAGTGCTGTCGGGGATGGGAATTTGCAGCTTGGTCGCCCGACTTAAGAGCTGTAGGCCAATGGCGTAGAGGATATTGATGTGGTTTACATCTGACATTTCAACCATGTCGGCGATGGAGAAAAAGGCCACAAACAGCCCCTGCTTGCGCATGTTGACCGCCAACTCGTTAAGTAGGGTCGATTTGCCGCATCCTCTATGGCCAGTGAAAATTAGCTTGCCGTCGGCTTCCAGGGCGAGGAGATCATTCTCTAACCTGGCCAGAGTACGGCTGCCATAGGAAACTCTGAACTTCTCGATCTCTTCTGAAGACAGCAAAGGGAACAGGTTGAGGTTCCTTGAGGCTATGGTGAAGCGGTTGTAGAAATCCTCGTTCATAACCATCTGATAGAAAGCCTGCTTCATCATACCGAAGCTAGCAGCAGGCAAGGGTGTGTAGATTCAGGAAACGCCAGCTTTAGACAACGCCTAGTAGGATTGGCCTTCTGCATTCATTCGTAAATGTAACGGCCTATCAATGTAGACTCATTGATGTAGCGATTGATCACCTTAGGAGTCATGGTTAGCTGTTCTCGCTGGAGCCGTATCGTTATTGCCGTTTTGGCTATTCTCACCGTTTCAATGACCTGGGTTAGCCCGGTAAGGGCCGACAATTTTGATCGTCAAAATTTGCGGATGGTTGACCTGTCTAACCAGGATCTGCGCGGCAACAACTACACCCGCGCCGATATGGCTGATGCTAACCTCAGCAACGCCGACCTGCGAGGGGTACGCCTGTTTGATACGACTCTAGTCCGGGCAAACCTGAGCGGGGCCGACATGACGGGTGCCACCCTGGATGGAGCACGGTTCACCCAGGCCGATTTGACCAATGCCATTTTGGCGGGGGCCTACGCCTTTGGCACCGATTTCCGTGGGGCAATAATTGAAGGCGCAGATTTTACCGACGTTTTACTTGACCCAAAAGTGAATGATCGGCTTTGTCAGGTGGCGGAGGGAGTTAACCCTGTCACCCAACGGTCTACCCGGGACACCTTGTACTGTCCGTAAGGTCGGGCATGACCCATACATTTAGGGAACGCTGGCAGCCTTATTTCGTGATCAAACCATTGAGCAGCAAACGGGTAGCATACTAAGCTGGCCCCAGTTTTATTGAGAGAGGTAACTTCCATGACCACATCCCCTTCCTTACAAGGTTCTGTCGCCCTGGTGACTGGCGCATCCCGCGGCATTGGCCGCGCTGTTGCCCAGGCCCTAGCCGCAGAGGGGGCGCAGGTCGTGGTCAACTATGCCAGCTCCGCCGCCGCCGCCGAAGCATTGGTGGCCCAAATCAACGCCGATGGGGGCAGCGCCCTTGCCCTTCAGGCTGACGTATCAAAAGCCGAAGAGGTTGATACCTTGATCGGTGCTGTTCTGGAAAAATTTGGCCGTATCGACATTCTGGTTAACAATGCCGGTATCACTCGCGACACCCTGCTGCTGCGCATGAAGCCTGAAGACTGGCAGGCCGTTATCGACCTCAATTTGACCGGCGTCTTTCTCTGCACCCGCGCCGTCGCCAAAACCATGCTGAAGCAGCGCTCGGGGCGCGTCATTAATATTGCTTCTGTTGCCGGCCAAATGGGTAATCCCGGTCAGGCCAATTACAGTGCCGCCAAAGCCGGAGTGATTGGCTTTACCAAAACCGTTGCTAAAGAATTGGCCAGTCGGGGCGTCACCGTTAACGCTGTTGCCCCCGGTTTCATCGAAACCGACATGACCAGCAAATTGACCAACACCGACGACATTCTCAAGTTCATTCCCCTGGGGCGTTTCGGCAAACCCGAAGACATTGCTGGCATGGTGCGCTTCCTGGCTGCAGACCCAGCCGCCGCTTACGTCACCGGGCAGGTCTTTAACGTTGATGGCGGGATGGTGATGGCCTAAGTCTAAGCTCTATTCACTGACCTCAGCAGCCAGAGCGTCGCAGCTAGGGCCGCAAAGTGAGCCAACAGGGTGTTGGTGTTGGCCTGCACAATGAAAATATCAAACGCTTCAACGTACTGGTTGATGTTGCCGGGGGTGAAAACTGCTCCCCCCTGGGGCTGGGTCAGGGCCTTGCCCAGCAACGAACCAATCAGGGCTTGTCCACCCATCAGGGTAATCAGCATTCCTGCCATGCTGATGATTAAACCAATGCGCAACGCCTGAATGGCATCGTTGGGGCTAGGACGCTTGCTGGCGTCGCGACTGCGCAGCCTGCGCCCCAGCTGGGCGTAGCGAAAGGCCCAAAAGGCGCTGATAAATACGGCAATCAGCCCCAGGCTGGCCAGAATCAGCCCTGTGCCTGTACCAGGGTTTGGGGTGCCGCTGGCCCGGGCCCCAAAGGTGGCGGAAGCAAATAGTAAAATGCCGCCAGCAATTACGCCCAAAATAACCTGAATCCAAAAGCTGATCCAGCCCAGTAGCCGAAAGGATCCGGAAATGCGCCGAACTGCCGGGGGTAATGAGTAGTCGGTTTCACGAGTCATACTTGAAATTTTACTGGATAGTGCCCCTTCCCAAATGCGGCACAATAGACACAAGTTCAGGGAAAGCAGCTATGGCGGTATCTATCGATCAGGTCAAGTCCCAGCTAGAGGATCTCTGCACCCACTGGGGAAAGCAGGTCGATTATCTGGCGATTCGGCTGGAACAATCCGAAGGTACAGAACTGTTTCTACGAGGAGGAAAAACAGAAACCCTGAGCGAGGGGCTTTCCATCGGGGGCCATGTGCGGGCATGCTACCGGGGAGGCTGGGGTTTCGCCAGTTTCAACGACCTGAATGGTCTCTCGGCCAGGGTAGAAGATGCCGTTACGGCGGCCCGGTTGGTGGGCAACGAAGAAACCCTGCTGGCAGCAGTCGAGCCCGTGAGAGTTACCCATAGTTTGCCCTTAACCGGGACCGATCCTCGCCAGGTTCCCCTGAGGCGTAAAAAAGACCTCTGCACTCACTACGCCGAACGGCTAAAAAGCGTCGATGGCCGTATCACCACTACGTCGGTACGCTATTCAGACATGGTGCAGCGAGTATTGCTGGCGACCTCCGAGGGAACCCTGCTGGACCAATCCTGGGCGGATATGGAAATGCGGTTCGCCGCCACCGCTCGGAATGGCGACACCGTACAAACCGGACGAGAAACGACGGGTTCCCGTAAGGCTTACGAAGATCTAGAGCATCTAGAGGCCCAGGTTGCCGAAGCAGCCCACCGGGCGGTAGCCGCCTTAGATCTGGCCCCGGTGCGGGGAGGCACCTATGAGGTGGTGATTGATCCCATCTTGACGGGGCTCTTTGTCCACGAGGCGTTCGGTCATCTGTCCGAAGCCGATATGACCTACGAAAATCCGGAACTGCTGGAAGCCATGAGTATGGGGCGGCGGTTCGGCCCCGAGAATTTGCAAATTTTCGATGGAGCAGCATTACCAGGACATCGAGGCAGCTACCGCTACGACGATGAAGGCACCCCTGCCACCAATACCCAACTGATTCAAGATGGAGTGCTGGTGGGACGGCTCCATTCCCGCGAAACCGCTGGCAAACTGGGGGAGCAGCCCACTGGCAATGCCCGCTGTCTGAATTACCACTACTCCCCCCTGGTGCGCATGACGAACACCTGGATAGAGCGAGGGGATACCCCGGTTCAGGACCTGTTCGCCGACATCAAAGAGGGCGTTTATGCCCGCAACTGGCTGGAGGGTATGACCAACGGCGAAATGTTTACTTTCACCGCTGGCGAGGCCTGGATGATCCGCAACGGTCAACTGGCGGAACCCGTACGCGATGTCACCCTCTCGGGCAACGTATTTCGGACTCTGGCGGATATTGCGGCCATCGGCGATGATTTTTACTGGGATGAGTCCGGTGGCTGCGGCAAAGGTGGGCAAAACGGTTTACCGGTGGGCTGTGGGGGTCCCAGCCTCAGGATTCGCAATGTGGTGGTTGGGGGCGAAGCGGATGACTAAACTCTATCCAGATGGGCATGCTAAGACAGTAGTTCGTCCCTAAGGTTCTGTTTCAGAACAGTTAGCCCAACCACTATGAACGATAGCTCCATTAACCACGGTCGAATTTTAAGAAACCTACTGCGCCTGCTGGATGCCACCTGCGCCGACAGCTTCTATGAGGTTTTGCCGAGGGGAGTACAGCTCTGGATTCCACAGAAAAGTCTGGGACTCTATCCCGATGTGCTGGTGGTGGCTGGAGCCCCCTTGCTGTACCAGGGTCGCAGTGACCGGGTCATGAACCCTTGCCTGCTCTTCGAAATTTTGTCTGAGCCCACTCCCGCCTATGACCCCCTGGATGCAACCCTGGAAGAGCGGGGCAGAATGTTTGCCCACTGCCGCACCATTCCCTACCTGCAGGAATATGTCTTCATCCACCAGCAGGAGGCTCGCATTGAGCAGTTTTATCGAGCCCAGGAAAATATGTGGAGCCTGACCGCGCAGACAGGTTTTGACTCAGTGGTAGAACTTAACGTCACCAATGCTCGCCTGCCGTTGATGGACCTGTACAACCGGGTGGAGTTTATGGTGCAGGTTTAGGTGGAGAACCGGAGAGCAAGAGAGAAAGTGGGTGAGGGGGGTGAAGCAGACAGGCTTTACGGGGACAGTCGTTGAATGGTCCAGTCCCTGTCTCCGTCCTGGCGACTGTAGAGGAACCGATCGTGGAGGCGATTGGGGCGTCCCTGCCAGAACTCAAAGCTGATGGGCTTGACCCGATACCCGCCCCAGAAGTCAGGCAGGGGAATTTCCTGGTTAAGAAACTTCTGCTTCATTTTTTCGAACTGCATTTCCAGCAGTTGGCGAGACGAAATAATGCTGCTCTGTTGAGATACCCAGGCCCCAATCTGGCTACCGCGAGGGCGAGACGAAAAATACTTAAGGGACTCGGCGGTGGAGATTTTGGCGGCGGTGCCGGCGATCGCAAGCTGCCGCTCTAGCCCGTACCAGGGAAACAGCATTGACACCTGGGGATTCTCCCCAATGTGCTGGGCCTTACGGCTGCTGTAGTTGGTGAAAAAAACAAACCCACCCTGATCAAAATACTTCAGCAGGACCGTTCGCTGAAAGGGCCCCCCGTCGGGGGAAATGGTCGACAGTACCAGGGCGTTAGGTTCCAGCAGTTCGGCCTCCATCGCCTGCTGAAACCAGAGAGCAAATTGATCAAAGGGGTCAGGCTTCAGGTCCTCAAGGGTGAGACCACGCTGGGTATAGTCGCGGCGCAGCGCTCCAAAATCCATAGTCATGGGTTAACGATATCAATCAGGGCCTCTTTTACCTGAGGATACTCGTACTGATAGTCAGTGGCTTCAATGCGCCTGGGCAGAACCTGCTGGCCTTCCAGTACCACTTTGGCACCATCCCCCAGAATGGTCTCTAGGACGAACTCAGGTACCGGCAGCCAGGAGGGACGGTTCAACACCTTCCCCAGGGCTTTACAGAATTCGCCCATGCGCACCGGATTGGGGGCCGTAGCGTTGTAGATGCCCTCCATCTGTGGGTCATTTAGCGCCTTGATGATGAGGTTGACCACATCTTCCCGATGAATCCAGGAGAACCACTGCTTACCGCTGCCAATGGGGCCACCGGCAAACATCCGAAAGGGGGTCAGCATTTTGGCGACGGCGCCCCCCATGCCCAGCACAATGCCGAAACGAAAAATCACCAACCGGGTGCCGTAATCTTTGACCTGTTGAGCCGCCGCTTCCCACCCCCGGCAAACCTCAGATAGAAAATCATCTTCCCCAGGCTGACTGGACTCATCGAAGGTGGCGGTTTCGCTGGTGCCGTAGTAACCAATGGCTGAGGCATTAATCCAGACTGCAGGTTGGGGATCGGCGTGGGCCAGCGCATCCACTAGCTTTTGGGTGCCCACCACCCGACTGTCCTGAATCGCCTGTTTGTGTTCGTCGCTCCACCGTTCCGAAATCGGAGCACCGGCAAGATTCACCACCCCATCGCAGCCCGATAATGCCCCCTGCCAGGGACCGGAGTTCAAGGGGGTATATGCCAAAACTTCCACTTTTGGAAAGGCTACTCGTGGAAATACCTTCAGGCCATGGTCAGCACTACGGGTCAGCACCAAAATACTGTGGCCTTCTTCCTGGAGCCTTTCTACTAGGCGACTACCGACAAAACCTGTAGCTCCGGTAATTGCGATTTTCATGGGCACCTGAGACTTTACTGGCTATAGGATAAACCATGTCTAGAAACCAATCAGGCTTTAGACGGATTTTCCCCATAGGCCATCCCGTTGGCTTTAGCGTAGCGATGCATAAACCGCATGAAGCGATCCCAGTGGTCGTCCCGGTTAATGTCCAGGATGCATTCCACCCTGACCAGGTCATCCCCCTCCGGCCCCCCAAAGATGAATTTAACGCCGGAAGGCTCAATGGTAATCACGCCCTCTTCGTCAATCATCTTCAGGGCTTTGGAAAATTCGTTGCGAAAGCTCTTGAACTGCTCGATGGCTTCCATCCGCTCGAAGATGAGCAGGGCACTGCGATCTCCGGTGGCCTGATTCTGCCGCAGACGCACATCGCTAATGGTTTCAGGAATACCTTCGTAGAATTGGACTGTGGGAGTTTGAGCCGTCATAAATCAAACCGGATACCAGAGTCTCAGTATACAAAAGCTTTTAAGAGAGAATATCCAAACTCAATCTTCTTCAGCACTTTCTGCAGCACCTATCGTTGAAACAGTGTTAAAGTTTCTTCTCATCCTGAGTCTAGTGCTTACCTAGGGTGCTGTAAGTGACATCATAAGGGTTTTCATTAAAGGAAATGAACCAAATGACGGCAATTGATGAAGAGGGGGGTTAATTATGCGCTTTTTAGGGAATACCTGAGATAGTGACAACTGTACTAGGTTAGCCAGTTAAGAGTAATGAGTCTAGTTCCATTCGTACTGCAGGGTGAATACAAAACGGTCGTTAGGAGCACACTAGATTTTCGGCAAGAGGGTGGTCCTGAAGGGAATGTGATTTGTATTAAGAATCTTGATACTGCTCAAATCACTGACGCTGAGTCTGGTAATGCTTCTTATGATTTAAGGATTGGTAATTCTTACAAGCTAGATAAGCACACTACTGGTAAACCATTGAGAGATGAGGATGAGTTTCTTTTAGAACCAAATTCATCAGTCATTATTGAAACAATGGAATCTGTGATTTTTCCCAAATCTAGGTTTGGCCACATAGTGCCAAAAGTGAGACTTTTACAAAGAGGCATATCAAATACCTCATCAAAAATAGATCCTGGGTATAGCGGTTTATTACTTGTAACACTCTTTAATCTTGGGAAGAGAACTGTGCCCTTAAAGCGGGGACAAAAATTTTGTTCCCTTTATGTAATGGAGGTTGGAAAAGGTGTAATACCTTACGACAAAGATGAACCTAAGATGCCTGTCGATGATATTCAAGAACCAATGGAGAAGTTAGTTGATTTTTGGGAAAGGCGATCGACTTTTCTCAATGTGTTACTGACGTTGGTTACTCTATTGCTAACTTTTGCGAATATTGCAGTCATTGTTCAGCAGCTTCGGATGACTCAACAAACTTCACCAATTCAAACCCCTACTACTCCCAACCAGCATTAACAAGACCAGCCAGCGCCTTAGAGAAGTTTAGAAATAATCAATAGTCCGGACACTTTTCTAGGCAAGCGCTGAAACCCTTGTTTTCTCGTTGGCAAAACCATAGCGGAAGGGGGCTGTGACCCTCATTATACCGTTGACTCCTAAAACTGTCCGGAGTGTTGATAAATAAAACTTTCTCAAAAGGAAAATTTGCAAATTGAATCAGTTAGTGCTGTTGAACTTGTTCAAAATAGGAGAAGAGGCAAACTTTTTACTAAACTTTTGCGAGAGTTACAAACTGGGGTTGTCCTTGATATTTACCGAAGCGATCCGCATAAGTAATTTGGCAAGGCTCGCCTTCTAAAAACAAAAGTTGTAGAACTCCTTCATTGGCATAGATCCGGCAGTCGGCACTAGAAGCATTACTAAACTCTAGAGTTAAATAACCCTCCCAGGATGCTTCTGCCGGGGTGATATTTGCAATAATGCCACATCGGGCCATGGTGGATTTACCTATGCACAAGACCGTTATATTGGAAGGAATTTTTAACCTTTCTAAAGAGACTCCAAGGGCGTAAGAATTTGCAGGAATGATGAAGAATTCTCCATCCTCATCAGACTGCAAAGCAACTGGTTCCAAGTTTTCTGGATTGAATCGCTTAGGATTTACAACGGTTCCAGGTATATGCTTAAAAACTCTAAAATCTGTAGGTGCCAGCCTCAAATCGTACCCGTAGCTTGACAGCCCGTAGCTAATAACCTTTCTATCTTCTAGGTGACGAACGAGTTGTTCTTCAAAGGGGTCGATCATTCCCTGCTTGGCTTGTTCAAGAATCCACTTATCGTTCTTTAGCACTTTTCCCACCTAGAGTTGAGCAAAATATACAAACCCTGAAGCCAGACTTCTCGACCAAAACAATATATCCGATAAACCAAGCAACTCTCAAAAAAATTTTCTAAGCAATAGTCTCAGGAGCTAGAGACCAGATTAAATGTCTATTTATCCGAAGCAGGTTTGTACTATCAAGAAAGGTTTAAGGCTCAAATCTGGCAAATACCCGAAATATCCTAACGAAATCTTCTCCTACGGCAAGAAATTCCGCCGAAACTCCGTCACCTGATCGGCCATATTCAGTACGATCTCCGGCATTTCTGGGCCGGTCAAAATCACATCTACCTGGGGCGGACGCTGCTGCAAAAAATTCACCACCTGCTGGGTGGGAATCAAGTTGTAGTTCATGGCCAGACTCAGTTCATCCAATACCACCAGCCCGTAGCGTCCTTTGCTGACAACGGATTGGGTATGCTGCCACAACGCCTTAATGGCCTGCCGCTCTTCGGCATCCACTTCGGGTCCGTGAATACAGTGGGGCATATCAGCCCGGACCCAGTCCAAATTTTGGCCAAACTGCATGGGTTGATCCGCCCCCTGGTGAATGCCGCCCTTTAAGAACTGCACGATCAGCACCGATTTCCCCTGTTCGGCAATGCGCAGGGCCTGCACCATCACATTGGTGAAAAAGCTGCGATGAACCGCCGTAAAAACCTGAAGCGTGCCCTCAATGGTTTGCAGCAGCGGATGGCGAATCACTGAAGACTGAGGGGAAGGGGGCAAACCCGTGACTTTAAGTTGAGAAACCATTGGGGCAATATCTGGGGTCATGCTTCAATTTGTTGGGCTAAATATAGCGTACTTTGGGGCAAAGAATCACAAGATGACCCTAGATATCAATAATAGTACAGGAATACCCAACTCCCCGATGATAGCTGAGATACATCTTTTTGAACCAAATCTGAAATCAAACGTTGGCACCATGGCTAAGGTTCGCCCCTGCTGTATGGTAGTGACGGCAAGTAAGGTTTTTCTATGGCTTGGCAACGTCCAGACGGTCGCAAACCTGACCAACTCCGCCCCATGAGCTTTGAGCGGCGGTTCACAAAATTTGCAGCGGGTTCCGTGCTAGCCCGCTGCGGAGATACCCAGGTGCTGTGCACGGTATCGGTCGAAGCAGGCGTTCCTCCATTTCTCAGGGATTCAGGACGGGGCTGGCTGACGGCAGAGTACCGGATGTTGCCCGGTGCCACCCCCACCCGCCAGCGTCGAGAGTTTCTCAAGCTTTCGGGTCGCACCCAGGAAATTCAGCGTCTGATCGGTCGCAGCTTACGCTCCACCCTCAATTTCGAAGCCCTGGGAGAACGCACCCTGGTGGTGGATGCCGATGTCCTGCAGGCCGATGCCGGTACACGGACCACATCCATTACTGGCGCCTACGTGGCCCTGAAGGATGCGATCCATTCGCTGGTGGAGGCGGGCGAGTTAGAACGGTCTCCCCTGGTGCACGAAGTTGCCGCTGTTTCTGTCGGCATTATTGAAAAGGAAGTGTTCCTGGACCTGAAATACGAAGAAGATGTCACCGCTGCCGTGGATTTCAACCTGGTCTTGAACGAAAACTTAGACATTATCGAATTGCAGGGCACTGCTGAAGAAGGCAGCTACAGCCGCCAGCAGATGAACCAAATTCTTGACATGGGTGAGTTAGGCATTAAGCAACTCCTCGCCGCCCAACGGGCAGTGTTTGCAGCGTAAGCTGAACAAAAGCTAGATATTGTGTCAGGGGTGTTCTCGACCTGGGTTCACCCTGCCCTGGTGATAAATGCTCTGCCCTGCGTAACCCATCATTCGCGTCAAGGGAGACCCCCATACCGTGAGCAATGGGTTACGGCTAAAGGTCGAATCCGGGAAGATGGGCCTAGCGTGAATGGCCGATAACGCATTCTACGCCCAGTATCACTGGGCGCAGGGTGAGTTCAACTGAATTCAGTGCTATTCCATCCTACGCCGGTCTTAAACGTTCAGGCCAGTTGAAAAGCGGCTCCCAAACCCGATCCAATTTCCGCTGGGGAAAGTTTGCCGTCATGATCCACATCCAGGGCATCAAACACGGCATCGGTACCGAGCCACTCTTCCCGGGTGATGAAGCCGTCACCATCCAGGTCACAGGCTTTGAACAGGTCGTCGGTGGCGTGGGTAATCATCTTTTCCCCTGCTGTAAGCTGGTCCAGTCGGGTTGCCAGGAAGTTTTCCAGGGTCTCCAGGGCCTTGCTGAAGCCTTTGATCCCTTCGTCGAGCTTTTCCTTGGCCATGGGGTCGGCGTCGTGCATCTGACGGAACGCCCCTTCGTCCATAGGGATCTTTTCGATATCCATATCGACGGCTTTAGCTGGGTCCAGCTTTCTGGGAAGGTCAGCCTGGGTTTCCTCCAGTTGGGCCAGCAGTTGGGGGGAAATGGTCAGCAGGTCACAGCCCGCCAGTTCTGTAATCTCGCCAATATTGCGGAAGCTGGCCCCCATGACCTCGGTTTTATGGCCAAACTTCTTGTAGTAGTTATAGATCTGGGTCACCGACAGCACGCCGGGGTCTTCCGCCGGAGGGTAGTCTTCGCGGCCAGTGTCTTTTTTGTACCAGTCTAGAATGCGCCCCACGAAGGGAGAAATCAGCGTTACCCCCGCCTCGGCACAGGCCACCGCCTGGTGGATGCCGAACAGCAGGGTGAGGTTACAGTGAATGCCTTCTTTTTCCAGCACTTCAGCGGCGCGAATGCCCTCCCAGGTAGAGGCAATTTTGATCAACACTCGCTCAGGGGAGATGCCCAGGTCGGCGTACTGCTGGATCAGGTTGCGGGCGGTCGCAATGGTGGCCTCGGTGTCGTAGGAGAGGCGGGCATCCACTTCTGTGGACACACGACCGGGAATGATGTTGAGGATCTTATGGCCAAATGCCACCGCTAATCGCTGAAAAGCCAGATTGGCAATGTCGTTTGCCGAAGCACCAGGGCCGGAATCAGCCTTGGCCTTAAGCAGGGTTTCATCGACAATCTGATGGTACTGGGGCATTTGAGCCGCGGCAGTTATCAAAGAGGGGTTAGTCGTAGCATCTCGGGGGGTAAATTTTTCGATGGCTTGAATATCGCCAGTATCCGCAACGACTACGGTAAATTGCCGCAGTTGCTCTAAAAGACTTGCCATAATGTTCTCCGGAAGATCCAAAGGAGGAAATGTAGTGACTATTCTACGCAGGGGATCAATCCAAATTATTAATCCTTAATTAAAGCTGCATGGCCATTACGAAATGCTACACAGCTTGATCGGCATTGATTTTTCTCCAAGAAATTTTAATCTTTGGATTGGAGTCATTAGCCGCGGAAAAAGGCCAGAGCCAGATCATTGTTATGGATGACACATTCCTAGCTTAATTCGGGAACAGCTTCGCCCTGATGCTGTTGACGCTTCTTTTTCCGGCGAAACAATTGCCCGGGTAGTCGGTCCCGTCCCCCTAACCCGTAAATCCACAACAGCACCACAGCCCAGTGCATGAAGGCGATTAGCCATAGGGAACCGGTAATCCTGTACACCCCTGTCAACGTCAGCCCTAGCCAGCCTACCAGGATCAAAAAACGCCGGTCTGTTAGAGTATCCTGCGCATTTTTCTGAATCGTTTTTGCTAATAGCAGATGGTAGAAGATAAACAGAACCAGGCTAACGATGACCCAAAACAGCCAGCGCCAACCCGCCCCCCCTTCCACCGGGTGAGGAAGCAACGCTACCCGAAAAATAATTTCCTCGACTAAAGCAGGGATAAAAAACAGGCGAATAGCATGGAATACAAACCTTACCGGGTTATCGAAAGCATTCTTGCGCTGCAAAAATCCACTGTTTAATCCGTAATTCAGGGCCAATATGCCATATAGCGCCAGCGCCAGGATGCCAAGCAGGAGCGCTCCCCAACTGGGCCAGGTGGTGACCGCATCAGCAAACCGCTGCACGGCTCGGCCGAGTCCAGGGATCAGCCCAAACAGGGTGGTCGGGGGGATGGGCTCGACCCTGGGATCGTCTCCGCCTACCATGTTGGGCCTCAAGAACCAGAGCTGTGCCCCGTTCAACAAGAAAATGCGGGAAACTTCGTCATGGCCCCAGCGAGGCATCATCGTCCGCCAGCTGAGGGCACCTGCAAACAGCCCCTGGTTGATGATAAAGTCCCCTTTTGGAGTAATCCCAGCCAAAGATTCGGCATTATTCTGCCAGTCACGACGCACTACCCCGTAAGGAGTCAGCATGTCTGCCAGGGCATTGCCCAGTTCTGCAAAGCGCTCTGCCCGCTCCACGATAGGGCTGTCCGGGTGTTGTTGAATCCACTCCACAACTTGAGGGTTTTCATTAATCTGGCGTCTCACCTGTTCGATGGCGATAAACAGGGCCTGGTTGGAATCCTGCACGCAGGAGGTGGCTGGAGTCACCCCGGCCACCCCGGTACCATCCCCGGTGCGGTAGCGGGCGGCCAGAATTTGAGTCTGAATCAACAGCTCTCGAAACAGCGAGATATTAACATCCCCAAACTCAAAGGGTTCTACGAAGGAATCAAGCTTGACGACCACATCGGAAATGGGCCGAATGCCCAGCCAGCCCCGGGACATATCCCCGGTGTAAGATGTCCAGTCCTGGGTGCCAGAGAGAACGCCGCCGGAGTTATGGGCGTACACCTGCTGATACTGGATATCGAACTGAAGTTCCTGGGCGATGGGTTCTTCACGCACCCTGGCCAGACCATAGGCAAAGTGACCCGTAACCGTACCAGCCGGAATGAATTCCTTATTTTCGCCGCCAATGCCGCCGAACAGGTGAATCAGTAGGGCATAATCGCCTTCCTGCCACTGGGCGATGACGGCACCAGGGCTACCACCGCCGGGGCTGACCAGCACACTCTGCAGGGTGCCTTTGCGCTCGGGGGTGTCTTGCCAGTTCTGCCTGTCGATGTATTGCAACCCATCGGTTTCGCCGATAACAACCTGATCAGGCTGTAGCTGAAACAGCGATCTGGGCTTCAGCGACTGAACCGTAAACACTCCATCGCCATCCCGTGCACCGTAGACATACCAACCAGCTCTGCCGGCGGGGGAATTTTCCAGATCTCGCAGGTTGGAGAAAAATCGCTCTCCGTTGAGCAGGGGCTGTTGGGGAATGCGAATGGTTTCAACAGGTCCGGTGAAATCCTTGGTTGCTGAATTGAAATGCTGCACCCGGAAGTAATCCGTGGGGCAGGGGGGCTCTCCCGGACATTCCTCCGGGAGGGGAGCCGTAGCGGCAGCGTCTGGCTCTAGAATTTTCACCAAACCATATTCCCGACCGGCAATCTGGAAGGGCTCTAGGCGAGTTTTCAGGACCGGCTGCCCCGCTTCTGTCACCAGCTCTGTTTCCACCAGACGCACGGTGACATCATCCTTGGGGCGTGCTCCAGCCAGAGATTGTAAAGGTCCCACCTGCTTACGCCCATTCAGCCGTACAGGAACGATGCTGCCATTTTCTAGAAAGTTCTTGGCCTGCTGGTTAAAGGTGATGTCTTTAGTAACGGCTTCGAGATACTGATCAAGGTCTTTGGAAGGTTGCCAGGTCAGCTTAACCTGCTCGCCCAATACATCGGAGGCATCAGACGCGCCGTGCCACACCTCGAACCAGGCCCAATCGCCAGGGTTGTCAGCATACTCTTCCTCGGTCGGCAAAATCAGGCGACCTATCCAAGTCCCATTGGGTCGATAGTTGGGAGAGGACGGCAGGGGCTGTATGGGATAGTTTTCTATCTGATTAAAGGATTTCGCCTGAGCCAGCTCGTAATTAGACACTTTAGCCGCTGGGCTGGCATCAGCAATCAACAGAAATGTCAGAGCAAATCCCACCATCAGGTATCCCATGCGTCGCCAGAATCGACGGCTTAATAATCTCGGTCGAGGGGCAAACGGCGGCTGAGTCATAGAATTTCGCAGTCAAGCGACAACATTGGCAGATCGAGCGTTTTACTCTAACAACCTGTCTTACTGGTTAGAGTGACAAATTTTTGTCAGAAAACTATAAGAGCGGCTCTAGACATACCGTTGCCGACCCACGGCATCACTGCAAACGGTTGCCACAACTGCCGCAAAACCGATCTTCTGACTTGACCTGGGCCCCGCACCGGGTACAAAACCGCTTGGTCGGCTGGGTTTGCTCAGGGGTATTCCCCATACTCATGGCCATATTGCCCATGCGCATTTCCATGGGGTTAGTCGACATTTCCATATCACCCATCCGCATCGGCTGCATTGGCTGCATCGGTTCCATATGGGACATCGACTGCCCTGGCATATGGTCAATGGGATGTACCGCTATGTTTTGGGCCGCGCTCCAGTTCACGGAACCAGACGCCTGGCCGATTTGACTGCCCTGCACCTGAATGGTGAACGTCCCCTGGGCCGATATACAACGAATGACCGCCCCGCCATTCATCTGAGCCACCTGGGGAACTTCCGTCCATTGCCCCGTCTGCAAACTGCTACTTGACTGCTGCTGTTGACCGGGGCTGCTGCTGGAAACAGTAATCAGGGTTTTTTCACCCTGGTTGTCGAGGTAAATCTGCTGACCCGTGTTTAAGTCGCATCGATAAGGCATAGTTCAACTCAAGGCATTACTATTACCATTGTGAGGCGGCCAGGTTGGATATGACCCAGGGTTAACCTTTCTGTTATTTCTGCAAGCCCGCTTTTGATATTTGATGACGTAGGTCATCGATCCAAGAGATTCATGGCGAAGAAAAGTGCAGGCCTATTGATGTACAGACCTCAGAATGGTGGTCTGGAAGTCCTGCTGGTTCATTCCGGTGGCCCTTACTGGGTCAAGCGCCAGTGGCATGCCTGGTCCATTCCTAAGGGCGAAATCGACCCCGGGGAGGATGCCTTCGAAGCCGCCAAGCGAGAATTTCAGGAAGAAACGGGTCATTATCCCCAGGGGGAATTTCGTCAGCTGCAGCCAGTGCGTCAGGCCAGCGGTAAGTTAGTCTTTGCCTGGGCTTTTGCAGGCAACTTTGACCCGGCGCAATTACACAGCAACACATTCCTTGTAGAATGGCCCCCTCGCTCGGGCAAAATACAGGAATTTCCCGAAGTCGACCAGGCTGCCTGGTTTCCGTTAAAAGAAGCCAAACAGCGCATCATCAAAGCCCAGGCCCAATTCCTTGAAGAACTGGCCGCCATGGTACCCATCGAAAGCACCCTCTAAGTCACTAAAAAATTACCACCCATCCGACTTATCTGCTTACCCTCCCCGACCCACTTTGCCTACCCCACCCACTTCACCTACCCCAAAACTCCCCTCCCCCTCCTTTCCTCTGTGGCACAATTAACAGGTTAAGGGTCTAGGGGTTGGCCAGCATGACTAAATTTGTCTTCGTAACCGGCGGTGTTGTTTCCAGTATTGGAAAGGGCATTGTGGCGTCCAGTTTGGGACGGCTGCTGAAGTCCCGCGATTATTCGGTGTCCATTCTGAAGCTGGATCCCTACATCAACGTTGACCCCGGCACCATGAGCCCCTTTCAGCACGGAGAGGTGTTCGTCACCGAGGATGGGGCTGAGACCGACCTCGACCTGGGGCACTACGAGCGCTTTACCGATACCGCCATGTCGCGCCTCAACAGCGTCACGACGGGGTCTATCTACCAGGCGGTGATCAACAAAGAACGCCGGGGTGACTACCAGGGGGGTACCGTGCAGGTGATTCCCCACATTACCAACGAAATTAAAGAACGGATTCATCGAGTTGCCCGCAACACCAATCCCGATGTGGTGATTACCGAAATTGGCGGCACCGTGGGGGATATTGAATCGCTGCCTTTTATGGAAGCTATTCGCCAGTTCCGCAAGGATGTGGGTCGCCATGATGTGCTCTACATGCATGTCACCCTGATCCCCTGGATCGCCTCCGCTGGGGAACTGAAAACCAAGCCTACTCAGCACTCGGTGAAGGAACTGCGCTCCATTGGCATTCAGCCCGACATTCTAGTCTGTCGCTGCGAGTGCCCTCTGCCAGAAAACATCAAGGAAAAAATTTCTGAGTTCTGTGATGTGCCGGTGCAGTCCGTGGTGACATCCCAGGATGCCAGCAGTATCTACGAAGTCCCCCTCAACCTGGAGCAAGAAGGCCTGGCGAATCAGGCCCTCCACATCCTGGCCCTGGAACAACGGCAACCTGACCTGAGCAGCTGGAAGTCCCTGGTGGATGGTCTGACCAGCTCCAGTCGACCACTGGAAATTGCCATCGTCGGCAAATACGTCAGCCTTAACGACGCCTACCTTTCTGTGGTAGAAGCGCTGCGCCATGCGGCCATTGCCCATCAGGCCGCCCTGGAAATTCGCTGGGTCAATTCTGAAGATGTTGAAGCCTATGGTGCCGAGAAATATCTCAATGGCGTAGATGGTGTTGTTGTCCCCGGTGGTTTTGGTACCCGAGGCATTAGCGGCAAAATTCAAACCATTCAGTACGTCCGCGAAAAGCAAATTCCCTTCCTGGGGCTTTGCCTGGGCATGCAGTGCTCGGTGGTGGAATGGGCCCGGAATGTCGCCCATCTGGAACGGGCCGATAGCTCCGAGTTCGATGGGGAAACTCCAAATCCCGTGATCAGCCTGCTTCCCGAGCAGCAGGACGTGGTTGATTTAGGCGGCACCATGCGGTTGGGCTTATATCCCTGCCGTCTGGCCCCCAATACCCTGGCCAGTCGTCTTTACGGAGATGAGGTGGTCTACGAGCGCCACCGTCACCGCTATGAGTTCAACAATGCCTACCGTAATCTGTTTATGGAGTCAGGCTATACCGTCAGCGGTACATCTCCCGATGGTCGTCTGGTGGAAATTATTGAGCTTCCCAATCATCCGTTCTTCATCGCCAGTCAGTTTCACCCGGAGTTTCAGTCCCGCCCTAGCAGTCCCCATCCTCTGTTTGACGGATTGGTCGAGGCCGCCTTGCAGCGGCAAAAACCCGAATTGCCCATGCAGGTTGGCGCTGCGGTAGAAAGTTAACTGTGCAGTAGAGAGGTCATTAAGGGGCCAATGGCAAAGGCCAACCAGGCTATCTGGGGTCGTGGGGAAGGTGTCTCCGGCAAAAATTCAGGATTTACCAGGGCTTCTACCCGCTGTTCCAACAGCTCAACGGAGGTGCCATCGCCAAAGCTGATGGCTAGGGGCTGGGCCTCATAATCGCCAATACCAGGACGGGATAACTTAACCACCAGTTCTGCCAGCAGCAATGGATCGTACTTTTGAGCGGCCCAACGGTCGGCGCGAATTTCCCGGAGTAACACCAGCTCCTGCCAGAGCCTGTCGGTTTGGGGTAGCCAGAAGGTGAGCCGGTGCGCTATGCCCAGGAGCCAAAAACCCAAGAGGTCTTGATAGTAGGCATGGGCCTGTTCATGGTTAAGGGTGGCCGATTGCTCGATTTCAGTTAAGCCATTCAGCCAGCCCCGACTAACCACCACCCGAGATCGCCAAAAGCCAACCTGGGCGGCAAAGGGAGTATCGCTCTCAAGGCAGCGGACCTGCTCTCCTGAGTTGAGAATGATCCAGGGATAACGACGCAGCTGAATCTGGAACCAGAGAATTTTGGCCAGGGAAGTCACACCGGCAGCCAGGGCAAGTCCCAAAATCAGCCGCCCAAGCCAGCAGCCTACGGGGCTAACCGGCAGACCCATCATGCTGCCGTGATGGCCCATGACCAGTACCGTCACTGAGGCCGATAGCAACAGCAGAGGGGGCAGAGAGAAGGCTGCTAAGGCACTGTTCCAGCGGCTGTTCCAGGTTGTTTTTTCCCCAGGCTGCCAGTGCCACCGCAGCACGATGGCGATCACAACGATTCCCCCAATCAGCAAACTATGCATCAGGCTCCTCCCCCCGGGCTTGGCGCAGTTGGCGGAGGCGTCGGGCGATCGCATCCAGCTTTTCCAGATCCTGTTGGTCCAGACTATCGGCAAAGGCCGCTACCATGTCGGGCGTCCCAATCGCCAGAAAGTCCTGTAGCTGCTGATGAGCCGTTAACATATCCGCCTCGTGCTGAGACACTTCAGGTTCCCAGACATACACCCGACGAGGCTTGCCGGAGGTTGCCTGCCGTTCCGCCCGCCGCTTCACCCATCCTTTCTTCGCCAGTCGCTGCAAGACTGTCGTCACACTGGCCTGGGCCAGTTCCCGGTCGGGGTCTTCCAGAATGATGTCGTGGATAGCCTTCACCGTAGCCGATCCCTGAGTCCATAGAATCGACAAAATCTCTCGTTCCAGAGGACCAAGGGAAAGCTGCCGAGGTCTATTGCGCGGTAATGGAGCCATAGATAGGGTGATCAGCGGTGTTAATTTTTCAGTCTACAGTGCATGGTACTGAATCCATCCCTGATCATCCCCAGCAGGCTTAATCCGCCGTAAGATGGGCGCTGTCAACCCGGCCAAGGTGCATCGAAAAGGTGGTCCATCGAATCCTCCAAAAGCTGGATTATGGGTGGAGTGTCTCGGCCTTAGCTCCCCCCCGCAAGGATGCCAAGTCCTCTGCTCTGGCCGAAACGCACCGCATCCGGTACTGAGAATCTCCCCTGGAGGCAGTGCCCTGACTGCATCAGCCCAGTGGATCAACGCACCCCTAGGCTACCCCGGACCCCGCGGCAGGGTTGACCGGTCATAGCGTTATCGCGCTTCCCATTGCCAGGGAAACGGCGGTGGGTCTGTGGGGTGAACGTCTTAGAGGCCCAAACAGGTTAGTTACCTTTCGTAATGGTTTGACAGCCCGTCTTTTGACCCCAGTGGTCCCTCTGCGGAGAATAAATCTTGTCCAGGTCCAGCAGTGACATTGTGCCCAGGCAAAAGCACTGGCTTTTGGGCTGGGTCTGGTACAGCTTTGCTAGTTAAGCGTAGATTTTCAAACTAAGAACAATGAAAAAAATTGGGATGGTTTTGGCTGCCCTGGTAGCCATTCTGACCTTTTGGATCGCCGCACCGGCCCAGGCCGCCGATGAAGCCCACGGTCGTCAGGTCTTCGACACCAACTGTGCAGCCTGCCACATTGGCGGCGGCAATGTGGTTAACGGGGCAAAAACCCTCAAAAAAGCCGACTTAGCGCAGTACGGCATGGCTTCGCTCGAGGCCATTACCACCCAGGTAAAAAATGGTAAGGCTGCCATGCCATCTTTCCTCGGTCGCCTGACTGAAGAGGACATCGAAGATGTCGCCTCCTACGTCCTGAGCCAGGCCGAACAGGGCTGGTAAGTCATACTCTCACAAGTTTTTCCAGTTCATGCTGCCCCAGTCTTTTCATAGAAAAGTTATGGGGCTTTTTTTCGCCGGACTGCTCTCGAAATTCCTAAATACCAAAGGATGGAAGTGCCCGCCGGACAGCCCATTCCATCGGTTGAAGTCCAGGTCTACCCAGACCCGGTTTCCGGCTGGAATCTGGAGATCTTAACGACTAACTTTCGCTTCGCTCCCGAAAATGTGAATCAGGCTGACCAGCCCCACGAAGGCCATGGGCACCGGACGTTAATCTCAGCCCCCTGGCTGGAATCTGTAACGGCTTTCCAGCGGTGGCCTCTTATGCCAGCCCAAGCACCCAGTCCTTCATTAAACAATTCACCTGATCTGGCACCTCATCATGGGGACAGTGCCCCGCCTGCAGATAATGTTCCGTCAGGGAAGGGTAGTACTTGCGGAACTGCTCTCCCTTCTGACGACAGTTCATCCAGGGATCCCCCTCACCCCAGAGCATCAGCAGAGGACTACTTAGCTTTTGCAGCAGCTCATCCACCTTTTCCCCCTGGCGAGACTTAAAGACCGAGGCAAACACCCGGGCAGCTCCCGGATCGCTGGAGGGACGGCGGATATCTTCAATCAGCTGTGGGGTGATGGCGGATTTGTCCATATAGACCTGCTCCAGGGTGCGGCGAATGGTCGCGGGTTGCCGCACATACTGGAATAGCATCCAGATTGGCAAGGGCTGCAGCATTAGATTGCGGATGAATTGAGCCACCAGATTGGGCTGGGGTGGCTTCCCCTGACCAGCAGTAGTTTCTGAAAAAGGCCCCGCACTGTTGAGTAGAACCAGCCCTGCCGTTGACTCGGGATGGTTCGCCGCCACACAGAGGGAGGAGTAACCCCCCAAGGAATTTCCGGCCAGGACTGTCGGACGACCGATCACATCGTTGATAAAGTCATTCAGTTGCGTCTGCCAGAGCCTGCCGCTGTACTCCCAGTCCGGCTTAGCAGACCGCCCAAAGCCCATCATGTCGATGGCCCACACCTGAAAGTCCTGCTGTAGCCCCTGGATATTTTTGCGCCAGTGGTCTGTAGAAGCCCCAAATCCATGCACCAGCAGCAGCGGCGGGCGATCGTCCTTTGCTTCTCCAGCCATCACGTAATGCACAGGCTGCTCTCGCCAGGTCCAGTAGGCCCCTTCAGAGCCAGAATAGTTCATCGCTTGGGCACTGGAAGCTGCAACCGTCATAGCAAATACCGTGTCGCTTAACAAATGTTCATTACGATGGTAGCGAATCTTGACATGACAAATAGCGAAATTCCAGGCATTGTTGCATAGGAAACGTTTACGCCTGGTGCTATGACCGCCCTATCTCGCCCCCGCAAGTACATTCCTCGCCGCACCAGAGGGCTCTGGTTTCGACGGATCATGGCCATCATTGCCCTGATCAACTTTATTCTGGTGGTTTTTGATGTTAGCTATATTCGGTTTCGCGACCTTTACCTGCGGGCGGCTCCTGAATTTACCCTCTGGTACGGCGAAACCTTTAAGGGTATTGAGCCCGAACGGACTACTACCCAGTACCTGGACAGGGTAGATCTTTTAGAAGAGCAGGTGTCTCAGACGGGATTGGATTCCATGCAGGCCAGAGCCATTCTCAGCCGGCTGCAGCAGCAGAGCATTTCCATCATTGATGAGAACCCCTTCGAAATTGCCGGCAAGTCGGGCACCCTGGAGCTGATTAAGAACAAGATGCGCGATCGCATCGGCACCGACTCCGCCAAAAACGCCTTCCTCGACTTCTGGAGTGAACCCTACCTCAGGGAAAACGGCTGGTCTCAGGAAATCGGGTATTTCAAAAAAGACATCGAACCTCTCATTAAAACCAACTACTTTCGCGGTATCGCCATTGATGGAGGACCCATCGATCGGTTCTGGATCATTGATGCCGGGTTTATTCTGCTGTTCGCCATTGAGCTACTGGCCCGCAGCTTTTACCTCAGCCGCCGCTACAAAAACCTGACGTTGCTGGATGCTGTTCTCTGGCGCTGGTATGACCTGCTGCTGATGATTCCGTTCAGCGGTCTACGACTGCCGATGCTGGGGCTTTTGCGGATTATTCCCGTTGCTATTCGCCTGAACCAGTCCCAATTGATAGATCTGGAACCCCTGCAAAATCGGATCAACCGCTTCTTCATCAGCCAGGTGGCTGTGGAGCTAACTGAAGTCGTGGTGCTGCGCATTATCGACCAGATGCAAAACCTGATCCAGGAAGGCAACGTCACAGAATGGCTGCTTGCCACCGGCACAGGCCGCCGCTACATCGACCTGAACGGGGTTAACGAACTGCAGGTCATGTCCCAGCAGCTTTCCAATTTGTTGGTGAACGATGTGGTGCCCCAGCTCAAGCCAGAAATTGATGCCCTGCTGCAGCACAGCGTCATTCAAGTTCTAGATCAGTCCCCCGCTTATAAAGGATTCCGGCAGGTTCCTGGTATTGGTGGCTTGCCCGACCAAATTGCTCATCAAATCGTTGGTCAGGTTGCTGAAAATGCCTACGGCGTAGTTCGGACCGCCCTGCAGGATGAACAAGGGGCGCAACTGACCCAGCATCTGGTCGCCAAACTGGCCGACACCCTGCGTACTGAAGTCCAGAAAAACGGCATGGTGGACGAGTTAGAATCTCTAACCACCGCTCTGCTGGAGGAAATCAAGCTTAACTATGTCCGCCGTCTGGCTACCGAAGATATCGATCGGATGATTGAACAGCGCTATCAAATTTATAACGTCACTCAGTCAGGTCAAAAACCCTCCGGATGATGGCCGCTTTGAGCTTCATGTAAGAATTTAAGGGATATTAGGCGTTAGGGGCTATGGACAAGTCAGTCTATCTCTATAAATCTCCGCTGGCTTCAATATCTCAAGCTTCAGGTTCTAGACCTGCTGCCCTCAATTGTTCAGCCAACCGTTCAGCCCGCTGCCGTTCTGCTTCGGCCCGTTGCTGCTCTGCTTCAGCTCGTTGCCGCGCTGCTTCAGCCCGCTGCCGTTCTTCCTCGGCCCGTTGCTGTGCCTGCTCCAGTTGGTGGCCGATCTCGCTGTAAGTCAAAAATCGCTGTCCATCAGGACGATAGAGTTCCAACGTTTCCGATGTGAGTTCAAATCGAATTTGAAGCCGGGGACTCACCCATGCAGCCATGTCCTCAATCATAGACAGTCCGTCATCTCCCCGCAGCAGGCCAGTCAGTTCCAGCTTGTCGGGATCGTAGAGGTAATACTCTTCTACCCCATGGCGGTCATAGAAACCTAGCTTGCGAAGCATTTCCCCAAAGCGGTTGCCTGGAGACAAAATCTCAAACACGACCTGGGGAGCAATCCCGGCTTCCTGCCACTGGCGGTAAGATCCTCGATCTCCCTTAGGACGACCAAAAACCACCATCACATCAGGTGCCTGGCGAATAGCGTTGTTTCCTTCCACCGGATACCAGAACAGATCACCAGCGATGAATACCTCAGGCTCATTCACAAACAGCAGTTCCAGGTTTTCCTTAATCGTCACAATCCACCGAAACTGCTTGGTGTTGTCGGCCATGGGCTGCCCGTCACTATCCGGATACTCAATGTCGATAGCGGTATCGGACGAGATGTGTTGAACCATAACCGCATGCCGTTGAGGACTTAACTCCCATTCTAAATCTTTGCTGGGTAACTCATTTAATCCATAAAACGCTACTATAAAAACACTCAGACCCCTCGGGCCTGGGTTCCTTTAGCAGAAATGTTTTGGGAAGTGGGTTAGCGCCCACTTTTTTATTGGCTATTTTTTGCTCTATCCATGACACATCCGCTGGTTCCACAAGTGATTAACCTGGCTACCCCCGTGGCTGAGCATCTGGGGTTAGAGGTGGTTGATGCGGTTTTTCAAACTAACCAGTCTCCCCCTGTGTTGCGTCTGGTTGTAAGGAATGAGAGCCAAGAAGATACCAGTCTCGACGACTGCGAGAAAATGAGCCAGGCCATGGAGGCTGTTCTCGATACCTCCGACATTATTCCCGATGCCTACGTGCTGGAAGTTTCCAGCCCAGGCATCTCTGACCAGCTCACCGCCGACCGGGATTTTGTTGTGTTCAAAGGCTTCATGGTCGAGGTGCGCCTCTCAGAACCCCACAAAAGTAAACAAACCTGGGTTGGTCAACTGGTGCGGCGGGATGAACAATCCGTGGTCCTGACCCAAAAAGGAAAACCCATCTCCCTTCCCAGAGAATTGGTGGCATGGGTTCAGCTCAGTAACGAGAGTCCGAGTTAACCCCCCTTGTCGATGACCGCAGCTGCCCCCCCATCGGAGGAAGCCGGACCCGCTACAGGTCATGACTCTCCTAAACGTGAAGATTCTTCTTTCCCCATTGTCTTGATTGAGATGTTTAGAGGTTAAGTCTATGTCGTTAGTTAATCTGCCCAATTTGCTGGAAATGATTGATATCATCAGCAGTGAGCGAAACCTGCCTAAGCATGCCGTTGAAAATGCCCTGCGAGAGGCTCTGCTGAAGGGATACGAGCGTTTTCGTCGGACCCAACAAATTGGCTCTCATTTCGATGAGGAATACTTCGACAACTTCGACATCGAACTAGATTCCGACGAATACGGCGAGCAGGGCTTTCGGGTGCTGGCCACCAAAACCATCGTGGAAGAAGTCACCAGCCCCGACCACCAGATCTCCCTGGCAGAGGTTCAGGAAGTCGCCCCTGAAGCCCAGGCGGGCGACACTGTAGTTCTGGATGTTACCCCTGAGCAGCGAGATTTTGGCCGCATGGCCGCGATCCAAACCAAGCAAGTTCTGGCCCAAAAACTGCGCGATCAGCAGCGCAAGCTTGTTCAAGAAGAATTTCAGGACCTGGAAGGCACCATCCTCAGTGCTCGGGTTCTCCGGTTTGAGCGGCAGTCTGTAATTATGGCCGTGAGCAGCGGCATTGGCCAGCCCGAAGTAGAAGCCGAACTGCTCAAGCGAGACCAGCTACCCAACGACAACTACCGGGCTAATGCAACGTTCCGAGTGGCGTTGAAGAAGGTTTCAGAAGGTTCCCACCGGGGGCCTCAGCTTCTAGTCTCTCGGGCTGACGCCGCCCTGGTGGTGGAACTCTTCACCAACGAAGTGCCCGAAATCGAGGACGAAATTGTCCGCATTGTTGCTGTAGCACGGGAAGCTAATCCTCCTTCCCGATCGGTTGGTCCTCGTACCAAGATTGCTGTAGATACCTTAGAGCGGGATGTGGACCCCGTAGGGGCCTGTATTGGAGCACGGGGTTCCCGCATTCAGGTGGTGGTTAACGAACTGCGGGGCGAAAAAATCGACGTGATTCGCTGGTCTCCTGACCCATCCACCTACATTGCCAACGCCCTCAGCCCGGCCCGGGTGGACGAGGTGCGCCTGGTAAACCCTGACGACCGCCAAGCCCACGTGCTGGTGCCCGAAGATCAGCTCAGCCTGGCCATTGGCAAAGAGGGGCAGAACGTCCGCCTGGCAGCCCGGCTAACTGGTTGGAAAATCGACATCAAAGACACCGCCAAGTACGACTACGACGCTGAAAATCAAAAGTTTGCTGAGCTACAGGCGACCAAGGATGCTGAAGCCGAAGCCGAAGCCGCCATCCAAGCCGCTGAGCAAGCCGAGATTGAAGCCCTCGCCGTCGCCGCGATCGCGGCAGGGGTCCTCAGTCCCGCAGAAGTGCCTTCCCTCAGGGACCATGAACTTTATGGCAGTACTGCTGCGACCGATGCCGTCGATCTGGCCGTAGACAGCCCCTCAGAATTCTCCGAGGCTGAGGATTTTGCCACGGACTCAGAAGAAGATTTTGATTCCTCAGCGCCTGAAATAACCGACTCAGACATGGACGAGGAAAATGCTTTAGAAGACGATGATCTAGAATCGGAGTCAGCATCAGAGGCAGGGTTTGAAGAAGAATAAGACAGCCCCGCCAAATCGGTAACCCGTCTCCAACATTGCGGGAATGGGTTGCTATGATGGGGAGTGTTAAGTTGAGGTTAGCTAGCTTCCTTAGGCTTTCTCATATCCAGATCAATCCCAACGTCATAAATTTCTTACTGGATGAAACCAAACCTACGGCGTTGTATTAGCTGTCGCCGGATTGCTCATAAAAATGACTTTTGGCGAATTGTTAGGGTACATTCTGACCGCACAGTGCAGTTGGATCAAGGAATGGGACGCTCTGCTTACCTCTGCCCGAAGGAGAGTTGCTTGCGGTCAGCCCAAAAGAAAGATCGGCTAGGGCGGGTTCTAAAGGCTCAGATCTCTGAGGAGACCTATCGATTACTCTGGCAACGGCTGAACGTAAATGGATAAAGCGGCTCAACCCATGGCTGGTAGTTTGAAGTCTGGCCACTCGGAATCGAAAGTGAAGAATGTTTGTAACAACCCTCGTCTAGAGAATTCATTTATCTGGGACGCTGTCATTAAGGGGTTGAACTGATTAAACTCTTACTATGGGTATTAGGCCGACCCAAACGGTCTTCGGTAAACTTGCTTACGATTTTCCAGCTCTATCGGGCCTTGGTTTACAATGCCATGCTAGGGCTAACGTTTTCGTCAGGATAGGTTTGATGTAGTTTCTTCAGACGAAGCAGGTTGGTTATGAAATAGGTTTGACTAGCGTAGGGAGATGTGAATGAACAGCGGCAAAGTGAGAATTTACGAGTTATCGCGAGAACTAGATTTGGATAACAAAGACATATTGGCGATTTGCGATCGCCTGAATATTGCCGTGAAAAGCCACAGCAGCACGATTGCTGAGTCAGAGGCCGATCAAATTCGCTCTGCCGCGCAACAGTCACGCAGTAATGGTGGCCCGAAACGACCCACAAAACAGCGGCCAAACATTGTCAAGAATGGCAACCGGCCAAAACCAAAGCAGCAAATTTTAGAGATTCGCCGCCATAAAACGGCCAATCCTCCTGATCAGGCAATTCCTCCAAAAGCCGCCGATAGGCCTACTCCCCCAGTGCAGGCTAAGCCCACCCGGCCAGGGAATGGGGATACGCTTTCCAAGCCCCCGGCGCGTCCGACCGCAGCCACCGTAGCGGACTCGGCCCCAGCGGCTAAGGCTGAACCTCCCGCTAGTCCTAACCGCCCAAGTGCGCCACCTGAGGTTCCCATGACGGCTAGCGAAGAAGCTAGCCCACCAACACTATCTTCTCCTCCCAAATCTGTCCCGGAACTGGTTGGTCCTCCTGCTCGGGGCAAGGAAGAAGAAGTTGAGGAAGTTGCAGCCAGAACCACTGAAACTGAACGGCCTCGTCGTCCAGTCATCAGGCGGGAAGAGAGTAAATCTGATAGCGAAAAGCCCCAACGGCCTACTATTCCCATTCGAGAAATTGATAGCGAAGAGGATGAGGGTCCCAAACTTAAGCCTAAGCCTAAGTTGAGGCGACCCAAGTCTGCAGAAACCGCCGCTAAAGAAACCGATTCCAAAGCCAAGGAAGCCGACACCGAGGATGACTCTATTTCTGTCATCGGTGTAGATGACATGGATGCCGGTATGAAGCTGCGACGTCCTTCACCCCCCCGCCACAAGCGTCGGGGCCGGGAAGAGGAGGACGACGAGCAGGAAATGCGCGAAAAGGCCAGCAAGGTCAGCAAGTCGAAGCGTCGTGGCCAACCGGTTCTGGATGACGATGAGGACGATCTCGAAGTTCTGGCCGAAGAGTTAAATGATGATGGTCAAGTTTCGGATGAAGCTCACCTCAGCATTTCTCTGGCTCGACCGCCTAAACCAAAGAGTCAGTCTAGCAGTAAGCCATCTTCACCTACCGTCAAGACCCACAAGCCCCAGCAACGGGACAGCAGCTCTCGCCATCGACGAGATCGACGAGACGAAAAGCCGAAACAGGAACGTCCAGAATTGATTGTATTGTCTGACGGGCTAACCGTTCATGAGTTAGCAGACCGCATCATGGTGCCCGAAACAGAACTGATTAAGTCTCTGTTCTTCAAGGGCATTGCCGCTAACATCAACCAGACCCTGGATATCGAAACCGCCAAAATGGTGGCTGAAGAATTTGAGGTCGTGATTGAAACCAGCGAAGCCGAGTCCGAGGCTAAGAAAACCACGGAAATGTTGGATGCCGACGACCTGGAAAACCTCCATCGTCGCCCCCCGGTGGTCACCATCATGGGCCACGTTGACCATGGTAAGACCACTCTGCTGGATGCCATTCGGAAGACCAAAGTAGCTCAGGGCGAAGCCGGCGGCATTACCCAGCACATTGGTGCTTACCATGTGGACGTTGAGCATGACGGAACCAATCATCAGATCGTCTTCCTGGATACTCCAGGACACGAAGCGTTTACTGCCATGCGTGCCCGGGGTACCCGCGTCACCGACATCGCTATCCTGGTGGTAGCTGCAGACGATGGGGTTCGGCCCCAGACCATTGAGGCCATCAGCCACGCAAAAGCCGCTGAAGTGCCCTTAATTGTTGCCATCAACAAGATAGACAAGGAAACTGCCCAACCAGACCGGGTGAAGCAGGAGCTGATGGAGCATGGACTAGTCCCTGAAGAGTGGGGGGGCGATACCATCATGGTGCCCGTCAGTGCCCTTGCTGGCGAGAACCTCGACGGACTGCTGGAAATGATTGTGCTGGTGTCAGAGGTGGAAGACCTGCAGGCTAATCCTGATCGCAATGCTCGCGGTACGATCATTGAAGCGAATCTTGATAAGGCCCGTGGCCCGGTAGCTACCCTGCTGGTGCAAAACGGTACCCTGCGGGTTGGAGACTCCCTCGTGGCGGGTCCTGTCCTCGGTAAAGTGAAGGCAATGATTGATGACCGTCTACAGCGGGTCGATGCAGCCACTCCTTCCTTTGCTGTGGAGGTCCTGGGGCTTAACGATGTACCCGCAGCCGGGGATGAATTCGAAGTCTATCCCGATGAGAAATCTGCCCGGGCGGTTGCCGATAAGCGCATGACTGAGCAACGGCAATCCAGACTCCAGCAGGCCATGGCTTCCCGCCGGGTTACCCTGAACAGCCTGTCTGCCAAAGCTCAAGAAGGCGATCTGAAAGAACTCAACCTGTTGCTCAAGGCCGACGTACAGGGTTCCATTGAAGCCATTCTGGCTGCCCTGCAGCAGCTCCCTCAGGACGAAGTCCAGATCCGAGTCCTGTTAGCAGCTCCGGGTGAGATTAGCGAAACTGACGTTGACCTGGCTGCCGCCAGCGGAGCCGTCATCGTCGGCTTTAACACTACCCTGGCACCGGGTGCCCGCCAGTCTGCCGATCGGCTAGGTGTAGATATCCGTGATTACGAAGTCATCTACAACCTGCTGGATGATATTCAGGGGGCCATGGAAGGTCTACTGGATCCGGAAATGGTGGAAGAGCCCCTGGGTCAGGTCGAAGTTCGAGCCGTCTTCCCGGTACGGAAAGGTGCGGTGGCTGGCTGTTATGTCCTATCCGGCAAGGTCACCCGGAACTGCAACCTGCGGGTTGTGCGTGGAGGCGAAGTGGTCTACACCGGTAAGCTCGACTCCCTCAAGCGGATGAAGGATGATGTCAAAGAGGTTGCGGCTGGCTTTGAATGCGGTATAGGTATAGATAGCTTTAGCGGCTGGCAGGAGGGCGATATCATTGACGCCTTCAAGATGGTCACTAAGCGTCGCACCCTAGCAATGGCTTAAACCATGACAGCACATCGGTATGATCCCTACCTCTGGGTACATCTTGCCGGGTTAGCAACGGTTCCTTTCTGGCTAATTTTCTGCCTGTTGGGACTAGCGGTGGGCTACCCCACTCTGCCAGCCCTAGAGATTACCCTGCTAGTGGGGTTTGGGATTCTACCAATGCTATACATGCAGTTGCAGCGCCCCTTTTGCATCTTCAGCTTTGTGTTGCTGGCCCTTAAGCCAGTGGCATTGACTGAAATCCAGCGGCAGCTGCTCACGGTCTTCAGGAGCCAGCGGATACGCTTGATTGCCCCGCTGGTTTCTCTCACTTTGGGTGGGTGCGTTTTACAGCTCTACCAAATGGCCCCCGTTGCCAGGGATATCACTCCTTTTAGCCATTTTGGCAGGTTAGGGGGCTTAACCATAGCTGGAGCTGGGTTATTAGGAGCTAGCCTATTTCTCCATGTTCCTATGAGTGTTTTAGGCGTTCTGGCTGCTTCAAAGGCTCAATTACAGACGGCTGTTCCTTATCCAACAGAAGCCATTAACCAAGATTTCTATAACTTCGGGTTGCCACTGGCAAGAATTCTTCCCCCTGTTAGTCCCTCCCATCCGGGGAAGATGCCAAACCAACCCCATGCCCAAGATTCCACAGAGACCACAGAGATGGGTAAAAACTCTGAAGTGCAAGGCTCTGGCACCCTAATCAAGCCGTATTCCCCCCTAGAAGAATCTGTATCTTAAGGGGGGAAATTTTAAAGGCATTAGACTGTTTGTCCTCAGGATTCCTTACATCCAATAAATAGAACTAATGTAGACAATTACCTAAAAAAATTGATTAATCTATAAGCCAACTGTGGCTTTGGTCACATTGGTCTGAGTTTTATCGCGCTATCTTAAGTAATGAAAGAAAGTAAGCCCGCAGGCTACTTGACACTTCAGTTAGGATTTTATTGAGGCAGACATGGCATCATTAACAAGCTCTGCAAGCGATCAGCAATTCTCTGGCCATTCACAAATCTGGCAAAGCCTAAAGTGTGCCATCGCTAATAGCTCCGGGTTCAAATCCTGGAAAGGTGAACTTCCCAACGGTGAGGTTGAAACCGCTCCCCTCGATCAGTTAGTGAGTCGTTACCTTCGCGAAACCCTGGCGACTCTAGCATATTAGAGAGCTTTAACTGAGGTAATGGGTTCAGTTGGTCACTTTGCCTTTGCCGCAGCGGTGCTGCGGCTTTTGCTTTAAAGAAAGTTTATCTCCTGGTGGGTAGACCGGTATTGATACGCCTCAAACAACCTGATTCAGCAAAATCGGCTGGAGAATAGCTTAAGACTTCCTTAATTTACCGAAAGCGCGGTTTTAGGCTTTCGGGACCATAAATCTATAAAGTAGCCGGGCTAAAGATTAATCTGTTTCGGCTTGTGTACACAACGGTTTTCTGGCTCCGTCACGCCTTGGAACCCTCCTGGGAACAACTCGTCCGCTATTTCCAACTCCAAAACCTTGATGAACCGCTGGGTACACCTGATTTACCAGTCCGCAGGAGCCGCTCTACAACGCTAAACCAGGCTGCGACGGTCATTGGAAAGCGTTGCTCACCATCCCGCCTTACGGCTGTTGTCCTCAAATGACTCTTCAGTAGCCATCGCCGCCATCGATGCTACGATCAGGCAAAAGCAAAAAGAGAAAAAGAACAGAAAGAAGGACACAGTCGTCAATGCAAGAAATTGAAAAGGCAATATCTTTTGATGGGCGGGATATTAAGATCAGAGCCGGTCTATTTGCCCCTCAAGCCGGTGGATCCGTACTGATAGAATCCGGCGAAACCGCAGTTTTAGTCACAGCTACCCGTTCCGGTGGTCGAGAAGGCATCGATTTTTTGCCCCTACTGGTGGACTATGAAGAGCGTCTTTACGCCGCAGGCCGCATTCCAGGAGGCTTCCTCCGGCGGGAGGGGCGTCCGCCAGAACGGGCCACGCTAATTAGCCGCCTGATCGACCGACCGATGCGCCCCCTCTTCCCCCAATGGCTGCGGGATGATATTCAAATTGTGGCCACCACCCTCTCGATGGATGAACAGGTGCCGCCCGATGTGCTGGCCGCAACGGGCGCTTCGGTAGCGGTTTTGCTGGCTGAGATTCCATTTAAAGGACCCATGGCTGCCGTTCGGGTTGGATTAGTGGGAGACGACTTTGTCATCAACCCTACCTACAGGGAAATGGAAGACGGCGACCTGGATCTGGTGGTTGCCGGATCTCCCGATGGGGTGATTATGGTTGAGGCCGGAGCCAACCAGCTGCCGGAAGACGATGTGATTGAAGCCATCGACTTTGGCTACGAAGTGGTGCAGGATCTGATCAAGGCCCAGCTCGACCTGATCAAGGAACTGGATATCGAAATTGTTACAGAACCCGAGCCTGAAACCGACCCAACCCTGGAGAAGTACGTCACTGAGCAAACTGCAGAAGCCATTAAGGACGTTCTCAAGCAGTTCGAACTGACAAAACCCCAGCGGGATGACCAGCTCGACGCTGTCAAAGCTGAACTGGCTGAGAAAATTGCAGCCCTGGATGACGAAAATCCGGTTAAGGTTGCCGTTGCTGACAACAGTAAAGCCCTGGGGAACGTCTACAAGAGCGTTACCAAAAAGCTGATGCGCCAGCAGATTGTTGACGAAAAAGTTCGGGTAGATGGGCGCAAGCTCGATGAAGTCCGACCGATCTCCTGTCGCGTCGGACTTTTACCCAGTCGGGTCCATGGTTCGGGGCTATTTCAGCGGGGCTTGACCCAGGTTTTATCGGTAGTCACGCTGGGAACTCCGGGCGATGCCCAGATGATGGATGACCTTCACCCCGACGAAGAGAAGCGGTATCTGCACCACTACAACTTCCCCCCCTACTCCGTTGGGGAAACCCGACCTATGCGCTCCCCTGGTCGTCGTGAAATTGGTCATGGAGCCCTGGCTGAGCGGGCTTTAGTCCCGGTGCTGCCACCCCAGGAAGACTTTCCCTATGTGATTCGAGTAGTGTCCGAAGTACTTTCCTCCAACGGGTCGACTTCCATGGGATCCGTTTGCGGTTCGACCCTATCCCTGATGGATGCGGGTGTTCCTCTGATTAAGCCGGTCAGCGGTGCCGCTATGGGCTTGATCAAGGAAGGGGATGAAGTCCGTATCCTAACGGACATCCAGGGCATTGAAGACTTCCTCGGGGATATGGACTTCAAGGTGGCCGGTACCGATAGCGGCATCACGGCCCTGCAGATGGATATGAAAATCACGGGTCTCTCCCTTAAGGTAATTGCCGATGCCATTCGGCAAGCCAAGCCAGCTCGACTGCATATCCTGGAGAAGATGCTGTCTGCCATCGCGACACCTCGACAGGAGATGTCTCCCTACGCGCCTCGCCTGATATCCTTCAAGATTGACCCGGAACTCATCGGCATGGTGATTGGCCCTGGCGGTAAGAAAATTAAGGGCATTACTGAGCAAACCGGGGCCAAGGTCGACATCAATGACGATGGCACCGTCACCGTATCTTCCGTGGAAGGGGAGAAGGCCAAGCAGGCTAAGGCTTTGATTGAAGCCATTGTCCACAAGCCCAGTGCCGGTGACGTCTATGCCGGTAAGGTGACTCGGGTGATTCCCATTGGGGCCTTTGTGGAATTTGTTCCGGGTCAAGAGGGCATGATTCACATTTCTCAACTGGCCGATTATCGGGTCGCCAAGGTCGAAGACGAGGTCAATGTCGGCGACGACGTCATCGTCAAAGTGCGGGAGATTGACAACCGTGGACGCGTTAACCTGACTCGGCTAAATATTCATCCCGATGAAGCCGCTGCTGCTAAGGCTGCTGTAGGGCTAAGTTAGGAACATCTACTAGGATCCGGCCTAAGTCGAGCTGGCTAATTTAAATTTAGAGAGGCATGGTGTTTTGACTGTGCCTCTCTTGGGTTTTTGAACTACTGTCTCGCAAAGTCAGGATTGCGGGATTTGATTCGTGCTGCCTTTCTTAGTAGGATGCAGTGATGCGAATCTGTATGTTTACTCTTCAACCATAGAAAACCGTGCGAAAAATTGTTATTGCTGGCAACTGGAAAATGCATAAGACCCAGGCAGAGACCCTGGAATTTTTGAAGCAGTTTTTAGGGCATCTAGATGAAACCCCCGATGGTCGCGAGGTGATACTGTGCGCCCCATTTACAGCCCTCAGCGCCCTCTCAAAGAGCCTGCACGGTGCCCGAGTGAAAGTTGGGGCTCAGAATATCCACTGGGAATCTGCCGGGGCTTACACCGGCGAAATTTCCGGGGATATGCTGCGGGAACTGGGGGTCCGCTATGCCATTGTGGGGCATAGCGAACGGCGGCAGTATTTCGGTGAAACGGATGAAACCGTTAATCTACGTCTACAGGCGGCTCAGAAGGGCGGGCTAACCCCCATTCTTTGTGTCGGTGAAACGAAACAGCAGCGCGATGCCGGTGAAACAGAGGCTGTGATCACCCACCAGATCGAAAAAGACCTGGTGGATGTGGATCAGAGCAACCTGATCATTGCTTATGAACCCATCTGGGCCATCGGCACCGGGGACACCTGCGAATCTGAAGAAGCGAATCGGGTGATCGGCGTCATCCGCAGCCTGCTGAAGAACAAAGATATGCCAATTCAGTACGGCGGTTCTGTCAAACCCGGCAATGTGGATGAACTGATGGCTCAGCCTGAGATTGATGGTGCTCTAGTAGGTGGAGCCAGCCTGGAACCCGAGAGCTTTGCGCGGATTGTGAATTTCCAGTAGCTTTCCACCACCGCTGGAACTCGTCCTCGTTCAGAATAATGACTCCATTTCTTGACTAAGGGAGCAGACTTGAATAAGTTCCAAATTTTGAGTTTTGAATTTTGAGTTGAGCGGCCAAGTCAAAATTCAAAACTAAGAACTTAAAACTCATTCACTCCTAGGTCAAGACAAGAAGCCTTTGCGGTTAGCATAGCGGGCAACAGCAGAATATCTTCAGTAGCTCTGCTCACCAGCATCAAGTCAGGGTTATTCGAGCCTAATCCAATTCTAGCGCCCATAAAAAAGCCTCCCTGGATGTTAGGGAGGCTTTTGCTTAGCTTAAGCTGCCCTTACGGGCAACTGAGACTGAGGCCTTAGTAGTCGAAGTCGCCGCCCATGCCAGCGCCGGCAGCAGCGCCTTCCTTGGGTTCGGGTTTATCGACTACGATACACTCGGTGGTCAGCACCATGCCAGCGATAGAAGCCGCATTCTGCAGGGCAGAACGGGTGACCTTGGCGGGGTCAACCACACCCGCATCGAACATGTCGACGAACTCACCAGTGGCGGCGTTGTAGCCAACGTTAAAGTCCTTCTCTTTGACACGCTCAGCGATTACCGCACCATTCTGGCCGGCATTTTGCGCAATCCGCATCAGAGGAGCAGCCAATGCCCGGGCCACAATGGTGGCACCGGTCAGCTCTTCGCCGGTCAGGTTGCCTTCGATCCAGCTGGTGAGGTCGGGCACCAGGTGGGCCAGGGTAGTACCACCACCGGGGACAATGCCTTCTTCCACAGCCGCCTTGGTAGCGTTGATGGCGTCTTCCAGGCGCAGCTTACGATCCTTCATTTCGGTTTCGGTTGCCGCACCGACTTTGATTACCGCTACGCCACCGGAGAGCTTGGCCAGACGCTCCTGCAGCTTCTCTTTGTCGTAGCTGGAGTCAGTTTCTTCGATCTGACGACGGATCTGCTCACAGCGAGCCTTCACGGCCTGATCGTTACCCTCAGCCACGATGGTGGTGGTGTCTTTGGTGATGGTGAGACGACGGGCCTGACCCAGCATATCCACCTTGGTGCTTTCCAGCTTAAGACCGGTGTCTTCGCTGATCACCTGACCACCGGTCAGTACCGCGATGTCTTCCAGCATGGCTTTACGGCGATCGCCAAAGCCAGGTGCCTTAACCGCAGCCACGTTTAGCACACCGCGTAAGCGGTTAACCACCAGGGTAGCCAGCGCTTCTTTCTCGATGTCTTCGGCGATAATAATCAGCGGTCTACCGGAGCGGGCCACCTGCTCCAGTACGGGAACCAGGTCCTGCACCAGGGCGATCTTCTTGTCGGTAATCAGGATAAAAGGCTCATCCAGGACCGCTTCCATGCGCTCGGTATCGGTCACAAAGTATGGGGAGATGTAACCCTTGTCAAAGCGCATCCCTTCGGTGACTTCCAGTTCAGTGGTCATGGACTTGCCTTCTTCCAGGGAGATGACCCCTTCACGGCCTACTTTTTCCATGGCCTCAGCAATCATGGCACCGACTTCCTCGTCGTTACCGGCGGAGATGGAACCCACCTGGGAAATAGACTTGGAGTCTTCTACGGGGCGAGCATGTTCAGCGATTTTTTCCACCAGGTAGGCGGTGGCTTTGTCGATGCCGCGCTTGAGGGAGATGGCGTTGGCACCGGCAGCCACGTTACGCAGTCCCTCTTTAACCATTGCGTGGGCAATGACGGTAGCGGTGGTAGTACCGTCACCAGCGGCGTCGTTGGTTTTGGACGCGGCCTGACGAATCAGAGCCACCCCAGTGTTTTCAACGTTGTCTTCCAGCTCGATCTCTTTGGCGATGGTGACACCGTCGTTGACGATTTGGGGAGCGCCGAACTTCTTCTCCAGTACTACGTTGCGACCTTTTGGACCCAGGGTCACAGCAACGGCTTCTGCCAGAATGTCCATGCCCTTTTCAAGTGCCCGGCGGGCGTTTTCGTCATAAATGATGCGCTTTGCCATGGATGAAACAATCTCCGAATGTTTAGAAAGCAGCGGTTCCGAAAAATGGAAAATGGTGTTGAAGCAGATGCAATAGCAACTAGCCCAGCACTGCCAGAATGTCTTTTTCAGACAGCAGAACGTACTCGTCGCTGCCTAGCTTGATGTCGGTGCCAGCGTACTTGGAGTACAGAACTTTGTCGCCGATTTTGACTTCCATTGTCTGACGCTCGCCCTTATCATCAACTTTGCCGGGGCCAACGGCGGTAATTTCCCCAACCTGGGGCTTTTCTTTTGCGGTGTCAGGAAGCAGAATACCCCCAGCGGTGGTCTCTTCAGAAGCGCTTACCTTAACTAGAACCCGATCGGCCAGCGGCTTGACGCTAGATGCCGCCAAAGTGATAGCTGCCATAAAAAATTTCTCCGGAATTTCGACTACGACCACGCCCTCAGGAATTTCCACCCAGGCGCAGATGAACAGTTAGGGACTTAGCACTCTCAATCCCCGAGTGCTAATTTACGCTTTTGAGGGATGAGATCGCAACAAAGATCCTGTTACGGGTTCCCGAACAGAACAGGGGTGTATGTGGGTGGGTGCGTGAGAGGGTGGGGTGATGGAAAGTTTGGGATTGGCAGGAATGCGCTTTGCTCCAGAAATGGAAAATCCCCCATCAGCAGATGATGGAGGACCCATGACGTTCTAGATGACGTTCAAAATTATGAGATCGCTAAATCATTAACGCTACAAAATCGCGAATACTTCGCGGGCAGCGGCGATGGTTTGATCAACATCTTCCTCAGTGTGGGCCAGGGAAGTGAAGCCGGCCTCAAATTGGGAGGGGGCCAGGTAAATGCCCCGCTCCAGCATGGCCCGGTGAAAGCGACTGAACTTCTCCAGGTCAGACTGCTTGGCGTCTTCATAGCGGTTTACAGGACCGGAATGGAAGAACATACCGAACATGGCGCTGATATTGCCACCACAGACTTCATGGCCAGCTTCGCGGGCAGCTTCCAGCAGGCCAGTAATCAACCGGTTGGTGATCTGCTCCAGGTCGTCATAAACGCCGGGACGCTGGAGCAACTCCAGGGTCTTGATGCCAGCAGTCATAGCCAGGGGATTACCAGATAAGGTACCGGCCTGATAAACCGGACCGGCAGGGGCCACCATTTCCATGATTTCCCGGCGGCCACCGTAGGCTCCTACGGGAAGACCACCACCAATTACCTTGCCCATGGTGGTCAGGTCGGGGGTGACGTTGAACTTGGCCTGGGCACCGCCATAAGCAATGCGGAAGCCGGTCATGACTTCATCGAACACCAGCAGGGCATCGTTTTCGCGGGTAATTTCCCGCAGCCCTTCCAGAAAACCAGCGTCGGGGGTGATAAAGCCGGAGTTCCCGACTACGGCTTCTAGAATCACCCCGGCAATTTCTCCAGGGTTCTGGGCGAAGAGTTCCTTCACCGCTTCCAGGTCATTGTAGGGGGCGGTCAGGGTATGGATGGTGGATGACTTAGGCACCCCAGGGGAGTCGGGTAAGCCCAGGGTCGCCACCCCGGAACCGGCCTGCACCAGGAACATATCGGCATGACCGTGATAACAGCCCGAAAACTTAATGATTTTGTCGCGCTGGGTGTAAGCCCGCATCAGCCGTAGTACAGCCATACAGGCTTCTGTACCGGAGTTCACAAACCGCACCATTTCTACACTGGGTACGGCCTGAATCACCATTTCGGCCAGCACATTTTCGAGATAGCAGGGAGCCCCGAAGCTGGTTCCGTTCTCCAATGCTTCCGACAGTGCCTTCAGCACCTCAGGATGAGCATGGCCGCAGATGGCAGGGCCCCAGGTACCCACATAGTCGATGTACTGGTTACCGTCTACGTCCCAAATGTAGGCCCCTTTTACCCGGTCAAAGACAATCGGTTGGCCCCCCACCGACTTAAATGCCCGCACCGGAGAACTCACGCCACCGGGCATGAGTTTTTGGGCGGCAGCAAAGATCTCTTCTGATTTTGATGTTTTTAATGGGGCTGTACTGACCAAAGCACTTTCCTCTCAGTTATCAAATCAAACCCTTGAAATTCATCCAGCCGTTATTTCCGAATCGATTCTTACCTAAATTGATTCGGTTGCATGAAGGCCGGAATCCTGTAGCTATCGAACCAAGGTGCATTGCACCAAAAAGAATCAGACACCCCAGATAGATGTCTGATTTTGACTTTGATTATTATCCTATTGATTGTCTGAGCTGTGCTTAGAGATGTTAAGAACTGTAGCGTTTACTGAAATCCTTTTCCAGGCGAAATTGGGCATTGGTCGCAATAGCTAGCTGGGTATAACCCCAAAAACCTTAGTGATTTAGGTATTTCAGTCGCCCATGCTTGAGCTGTACCACAGGATGGTTAGACATCCGCACCAGATGCTCATCATGGGTGGTAACCACTACCGTGATGCCTATGGAGTTCAGCTTCTTCAGGATTTTGATCACCTGCATAGAGTTATCAGCATCCAAATTCCCCGTAGGCTCATCCGCCAGAAGAAGAGGCGGAGTACTTACCACTGCACGGGCGATGCTAACCCGTTGCTGTTCTCCACCGGAGAGTTCATCAGGAAAACACTGGGCCTTCCCCTGCAGTCCGACCATCTTTAATGTGGGCCAGAGGCGACGGTGGATCTCTTTACGGGTAAAGCCCTGGGCCCAGAGCACAAACGCCACGTTCTCAGCTACAGTGCGGCGAGGAATCAGCTTGTAATCCTGAAACACGACACCAATGCGGCGGCGCATCATGGCCAGTCGGTCACCCCGCAATTGAGCAATCGGTTCACTGTCTACCAGCAATTCGCCAGCACTGGGGCGTTCGTAGCCGTAGAGCAGCTTTAGCAGAGTAGACTTGCCGGAACCCGAAGGCCCGGTCACGAACAGGAAATCCCCTTGATTAACCGTCAGGCTAACCCGTTCTAACGCCTTGCTGCCGTTGGCATAGACCTTATCCACATTGGATAGCTGCACCATCGCCTTAGCGGCCTTAGGTTGAGGCACCTCTGGCACGTCAGAAGGGGGGAGATCAGTAAGCCGGGGGTCAGAAGGATCTGCAGGCACCACTACCTTAAGCCGTTCATGTAAACGAGCCCGCACATCTTCGGGAAGGCCAGTAAATTTGGGACCATCAGCGGTGCGGGAGAGGACGGATGTCATAGACGTTCCTAACTACGAATCGACAGGGCCGCTCTGGTGGCGGACAGGGACTGCTCGCGCGGCTTATTGGGCGCTAATTGTACTGGAAAGGCCGGGGACATCAAAAGCCTTATTTGAATTTTCAATATTCTTTACATTTGGTGATAACGACAACCTACCGATGGTGGGGCAGCAACGATTGGGTAATTCTCCCCTGGTATTGGGCCTCGCTTTTTTGGGCGCCATGGCGGCAACATTTATCGCCATCCGGAACTATGGGTTGCCCTTGCTGGCCGCTGGGCTACCGGGGCTGCATGGGGCTTTAATGTTGAACGGGGAAAATAAGATGGTCCAAAGGTGAGAAAGTACTGCTAACGTACCAACAAAACCCTGAAGTACAGTTATGTTGATCCGCAAACTGCTGGAATGCCCCGAATTCGTTGCCGGAGATGGGACCCAACTGCGAGAGTTGCTACACCCTGACAAGCAAGATATTGCCCTGCGCTACAGTCTGGCCCACGCCATTGTGCCCGTGGGGCAGGTTTCCACGCCCCACGCCCTGACAACTTCAGAGGTGTACTACATCCTGGAAGGGCAGGGGGAAATGCACATTGATGACGAAGTCAACCTGGTAGAAGCGGGAGATGCGGTATATATTCCGCCCCATGCTCGCCAATACATCCGCAATACGGGGCAGATGCCGCTGGTGTTCATTTGTCTGGTTGACCCGGCTTGGCGGAAGGAAGATGAAGCCGTTTTCGAACCCGTAGATTAAAAAAGATGAAAATAAGGTCCACCGGCTGTCTGTAGTCAGGGGGACCTATCGAGGACGCTGTCGCAGCCGCCAGCCGGTATAGCTCAATAAAGCAGTGGCACCCAGGGCATAGGCGATTCCGCTGGGCATACCAGAAAATGCTAAGGCTAAACTCCCCGCCCAAAGCGTTAACACATAGATGAAAAGAACTGTCACACGGTGGGAAAGGCCAGCATTAAGCAAGCGATGGTGAAGATGGCGCTTGTCAGCCACAAAGGGGGAAGAACCACAGCGGATACGATCCAGGATGACCGCGGACATGTCCAAAATCGGCACCGCCAGAATCAGGTAAGGGAGTAACACTGCAGCAGTAGTCACCGTTTTTACCAGACCAATCACCCCTACAGCAGCCAGGGTAAAGCCCATAAAATAAGCCCCCCCGTCACCCATAAAAATTTTGGCCGGGTTAAAGTTGTAGCGTAGAAAACCCAGGGAACCTCCTGCTAAAGCTGCTGCAATTAAGGCCGCAGCCGGTTGATTCATAAACAGGCTTACAACTAGCATGATGATCGCGGCAATTCCTGAAACCCCTGCAGCTAAACCATCCAAGCCGTCAATCCAGTTAATCGCGTTAGCCATCCCCACCAGCCACAGTACGGTCACCGGCAGGCTAATGAAGTCCGGTAATTGAGTCAGACCATAGAAAGGAATCGTCAGAAAATCAATACTGACACCAACGTGCCAGGCAATCGTAGCCACGATCATCTGCATCAATAAACGGCTGCAGGCAGAAAGACCAAACAGGTCATCCATCAGGCCAATCAGGAAAAAAGCTAGCCCCCCAATCGTTACGCCCCAAATCTGAAATTCCTCAGGTGGGGCCAGATGCTGGCCCATGGCATCAATGAATCCGCCCGTCGCCCACACTAATAATAGGGATATCAAAGTTCCTAGAAAGATAGAGACCCCACCTAAGCGAACCATGGGCTTATCGTGAACTTTGCGCCCCCCCGGCAAATCCACCCGACCACTTTTCAGGCCTATGCGGCGAATAATGGGCGTCGTTAGCAGCACCACAACTGCAGAAATCACAAAGGCAAAAAAGTGGTACAGATGAAAGGGCATCTGAACTCCTGGCTGGAAAACCCTGTAGAACTGATATCAATGCCGTTAATTCAATGCCTTATGTACAAACTGTCCATCAAGACCAACGTTAAGGATACGCCAGTTGTGGCAGATTGCAACTCAGCAGCAGGAAATCGCCAAAAGATTCGACCGCATCCTTAAGATGTAGTCGAGTTGTCCATAGGATAGGCGAACTTCCGTCCAAGACACAAAAACTCCATGCAGATTATGACAGATCATAAAGGGATCACCCTTAAGTCTCTGACGTTTTGCATGGAGTTTTTGAAAACTATGGGTTCAATTTCCCGCACATGACTCTAAACCAGGGCCGGCACCCGGCTTCCTAAATGGGGATACAGAGGGAAACGCTTGCAAAGGGAAGCAACCCGATCCAGGCACTGCTGTTGAACAGCCCCATCTTCCGGATTCAGGAGCCGGTCGGCGATGATGTCACCAATCAGGGCAAACTCATCGGTGCCCATGCCCCGAGTGGTCATGGCCGGGGAACCCAGGCGCAGACCGCTGGTGACAAAGGGCGATTCCGGATCAAACGGCACCGTATTCTTGTTGGCGGTAATGTTCACTCCGCTTACCAGTTGATCGGCCCGTTTGCCGGTCATGCCGATGGAACGGAGGTCTACGAGCATCAGGTGGTTGTCGGTGCCGTTGGAGACAGTCTTGAGACCCCGCTCCTGCAGCCGAGCCGCCAACCGCTGAGCGTTTTCAATGACCTGGGTTGAGTAGGTGCGGAAGTCTGGCTTGAGGGCTTCCCCAAAAGCAACTGCCTTAGCAGCAATCACATGCTCCAGGGGACCGCCCTGGGTACCGGGAAAAACGGCTTTATCGAACTTCTTACCCAAATCAGCGTCGCGGGTGAGGATCAGCCCACCGCGAGGTCCGCGCAGGGTTTTGTGGGTGGTCGTCGTCACCACATCACAGTGGGGAATTGGGCTGGGATGAACCCCTGCCGCAACCAAGCCCGCAATGTGGGCGATGTCCGCCAGCAGATAAGCTCCCACCTCGTCGGCAATGGCGCGGAACTTTTCGAAGTCAATCATGCGGGGGTATGCGGAATAGCCGCAGATAATCAGCTTGGGACGATGCTCCAAGGCCAGCTCACGAATTTGGTCGAAGTCGAGCTGCTCAGTTTCCTGATTCACGCCGTAGTGGCAGACCTTGAACCACTTCCCGGATACATTGACTGGGGAACCATGGGTCAGGTGTCCACCGTGGGACAAATCCATCCCCATGATGGTGTCCCCGGGTTCCAGCAGGGCCAGAAAGACAGCAAAGTTGGCCTGGGCACCGGAGTGGGGCTGCACGTTAGCGTGGGCGGCACCGAAGAGTTCCTTGGCACGGTCAATGGCCAGCTGCTCGGCTTCGTCAATAAAAGCACAACCACCGTAGTAGCGCTTGCCGGGGAGACCTTCGGCGTACTTATTGGTCAGGACCGACCCCTGGGCCGCCATCACCGCCGCAGAGGTAAAGTTTTCGCTGGCAATCAGTTCCAGGTGATCGCGCTGGCGCTGGAGTTCCTTTTGAAGAATGCCAGCCAGAACGGGATCGGATTGGTTGAGAAAATCGAGATTGGTTTGAGGCACAGACAGGGCTCCCAACGACCATCGTTTGAAAAAGGGCAGAATTCTTATTCTATCTGGGTTGACTCTCTAAGCAAATAGTGATCAATTCTCAGCGCTCAAAAAAGGGGGGTTTTCTGGCAGACTCACGAAAATGTTACGGATTGCAACATATAATTTAATCATTAAGACTGTAACCAGTGAATTTTTAGAGGGATTGAATAGGTCATGCGCGTTGCGATCGCAGGAGCAGGACTGGCTGGGCTATCTTGTGCCAAGTATCTCGTAGATGCAGGCCACACTCCGATTGTTTACGAGCGCCGAGACGTCCTCGGCGGCAAAGTCGCCGCCTGGAAGGATGAAGACGGCGACTGGTACGAAACTGGGCTGCATATTTTCTTTGGGGCTTACCCCAATATGCTGCGGCTGTTCAAAGAACTCGACATTGAGGATCGGCTGCAGTGGAAGCAGCACACCATGATCTTCAACCAGCCCACCCAACCCGGCACCTATTCCCGCTTCGACTTCCCTAATTTGCCCGCCCCCATCAACGGCATGGTCGCCATCCTTCGCAATAACGACATGCTGACCTGGGGCGAAAAGATTCGCTTTGGCCTGGGTCTGCTGCCTGCCATCATTCGGGGTCAGAAATACGTCGAGGAAATGGACAAGCTTTCCTGGACCGACTGGCTGAAACAGCAGCGCATCCCCGAGCGGGTCAACGACGAAGTCTTCATCGCCATGACCAAGGCCCTCAACTTCATCGGCCCTGACGAAATTTCCTCCACCATTATCCTGACCGCTCTGAATCGCTTCCTGCAGGAAAAGAACGGTTCTAAGATGGCCTTCCTGGACGGCTCCCCTACGGAGCGGCTGTGTCAGCCCCTGGTGGATTACATCACAGAGCGGGGCGGCGAGGTGCATCTGAATGCTCCCCTCAAGGAAATTAAGTTGAACGACGACAAGACCGTTGCTGGCTTCAAGATGCGCGGCCTTAATGGTTCCCCTGACTGGAACGTCGCCGCTGACGCCTACGTTTCCGCGATGCCGGTGGATCCTTTCAAAACCATCATCCCCGAACCCTGGCGAGGGCTGGACTACTTCCAACTGCTGGACGGGCTGGAAGGGGTGCCGGTAATCAATGTTCACCTGTGGTTTGACCGCAAGCTAACGGATATTGACCATTTGCTCTTCTCCCGATCGGAGCTGCTCAGCGTGTACGCCGACATGAGCAACACCTGTAAGGAATATGCCAACCCCGATAAATCCATGCTGGAGCTGGTGCTGGCCCCGGCGAAAGATTGGGTCACCAAGTCTGACGAAGAAATTGTGGATGCCACCATGGCCGAGCTGGCCAAGCTCTTTCCCCAGCACATTCCTTCCCCGGCCAGGCTGCTGAAGTCTAAGGTGGTGAAGACACCCCGTTCTGTCTACATGGCCACCCCCGGACGCCAAGCCCATCGGCCCAACCAGCGCACGCCCATTCAGAACTTCTACCTGACTGGGGATTACACCATGCAGCGTTACCTGGCCAGCATGGAAGGAGCTGTGCTGTCCGGCAAGCTGACGGCCCAGGCCATCGCCCAAGATGACGCTGCCGGACTGACACCCGTAGCCGACGCAACCGCTCAAGTTGTCGAGGCTGCCTAGCCCTTCCTCCCTGCTGTACCCGGTCTCAAACGGCTAAAACTCAGTTTTGAGCATCTACGGGTCTAAAGCGGATTTATTGCACGGTTTCAACTATTTTTCAAAGTTGCGTGCAGTTATGAGAGGCTAGTCTAAGCAGATTTACTGTTGTCGGTTCGAGATTTATCCTAAGTTCAGCTCAAAATCTGGAGATTTTCCATCGGCAAAACTCCACTTCTGGACTTGGACCAGGTTTATTTTCTCCAGTTTGGGATATTAATGCTGCAACTGACTGATTCTCCCCCCATCCAATCTCTGTCCTCTATTGAGGATGCCTACGAGTTATGCCGTCAGGTCACGGCCAAGTACTCTAAGACGTTTTACATGGGCACCATGCTTATGGCTCCGGCCAAGCGTCGCGCCATCTGGGCGATTTACGTGTGGTGCCGCAGAACAGATGAATTGGTGGATGGACCCCAAGCACAGTTCACCAGCGAAAAAACCTTAGACCGCTGGGAAGCCCAACTGGAATCAATCTTTGCCGGGTGCCCGGTGGATGACGAAGATGTCGCCCTGGTGGATACCCTGGAGAAGTTCACCCTCGACATCCAGCCCTTTCGGGACATGATTGCCGGGCAGCGGATGGATCTGCACCGCTCCCGCTACGAAACCTTCGAAGATCTGTCCCTGTACTGCTACCGGGTCGCCGGTACCGTTGGGCTGATGTCTACGGCAGTGATGGGGGTTGATTCTCAGCTGCAAACCGCCCCCTGGAATCCGCCTGGTCAGCCAGACCCGACCGAGCAGGCAGTTGCCCTGGGGATTGCTAACCAACTCACCAACATTCTGCGGGACGTAGGTGAGGATGCTCGCCGCGGTCGCATTTATCTGCCTCAAGCCGACCTGAAACAATTTAACTACAGCGAATCAGATCTGATGGCCGGGGTGCTTGACGACCGCTGGCGGAATTTGATGCAGTTTCAAATTGACCGCGCCCGTCAGTTCTACACCGATGCGGAAAAGGGGATCAGTCTTTTAAGTTCCGATGCTCGCTGGCCGGTCTGGTCTGCATTGTCTCTTTATCGACAAATTTTGGATGTGATTGAAGAGAACGACTACGACGTCTTCAATAATCGCGCCTATGTGCCCTCTTTTCGGAAGCTGATGACCCTGCCGGGAACGTTGCTGAAGTCGAGGGTGCTTTAGGGAGAATGTGAGGGGTGAGGGGCCTAACCTCTGGCTAATGGCGGAATGCTCTCGAAATCAAGGTTTTTAGCACTCTGGGTAGCACAACGTTAAGATATATGTAGTGTTATTTCTGCAAGCTCCCTCCACAAATCCATGAGTTCTACTGCTTCAACCGCCCCAACTCAAGACAATCAGAGTCTCAGCGAAGCTGATTCCTGGAAAATCAATTTGCTCTACGACGGAGATTGTCCCTTATGTGTGCGGGAAGTGAACTTTCTGCGCAAAAAAGATAATGGGCGAGGATTGGTAAAGTTTACCGATATTGCAGTTCCGGCCTATGCACCCGAGGACAACGGCGGCGTGGACTTTGAAACGGCCATGGGCCGGATCCATGCGGTGATGGCGGATGGGACGGTGGTCAAGAATGTTGAGGTATTCCGCAGAGTCTACGACATTCTGGGCAGCGGCTGGATTTATGCCCCGACCGGGTGGCCTATCGTCGGCCCCATCGTGGACTGGCTCTATGGAGTCTGGGCTGACTGGCGGTTAGCCCTGACCGGACGCCCCAGCTTGAAAACTATTCTGGCAGAGCGAGAGCAAAGACAGACAGGCCATTGCGAGGAACGTTGCCGCCTGTAAATCGCCCTCTCGATCAGGTAAAGCTTTGGCTAAGTACGTGGACATAATTAAACTTCGCTATGTCATGTCGAGCAGAGCGAGACATCTCGCTCACTGTAAAGGATTCAGATTCCTCCCGCTGGTCGGAATGACACAGATAAATCTGTCCACTTACTTAGTTCAGTCAGACACCTATACTTCCACAACCTTGGAAGTTTGAAGGTTTAAAACAGCAGCAGCAACCATGCTCAGGGACGGGAGCTGATGCCACAGACGTAGCGTCAATATCCTCAGTCTGCCAGTCACAGGGGGCCTGACAGTGATGGACCACGAGCAGACCCCAGCGCCGCTTTCCAGCCGGGATAGGAATTGCAACACCGGCTTTAACCTGTAGCCCGGCTAAACCCTCAGCCTGGTTCGGGGTGAGGTCAGCGGTAGAGACATCGTCTACCGTAAAGGCGTCATAGTCTGAGGGGGTACAAACCCGCTTAATGCCACGCGGCCCAGGGATGTTGAGATAAGGGCGCTCTTGGTGACCCGTTTTCAAGCATAAGTACCCTCAGACCGAAAGAATCTGTAAAGTCAAGAATTATTTCGATTCTTGGTGATGTAATGCCAACCTCATACCGTTGAATGACATTCCTGACCGTGTTGAACCTGATTCCGTGGCCAAACGCAATGAGGCGTGAGCAACTTATGTAAAAATCTCGGCTGGGGTAAGGCCAAAATCAGGCAGCAGGGATGACTGCAGGGTTTGTGTTCCCTGGTAGACCCTGTCTTCATAAAGTCCACTCACCCAGGTACAAAGGGTTATTTGCTTAAGCTCAGGGTCAACAATCCAGTATTCAGGGATGCCCCTAGCAGCGTACTCGGTGTGCTTGTAGCGGTAGTCACGTTCACGATTGACCTGACCGGGGCTAACTACTTCCACTACCAGGGCTGGGGGTGGCATGTCATGGGTGATTGTGGCGCGGGTTGTAGAAGCTATTGCTGCTTTCGACTCTGTGGTGTGGATCAGTAAATCGGGGATACGACCGGTGGCTCGACGCCCAGAAACCTCAATTTCGGTATCTTTATAAGCTATCAGCTCTACAGGAAAATGCTTTCCAAATTCGAATAGCAGTCTACGGGCGATATCGTTATTTTCTTCAGACTCAGGAGGCATTTCGACCAGCACTCCGTTCTCCAACTCGTAGCGGGTATCTGTGCCGTCGTCGTAGGCCAGATAGTCTTCGAAGGTGAAGTATTTTAAGGGGGATGAGACGGATTGACTCATAAACTGGAATCTCCGCTCCTTGGGAGGCTATACGCTAATCTTAGCGGGAATTTCTGTCCCTTCGGTTGGTTGGGCATCGCTCAGAGGAGACAGCTTACAAGGCTTGAATGCCTCTAATCAGCCCCTGGCAGACGTTCGTTAAGAAGTCTAAGTCCAACCTGTCCAGGGTATCGGTGGGTTGGTGATAGTGGGGGTTGCGCAGGTCGGCGGTGTCGGTCACCATGACTGCCGGATAACCCAAATCCCAGAAGGGGGCGTGATCGCTGCGGCGGGTATCCGGCACGATGCGCCCCTGGTTGATGACGGGAAGCCACTGGCTGCGGACTCCTGCACTACGAAAACTCCACCACAGGCGCGTCATAGCCGGAATAGTTTGCCATTGACCGATCAGGGCAATGAAGTTGCCCTGGTGGGGATAGATTTTCTCCAACGCTTTGGATGGGTAGCGTTGAGATCGGGGCGCAGGGTCGCAGTAGCCCAGCATTTCCAGAGACAGCATCAGCTGCAGGAATTCTCCCTGGTCGTAGAGATGCTTAGCATAGGCACGGCTCCCGGCAAGACCGTACTCCTCCATGTCAAAGGCGACGAGGCGGACGGGGGAACGTGCCGGAGAAGCCTTGAGGGCTCGGGCTATTTCCAACAGAGCGGCAACACCAGTACCGTTGTCGTCTGCGCCGGGGCAGCCGGGCACTGTGTCGTAGTGGGCACCGATCAGGATGGGAGAACGGAGAGCAGATTTGCCCGGCAGGTTGAGTATCCAATTCGTGTGCTGCTGACCTTGAGTGGTGAAGTGAAAGGGCTCAACCTCCCCCCACTGGGACAGTTCCCGCTGGATGTAGTGGGACGTAAAGAAGTGGCCAGCAGAGGCATAGCCGGGGCTGCGATCTCCCACCACCTGCCTGAGATGTCCCAGCAACCGATCCTTTAACAGATGAAATTCAGCATCTAGCATCATGCCGGAACCTACGCCGGGTTCTGTAAGTCTTTTGCCCCTCGCTGCTTACGGGGCAAGCAGCGAGGGGCAAAGATCATTTGGGTAAATCCTAACGAATTCAGGTCAAGGAGATCTTAAGAAGCTTCCCCCGGTTCCGTGCTGCTTTGGGAGCGGTTCAGCTTCTATCCCCGGATCTGAACCGGCATAACCAGATAGGTCATCTTAATTTCACCCAAAGGCAGAATGACTGCCGGGCTAGTAGCCGCATTGCACTGCAGCTGCACTTCATTGCTTTCGAAGGCTTTTAGCCCATCCAGCAAATACCGCACATTAAAGGCGATATCTAAATCTTCCCCGCTGATTTGGGCCTGTAGGTCTTCCTGACCACTACCCACTTCCTGGGCTTCTACAGACAGGGATACCAGCTGGTCAGCACTCTTCAACGACATTTTGATAATGTCGTTTTTTTGTCCGGCCAGTACAGCAATCCGCTCCAGGCTGGAGACTAACTCCCTGCGATTGAGGGTGACCTGCCGAGCAAACTGCTTCGGTAACAGTTGGCGATAGTTAGGGTATTGCCCTTCCAACAGGCGAGTGGTGAGCTTCTGGGGCCCCAGGTCAAACAGGACCTGGGTTTCATCCAGCCGCACAGTCACAGGCTCATTAGACGCATAGCTTTGAATCATCCGCTCCAGTTCCCGCAGAGCTTTAGCGGGGACAGTGACGTTCATAGAGATACCTTCACCATCGGCGGCACCAGATTCGTCGCTGGTTTGTACGACGGCCAGACGGTGGCCATCAGTAGCCGCAAACTCCAGCCCCGCAGGTTCAGTCAACAGGTGAACACCGGTGAGCACCTGTTTGGTTTCATCGGAACTGCTGGCAAACAGGGAACCCCGTAGACCTTCCAGTAGTGCTTCGACAGGTAGTTCGATCACTTCTCCGGCTTCAACCGTGGGCAGAGTCGGATAGTCTTCCGCGCTTAACCCCCGGACCTGATATCGCCCAGAGGTACTGGTCAGGGTAACGGTCATCTCGGTATCTTCGGCGGCGATGGTAATGTCTTCCCCTGGCAGTCGAGAAACGATATCCCCCAGCAGCTTGGCTGGTAGGGTGAGGCTGCCCGATTCTTCAACCTGGGCATCAAAGCGGCTCTCAATGCCCAGCACCTCGTCAAACCCCACCAGGGTGACCGATTGGGTTTCAGCATCGGCAGTGGCCAGAATATTGCCTAAGACCGGGCGACTGGGGCGCGAGGGGACCGCACGACTCACCGAGGAAAGCTGACTATTCAGTTCACTTTGAGGGCAAACAAACTTCATGGGTTTTGGGAGCAGCGACCAGTACAGCAGAAATTTATCGTGTTTAGCAGTATCTCATTTTTGCAGCCCAGGGGGATGATCCAGTTTCCCTATGACCGGGGGCAGTCTCCTGGAAGGTAAACCTTTTCTGAATTCCTGACCTCTGGTGGATGAGCTCTCAGGCTGAATATGATTCGATTGGAGCCTCACCCTATCACCGTTTCTGAAGGGCTTCAACGGCGAGTTTTGCAGAGGTGGCCACAGCCCCTTCCGGAATAAATTTTAAAAAGTAGTCGTTATAGTAGAGCCTGTGGAAACTGGGGAAAATCATGGGATCGCCTCAAACCAGCTACATTCAGCTGTGGATAGTTTGTGGAAAACTTGTCGATATCGTTGGCACCTTTCCACAGCCCTTGAAACACCTATAGTTTTCTCCCCAAAGGCTGGGGAGTTGTCCACCCCTAAAGTAGGGATTTTCCACAAAAAACTCAGTGTTTTCCACAGGGTTCTTAAAGGAAATGTTAATCAAACGTTACATATTGCTGGGGAGTGCTGTCTACAGGGGATGTCGCGTCGTCATCTTGATGTGGAGGTAGGGACTCAACGTAAAAATCCCCCTCAAAATGAATTTGAAGGGGATGGCGAAACCTATTGCTGGGAATTGTTTTCTTATGTCTCGCGATCGGCCAAGTTGATGCGATCGCTCAGCTGCCGAATCCTTTGTCTCATATCCGGGTCTTTTTTGAGCAGTTTCTCAATTTTGTCGCAGCTGTACATCACCGTAGTGTGATCCTTGCCGCCGAACACGTCGCCAACTTTGGGCAGACTGAGGTCAGTATGCTGGCGCATCAAGTACATGCCCACCTGGCGAGCCAGGCTAATTTCCCGGCGCCGGGAAGACCCCTTTAAATCTTCTATAGAGACTTTGAATTCCTCCGCAATGGCAGCGAGTACTGCGTTAGGGGATGCTTCCACCTTTTCCGGCGGCGGATTCAAAACCGGCATAAGATTGTCTACTGTCATCGCCAACCCTGAAATCGAGGTGTAGGCAATAGCTCGAATCAAGGCCCCCTCCAATTCGCGGATATTGGAGGTATACACCGAGGCAATATATTCAATGGCTTCCCGGGGTAGCCTGACGTTTTCGTACTCGGCCTTTTTCTGCAGAATGGCCATACGGGTTTCGAAGTCGGGGGGTTGGATATCGGCAATGAGCCCCATGGAAAATCGGGAAATTAAGCGTTCCTGCAGCCTCAGAATTTGGTTGGGTGGACGATCTGAAGCCAGCACGATTTGCTTGCCAGCCTCATGCAGGGTGTTGAAGGTGTGAAAGAACTCTTCCTGGGTGTACTCTTTACCTTCAATAAACTGAATATCATCTACCAGCAGAATATCCACATCCCGATAGTGGGATCGGAAGTGCTGCATGCTGTCTTTGCGGATAGCCGTGATGAGATCGTTGGTGAACTGCTCTGTAGACACATAGGCCACCCGGGCCTCGTCGGAAATTTCCCGTCGATAGTGGCCAATGGCCTGCATCAAATGGGTTTTGCCCAGTCCCACTCCCCCACAAAGAAAGAGGGGGTTAAACTCTCGTCCTGGCGATTCAGCCACGGCCAGGGACGCCGCATGGGCCATACGATTATTAGAGCCCACCACAAAGCGGGAGAAGACCGCCTTGGGATTTAAGGTGTTGTAGTTATCCTGCCCCCGGGGAGAATGATCATCGGGCTCTGGGGGGCGTGGTAGGGCAGAAGGACTGGGCCAGGCAACTTCTGGTGTGGCCTGAGCCAGAGGACCTGCATGGTCTTCGGGGGTCACCGTAACCTGAACGATGACGGGTTTTCCCAGCATTTCCTGCACCACCAGGGTAATGGTGCTGACATAGTGTTTCTGCAGCCAGTTGCGGGCGAAGGGATTCGGAGTCGAAATGATCAAAACATTATCGTGCAAGGATTGGGCCTGGGTTGGCTTGATCCAGGTTTCATAGGTAGGGCGGCTGAGCTGGGCTTGCAGCTTAGTCAGTACGTCTTGCCATAGTTGCTCAAGGGCCTGATCCACGGCATACCTCTTAACGGTGGAGTTCATGTCCTGGGATTTCAGCTTTTGTAATGCTTACATAGTTTGGGTAGCAGGGGGCATGGGATGCACCCCACGACCTAACTGGAAACTCTACACTACTAGATATGAGGCCTAAATAGGGGCTCGAAACCTGTATATAGCGTATGAAATCCCTTATTTCTGTTATTAGCTAAAAAGGGATCCTTTATTCAATCAAGGATCCTTTTTCGTTAAAACTCAATCTGTTTGGATCCTTATTCCGGGGGTAAGTTTAGAGGCAAGTCATTAAAATCAAAGTGCAACTAGCGATTCTCGGTGAGTACTATGGAAGCGACCCAGGCCATTGTTACCCTAGGACATCCAATATTGAGGCAAGCGGCCAGCCCGATTATTCATATCGGTACTAATCAGGTACAGCAGTTGATCGATCAACTCATGGCCACCGCGGAAGACGCTGACGGCGTTGGTATTGCCGCTCCGCAGGTGGGATATCCATGGCAACTGTTGATTATTGCCTCTCGCCCCAATGGGCGTTACCCCTACGCGCCCACCATGGAACCGACAGCCCTGATTAATCCCCGTTTGGTAGCCCACAGCGATGATCGGGAAACGGGATGGGAAGGCTGCCTGAGCGTGCCCGGGCTGCGGGGACGGGTGCCCCGATATCGGCAGGTGGAAGTGGAGTACCTCGATCGCTGGGGAAACCCGCGTCGGCAAGTTTGGCAGGACTTTGTTGCCCGTATCTTTCAGCATGAATATGACCACCTCAACGGCCATGTTTTCCTGGATCGAGTTGAGTCAGACCGAGATTTAATTGTGGAAGAAGAATTCCAGCGATTGATCATAGCCGGGGAAATTTAGCCATCAATCGGAGGTGATGGCGCTGCTACCCTCAGGCAAGAGACCAGATCTGAAAAGGCCCGTTCCTAAAAAATACCCTATGGAATACAGCATATTCAGTAAACTGGCCTATTCTGGTATCCCGAGGTGGCCCATGGCCGTTGTAACCCTACCCCCGTTGCTTTGATACAAAGTTTTGGGTTAACCGGGTCAAGACACCGAGTTGAAATCAGTTCTGCTCCAACTTCAATCTTTTAGGGCAGTCCTGTATCTCATGACAGAAGGAGGCAGTTTGAGTTTTCATCAACAGCCCAAAATCGTCAATCTTAATATTTTGGATACTGATTTTGCCAAGATAGCCGCAGGGGAAGCGATTCCGGAGGATAAAAAACAGCGACTTGGATTCACACCGGACGACTGTCAAAAATTAGGCAAGCAGGTGGCTCAATATCGCTACGGTGACGGTGATCAGCAGCGACAGGACGATATTTTATGTAACATCGCCACAACCGCAGGTCTGTTTTCTCTGGCAGATATGGAAGATATTAACGATCGCCTGCGGTTTTCGGGGCGATTCTTCCTAACCGATGGGGAGCGACAACAGGTGATCAACTGGCTCTGGGATGAACTGGGCGTTAACCTCAACGCCCCACCGCCAGACTGGGCTTAATGGGGAACGAGCCATTTCTCAGGTTGGCGAGCAACCGTTGGGTAAATTTTGCTAGATCCATAAACCGCTTACTTAAAGATTCAAACAAATTTCTTCCTGGCCTGACCTGGTCTCTCCATGGGGGATGGAGCGCTTGCTACTATACCCTCAAATCGAGAGCATAGAAGCGACCTTTAGAAGTTGCGAGATTAGCCCAATTTAGCTAGCACGGAACTGTAAAGAAATGCTGGAACAGCTTGTAGCCCATTTATTGGGATGGGGTAATCCGGTAATCCCAAAATCAACCGAATTCCATTCTAACCATCGGGAAGCGGCTACCCTTTTCATGGAGGACCGGAAAGCCAAAGATGGGTCGGTGCTATCCTCAACCGGGATTGCTTGGGGCCAGGGGTTCAAAATGATTGCTCCGGCTATGGCTGCGACCGGAGATCTACAGCCTTTCGGTAATACCTTTGAGGTATCGTCAATTGCATTATCCCAAACCCCTTTAAGCGAAAGTTCGAACTCGTTAATCGCTGGGGCTGGCTCTTCCTTAATTAAAAACCCATTATCACTAACCTTTTTAAGTGTAAATAAAACGGCTTTATCGCCAGACCAATCTACAGGGTTGAAAGTTGCCCATGCCTTTGTCGTCAGTCCTACCATTATTGGCCTTTTCGTTGAAGATGGAGAGAGAATACGGGGCACCCAAATGCCCTATCAACCTCAACCTGGTGATACCATCCGCGAAGACAACTGGGTAGAGCGCAACGACGAGTTATTCGGTTATCTGGTTGATGGAGAGCAAACCATCATTCGCACTATTGATCGACGGGTTGGCGAAAGGTTAGATACCCAGAAGGCCCAAGAACCCGATAACTACCAAATCTATTCCGAAACCGATAGCCACTATGGCGATGGCGTGCCACCCGGAACCGTTTTTCGTAAGTCAAAACCGATGGGCTTAATCGAAATCGGCGATCAGAAAAAGGATTGGGTGCTCAGGCATACTCTCTACCTGCAGGTCGATCAGCCTTTAACGGAAGGGGAACGCTACCGGGTCGAATTTACCGATGGCTCAATGCCGTCGGTATCGTTTGTGTACGATCCCCTATCTCTGCGCAGTGAGGCGGTGCAGGTTTCTCACATTGGTTTTGCCCCCAGCGATCCTACGAAAGTTGCCTTTTTATCGACCTGGATGGGAGATGGTGGTCCGCTTTCCTACGGGGAAGATTTAACCTTTTTCCTGGTGGATGATGACACCAACGAAGTGGTGTTCGAAGGCCCGGTCACCCTCTCAAAAAAAGCCGGCGGGCCTGAAGATAAGCGCGATCGCGACTATACCGAAACTGATGTCTACAAGCTGGACTTCAGCGATTTTCAGACCCCGGGGCGCTACCGGGTAGCGGTAGAGGGGGTTGGTGCCTCGTTTCCCTTTGAAATTGGCTCCGAAGTTTGGGAGTCAGCGTTTTACGTGTCGGCGCGGGGGCTGCTGCATCAGCGCAGTGGCATAGCCTTAGGTCCGCCCTACACCGACTACGAACGACCCAGACCTTTTCATCCTGACGATGGGGTCAAGGTCTACCGGTCTACCGTTCCCCTGATGGATACCCGCATGGGCTTAAACGGGGATGTCAATGTGTTTGAAGCGCTGCTAGAAACCCGCACCGAGGAACTGGTGCCAGATGCCTGGGGAGGGTGGTTCGACGCCGGAGATTGGGATCGCCGGATTCAACACCTCGAGGCAAGTCGGTTATTGCTAGAGCTGGCACAGCTCCATCCAGACTATTTCAAGCAGGTCAACCTAAACCTGCCAGAATCCGATAATGCCTTACCCGATGTGGTCGATGAAGCCCTGTGGGGACTGGATGTATTTAAACGCCTGCAGTTACCGGATGGTGGTGTGCCCGGCGGAATTGAGTCGGCTAAGCATCCAGAACGCTTCGAAGCAAGCTGGCAAGAATCCCTGACGATCATGACCTATGGTCCTGGGGTATGGTCCAGTTATATCTACGCGGGAGTGGCGGCCAGGGCAGCTCACGTTTTGGCAGATTTAGATCCCCCATTGGCGGCGAGCTATCGCGACAGTGCCCTGAAGGCTATGGATTGGGCTGAAGCGGCCTGGGCTGAGGGCCAGGGCAAAGAGTATGACCGGGTCGCTGAAGAGAGAAATTTAGCTGCCGCCGAGCTTTATCGGCTGACGGGCGATGACCGCTGGCATCAGCTGTTCCTTGAGACGACCATTTTTACAGAGGAAAAACCCGATTCTGATACCGAGTGGGGCTATGATCAACGGGAAGCTGCCTTTGTTTACGCCCTGACGGAACAACCCGACATCGACCCCCGAGTGCAGGAGAATGCCCGCTCCGC